>JAOPUZ010000047.1 GCA_025966315.1 Frankiales bacterium | reverse complement strand
CCGTATCGATCACGATCGTGCCCGGACGTTCTTTTGTCTGGTAATCGACGATCTGCGGCAGGTATTGCGGATCGAATGTCGAGCGGATGACGGGTATGCCAGGGTGCATGCTGGCGACCGGCTGGACAGCGCCGCCGCCAAACAGCGGATGAATGACTCGCGGCGCGAAAAGTCCACGCGGCTGCGTCGCCATCGGGCGGACAGGATAGACGACCGGCTGAACTCGAGCTCCACCCAGCTGAACCACCCACGGAGCCGTCAGGTCAGGACTGACGACAACAGGCGGTCGGGATTGATAGCGATCATTGGCAATGGCTGGGGAGGAAAGAATGCCGATCACTCCGGCAGCCGCCAAAATATGTTTTTTCATCATCGGACGAACTCTCTACAATGCATCTGATATGGACGCGCAAACGCCCGCTTTCATCAGTATGGTGACACCGCGCAGCCAGCGAATGGTAAATGCGCCGACGCGAAACGGCCGAGTTTTGGATAAACCTTTCGTCAGGGTTACCGCTCGGTTTGGAAACAGGGTTTCCAAATGGTAAAGCCTTAACAAAACAGGGAACGAATCGCTGATATGACCGGAACTGGATTGATTACCGGCGACGATGGCAAGGATCGCTGCTTCTGGCATGGCAATTTGCCGGAGTACCTGCGCTACCACGACGAGGAGTGGGGACGCCCTGTTACCAACGACATCAGGCTGTTCGAGAAGATCTGCCTCGAGGGTTTCCAATCCGGCCTTTCCTGGCTGACCATCCTGCGCAAGCGCGAGAACTTCCGGGCCGCCTTCGCTGGCTTCCGGTTGAGCAAGGTGGCGGCCTTCGACCAGTCCGACATCGATCGGTTGCTGACCGACGCCGGCATCGTGCGCAACCGGGCCAAGATCCTGGCCACCATCGGCAACGCCCGCGCCGCGCTGAATGCGGTGCCTGAGGGGCTGAGCGAGTTGCTCTGGTCCTTCGCTCCGGTTGACCGGCCGCCGTTGCGGACCGGCGCGGTCATCCCCGCGAAGACGGCGGAGTCGATCGCCATGGCCAAGGAACTCAAACGACGCGGGCTGGTGTTCGTCGGCCCCACCACCGCTTATGCCTTGATGCAGGCCACCGGAATGGTCAACGACCATGCGCCGGAGTGCTGGCGCGCCACGCGGGTCAATGCCCGGTGAATACCGGACGTTGCTTGCGAAGAAAGGCCTGAACCGCGGATCGATGGTCGCCGGTGGCGCCGGCCAGATTCTGTTGCACAGCTTCGTTCTCCAGCGATTCGGCCAGCGGGTGGGACCCGCCGAAGTGAATCGCCTGCTTGATAGCGGCGTAGGCGGCCGTCGGCCCGCGACCCAGGCCGCTGGCCAGATCGATCGCCGCGGGTAGCACTCGATCCGGTTCGACCAGCTGGGTGACCAGGCCGAGTTCCGCGGCGCGTTCGGCGCTGAACGGCTCGACCAGCAGCGCGAGCTCCATCGCGCGGGCCGAGCCGACCAGCCGCGGCAGGGTCCACGAGATGCCGGTGTCCAGTCCCAGTCCGACGTTGGCGAACGCGAGCAGGAAGGTCGCCTGCGACGACACGACCCGCAAGTCGCACGCCATCGCCAGCGAGGCGCCGGCTCCGGCCGCCGTACCGTTCACCGCCGCGATCACTGGTTTCGGCATCGTCAGCAGGCTGTGCGCAATCGGGTTGTAGTGCTCCCGGACGGTGGCCAACGGGGTCGCGTCGCCGGACTCCAGCAACGCGACGTGTTCGGCCAGATCCTGCCCGGCACAGAATGCGCGGCCACTGCCGGTCAGGACCACGGCTCGCACGCCCGGGTCGGCAGCGGCCGCGGACAAGGCCGCAAGCAGGGCTTGTTTCAGCTCGACGGACAGCGAATTCAGGGAGTCCGGTCGGTTCAAGGTGAGGATCGTGACGCTGTCGGCGTCGCCGGCGTGGCCTACTTCCAACACGTCCGCCATGGCTACACCCTAGAACGTAAGAGCCCGCTTTGGCTTGGCTACAGGCAATGCGGGACAATGGACACAGCATGCCCCGACCCGAATCCCCGAGGTCGCATCTGGGGACGCGGAACAGTACCGATGAGGAGGCACACATGGCGGCGATGAAGCCGCGGACGGGTGATGGTCCGCTGGAGGTCACCAAAGAGGGGCGCGGTCTTGTTATGCGCGTTCCGCTGGAAGGCGGTGGCCGTCTGGTCGTCGAACTTTCGGCCGATGAGGCCTCGGCACTCTCGGAGGCTCTCTCCGCTGCCGTTAGCTAATGGCACAACCGACCCCAGCCGACCGGACGGTCTCTACGACCGGGTTTGATCGGCTGGGGTCGTTCTACGTTTCGGCGACCGGTCCCGGCTCACCGAGCGAACGGCCCGCTTCACAGTTCGATGAACGGCCACTACAACCGAAGCCAGCGAGGCATCCTCAGTGATCCTTTTGCAGATCCCAGACCAGCCCCATGCCGTTGATGTCGCTGCTGTCGGCCTCCTCGGCGTGGATGTGCAGGTGGCCGGACTGCCCTCCGAAGTGCTGCCCGCAGCCGCCGCGGAGCTGGTCGCTGAGTACGTACGCGACCAGCAACCGGACAGCGCGGCGGGTTCGGTACACCGGGTGACCTTGCCCGGGCTGCAGCCCTCGATCGTGCTGATCGCCGGCTTGGGCGAGGGTACGGTCGGCGACCTTCGGATCGCCGCCGTCGCGCTGGGCCGCCGCATTCGCGATCTGGACGAGGCTCGCTCGGTCGCGGTGGCCATCGACGCGGCGGACGAGCCGGCCAGCCGCGCGCTCGCCGAGGGGCTGGTGCTGGGCGGCTACAGCTTCACGCTCGCCAGCAACGCCGACGAAGCCCTGCACACGGTGCAGATCGTGGGCGCCGTCGACCCCGGCGGGCTGACCGCTGGAGACACCGCGGCCGACGCCGCCGGTTGGGCGCGCGACCTGGGCAACACCCCGGCATCGATCCTGACGCCACAGCGGATGGGCGAGCTCGCGGCCGAGCAGCTGACGCCGGCCGGCTGCACGGTTCAGCTCCACGACGTGAGCTGGCTGGCCGCTCGCGGATTCGGCGGCGTGCTGGCCGTCGGCGGCGGCTCGGTCAGTCCGCCCCGATTGATCGAGGTGTCCTACCGTCCGCGCGGGTCCGCGCGCGGCCCGCACATCGTCCTGGTCGGCAAGGGCATCACGTTCGACACCGGCGGGCTGAACCTCAAGCCGCCGGCGGCGATGCGGATGATGCACACCGACATGTGCGGTGGCGCTGCGGTGCTGGCCGCATTGCACGCGGTGGCGTTGCGCAGACTGCCGATCCGAGTCACCGTGCTGGTGCCCGCGGCCGAGAATGCGGTGTCCGGGACGTCCATGCGTCCCTCCGACGTGATCTATCAGTACGGCGGCCGGACCACCGAAATCGGTAACACGGACGCCGAGGGACGCCTGGTGCTGGCCGACGCGCTGGCCTACGCGGTGGATCGGCTCAAGCCCAGCGCCGTGATCGATGTGGCGACGCTGACCGGCGCGATGAAGGTCGCGCTGGGCCTGCTGACCGCGGGCTACTTTGCCAATGACGACGAGCTGGCGGGTCGCCTGGAAGCCGCCTCGCTGGCCACCGGCGAGTCGATCTGGCGGATGCCGCTGGAACATCGCTACCTGAGCCTGCTGGATTCGCCGGTGGCCGACGCCCGCAACGATCCCGGAAACCCCGGTGGCATCACGGCCGCGCTTTTCCTGCAGCCATTTGTCGGCGACGTGCCCTGGGCGCATCTGGATATTGCCGGGCCGGCCCGGGCCATCGAAGAAGGCGAGATCTTTTCCCGCGGGGCGACGGGCTTCGGGGCGCGCCTGCTGGCCCGTTATCTCGAGGACCTGGTCAGCTGATCTGAGCTGCCGCTAGGGGGAGCAACGAGTCGGACTTAGCGGAGCAACGACTCGTACAGCGCCACGGTGCGGGCGGCGATGGTCGTCCAGCCGTACTCGGTGACCGCTCGGGCGCGCCCGGCCAACCCCATTGCGGTGGCCCGGGCCGGGTCGGCCAGCAAGGTGTTGACCGCCTCGGCCAGCCCCGCCTCGAATTCGTGCGGATCGGTGGCGTAGTCGACCAGCAAGCCGGTCTCACCGTCCAACACCACGTCGGGAATGCCACCGACCCGGGACGCGACGACGGCGGTCTCGCAGGCCATCGCCTCGAGGTTGACGATTCCCTGCGGTTCGTAGATGGACGGGCAGATGAAGACGTCGGCGGCCGTGAGCAGCTGCATGATCTGCGGTCTCGGCAGCATCTGCTGGATCCACACCACACCCTCGCGCGCGGCCTGCAATCGGCTCACGGCCTCGGCGATCTCGGCCGCGAGTTCGGGAGTGTCCGGGGCACCGGCACACAACGCGAGCTGAGCGTCCGAGTCGAAGGCCGCCGCGGCGGCAACGAGATGGGCGACGCCCTTCTGCCGGGTTATCCGTCCGACGAACAGCACGATCGGCCGGTCGGGGTCCAGGCCGTACTGATCGAGGACGTCGCGTTCGGCCGCCGGCGCGTAGAGCTCGGTGTCGATCCCGTTCGGAATGATGTGCACCCGGGAAGCTTCGACGTTGGGGTAGGCGGACAGGACGTCGGCGGCCATGCCACGGCTTACGGCCACCACCGCGGCGGCGGCTTCGTACCCGGTCCGTTCCGCCCAAGACGACAGCCGATATCCCCCACCGAGCTGTTCGGCTTTCCACGGTCGCAAGGGTTCCAGCGAATGGGCGGTGACGACATGCGGGACGTCGTGCAACATCGAGGCCAGATGCCCAGCCAGGTTGGCGTACCAGGTGTGGGAATGCACGACGTCCGCCCCGCTGATGCCGGCGGCCATCTCGACGTCCACGCCGAGCGTCGCGAGCGCTTGGTTTGCCCCGTCGAGGCCGGGCGGTGTGCGATAGGGGTGAACACGCGGGGCGCCGGCCGCATTGGCAGCGGCGGCCTCGACTCTGTCGGCTCCGAAGCAATGCACGTCGACGTCGACCAGCCGGGCGAGTTCGCGGGCCAGGAACTCGAC
Organism: Frankiales bacterium; assembly: GCA_025966315.1. Classification (GTDB taxonomy): domain Bacteria; phylum Actinomycetota; class Actinomycetes; order Mycobacteriales; family Jatrophihabitantaceae; genus Jatrophihabitans_A. The sequence continues at coordinate 19,865 of JAOPUZ010000047.1, read as the reverse complement.
GTGGACGCCGGCTCCGCCGTACACCTCGGGTGGGTATTCCCGGCTGATCAGGGCCACGCGCATGCGAGCACAGTATCGGGGCGCCGGGCGCGCTGTCAGTGCCGGTGCTCGGATGGTCGGACTATGGTTGCCGCATGGCTGCGGGAGTTCGGGTACTCGGCATCGTCCTAGCCGGTGGTGAGGGCAAGCGGCTCTGGCCGCTGACGGCTGACCGCGCCAAACCGGCGGTGCCCTTCGGTGGCAATTACCGGCTGATCGACTTCGTGCTGTCGAATCTGGTCAACGCCGGCTTCCTGCGGATCTGTGTGCTGACGCAGTACAAATCGCATTCGCTGGACCGGCACATCACACAGACCTGGCGCATGTCGCAGCTGCTCGGAAACTACGTGACTCCGGTGCCGGCGCAGCAACGGCTAGGCCCGCGGTGGTACACCGGCAGCGCCGACGCGATCCTGCAGTCGATGAACCTGATCACCGATGACCGCCCGACCCACATCGTCGTGTTCGGCGCCGATCACGTCTACCGGATGGATCCCCGCCAGATGCTGGACCAGCATCTGGACAGTGGAGCCGCGGTAACCGTGGCGGGTATTCGGGTGGCGCGCGAATCCGCTGATCAGTTCGGGGTCATCGACGCCGACGCGGACGGCCGAGTGTTGCAATTCCTGGAGAAACCAGCGGACCCGCCTGGGTTGCCGGACTATCCAGACCTGAGCTACGCCTCGATGGGAAATTACCTGTTCACCACCGAGGCACTCGTCGAGGCACTTCGGGTCGACGCCGACGATCCGACGTCTGTGCACGACATGGGCGGCTCGATCATGCCGTGGATGGTCAAGCAGGACGGCGCCTGGGTCTACGACTTCAACGACAACGAGGTGCCGGGCTCGACTGACCGGGACCGGGCTTATTGGCGTGACGTCGGCACCATGGACGCCTACTACGACGCCAACATGGATCTGGTCAGCGTGCATCCGGTGTTCAACCTGTACAACGCCGCGTGGCCGATCTACACCCATCACCAGCAATTGCCGCCGGCCAAGTTCGTCGACGGCGGGCTGGCCCAGGAATCCATCGTCGGCGCCGGTTCGATCATCTCCGGTTCGACGGTGCGCGGCAGTGTGGTGTCGCCGAATGTAGTCATCCGCAACGGCGCGTACGTCGAGGGCTCGGTACTGATGGACAACGTCGTGATCGGTGAAGGCGCGGTCGTCCGCCGGGCCATCCTGGACAAGAACGTGATCGTCGAGCCCGGTGCCCACATCGGTGTCGATCTGGAAGCCGACCGTCAGCGCTATCACGTCTCCGACAGCGGTGTCGTCGTACTCGGTAAGGCAGCGCGCGCGACGGCCTAGTTCGACTCGGCGCTAAACGGCAGCGCGGTTACGTTTAAGTTGCTGGCGTGACACGCAGTCTGGTTTCGTCGGAGCCAGGCCATAGAGTGCCTCTGACTACGACCGCGGAGGATCTATGTTCGGTTCAGCCTTGAAGTCCCGTAGTGCCTTCACCTCCCGTCCGGCGGTTCTCGCCAGCGCCGCGCTGGTGACCGCCGCGCTGGCGTTGGCCGGTTGTGCGAGTAACGGTCCGTCCACCTCGTCACAGCCGACTTCGACGGTATCGGTCGGTGCGGTGAGCTCGGACGCCAACCTCGCCGCCTCGTTGCCGGACGCGATCAAGACGGCCGGCAAGCTGAACGTCGGCATCAACGTGCCCTACGCGCCGAACGAATACAAGGACACCAAGACCGGCAAGATCGTCGGTTGGGAGCCGGACTTCCTGGACGCGGTGGGCAAGAAGCTCGGTTTGACCGTCACGTACAACGAGGCCTCGTTCGACAACATCCTGCCCAGCGTCAAGGGCGCCAAATTCGATGTGGGCATGTCGTCCTTCACCGACAACAAGGAACGCGAAGCTCAGGTCGACTTCGTGAACTACTACTCGGCCGGATTTCAGTGGGCCTCGCCAGCCGGTAAGACCGTCGACCCGAACAATGCCTGCGGCCTGACCGTTGCCGTGCAAGCGACGACAACCGAGGACACCGAGGACGTGCCGGCCAAGAGCAAGGCGTGTACGGCGGCGGGTAAGAAGGCGATCACCAAGTTGAAAATCGACAGCCAGGACGCCGTGAACCAGTCCGTGATCCTCGGCCAGGCGCAGGCCTTCGACGCGGATTCGCCCATCACGCAGTACGCGGTGAAGCAGTCGGGCGGCAAGCTGCAGCTGGCCGGCGACATCTACGAGGCGGCGCCGTACGGGCTGGCGGTCGCCAAGAGCCAGACGGGCTTGCGCGACGCGCTGCAGAAGGCGGTCCAGGCCCTGATCGACGACGGAACCTACAAGCAGATCCTCGACAAGTGGGGCGTCGCCGCCGGGGCCATCACGAATGCCACCATCAACGGGGGCGGCAGCTAGCGCGGCACGGCCGGCAAGACGGGCTAGGCAGGCTAGGCAAGCAAGGCAGGCAACCAGTGTCCGGGGGTGGGTCGTGACGACAGTGATCGGCCGGGGCACGCAACGATCCGGCCCCGCGGGCCAGCCCGAGGCGATCCGGGCCGTGCCGCTGCGGCGTCCGGGACGATTGATCGCAGCGGTCATCGTGTTGGTGCTGCTCGCGTTGTTCGTCTACGGCGCGGCGACCAATTCTGCTTATGACTGGGGCACTTTCGGCCGGTACCTGTTTGACAAACGGGTGAGCCAGGCCGCCCTGGTAACCCTCAGTCTTACCGCGCTCGCGATGCTCTTCGCGATCATCCTGGGCGTAGTGCTGGCCGTGATGCGGATGTCGCAGAATCCGGTGCTGCGCTGGGTCAGCTGGGGTTTTCTATGGTTCTTCCGCGGTACACCGGTTTACGTGCAGCTGGTGTTCTGGGGCCTGATGGTGGTCATCTACAAGCAGGTCGACCTGGGCATCCCGTTCGTCCACCAGTTCGCACACGTCAAGACCGGTGGCCTGTTCACGGCGTACTGGCTTGCCGTCATCGGCCTTTCGCTGAACGAGTCCGCGTACATGGCCGAGATCGTGCGGGCCGGTGTCAGCAGTGTGGACGAGGGCCAGACCGAGGCGGCGACCGCGCTCGGTATGTCGTGGGGCCAGACCATCAACCGGGTCGTGCTGCCGCAGGCGATGCGGGTCATCATTCCGCCGACCGGCAACGAGCTGATCTCGATGCTGAAGACCACGTCGCTGGTGACTGCGGTGCCACTCACGACCGAGCTATACAGCAAGACCCGGGATCTGGCGGTCGAAACGTTCAACCCGATCCCGCTGTTGCTGGTGGCCTCGGCCTGGTACTTGTTCTTCACCTCGATCCTGATGGTTGGCCAGTACTACCTGGAGCGGTACTTTGCCCGCGGCGCCAGCCGGACGATGTCGGCGCGGCAACTGCAGTCACTCGCCGACGCCCAGGCCGGCAATGCCGGCGCCGGACCGGGCGGGCACCAATGACCGGGCCGCCGACGCCGAGTGGGCAACCAATGGTTCGCGCCGAGGCGGTGCACAAGTCCTTCGGTGCGCTCCATGTCCTCAAGGGCATCACGCTCACGGTGCAGGCCGGCGAGGTGATGTGTCTGATCGGGCCATCCGGCTCCGGCAAATCCACCTTCCTGCGCTGCATAAACCACCTGGAGCAGGTCACCGCCGGCCGGCTGTACGTCGACGGTGATCTCGTCGGGTATCGCGAACGCGGCGAGGTATTGCACGAGATGCATCCTCGGGATGCAGCCAAGCAGCGGCGCGAGATCGGGATGGTGTTCCAGCGGTTCAACCTGTTCCCGCACCGGACGGCGCTGGGCAACATCACCGAGGCGCCGATACGGGTGAAGAAGCAGAGCCGGGCCGCCGCCGAGGCCAAGGGGCGCGAGCTGCTGGCCCAGGTGGGCCTGTCGGACAAGGCCAATGCCTATCCCTCGCAGTTGTCAGGCGGTCAGCAGCAGCGGGTGGCGATTGCCCGTGCCCTGGCCATGCAACCCAAGCTGATGCTGTTCGACGAACCGACCTCCGCATTGGACCCAGAGCTGGTGGGCGAGGTGCTGGACGTGATGAAAGAACTCGCCCAGCAGGGCATGACGATGGTCGTGGTCACCCACGAGATGGGTTTTGCTCGTGAGGTCGCCGATTCGCTGGTGTTCATGGACGACGGTGTCGTGGTGGAGTCCGGCCAGCCGCGCGAAGTGCTGGCCAAGCCGGCCCACGAGCGCACTCAGGCGTTTCTGTCGAAGGTCCTCTGAAGCGATGCCCTGATGGCCGACTCAGGCACACCGGGATGGGACACCGACCCGATCGTGGCACGAACGCCGCGGCGGCCGTCCCTGTCCGGCGTGCGGACGGCTGACGTCTGCGTGGTCGGGCTCGGCGCCAGTGGCTTGTCGGCGATGGCGGAGGTACTGCGGCGTGGGCTGTCGGTGATCGGCTTGGACGCCGGCCGGATCGCGGCCGGTGCCGCTGGACGTAACGGCGGCTTCCTGCTGGCCGGTCCGGCACCCGGGGTGCAGCGTGCCGCCGAGTCATGGGGGGTGGCCGCGGCCATGGAGCTGTATCGCGACACCGTGAACGAGCTCGACTGGCTGGCCCAGACGCTGGGGCCCGACATCGTTCGCCGGGCGGGTTCGCTGCGACTGGCCGGACTGCCGGGCGATCCCCGTTCCGAGTTCGAGGCGGCCGATCGATTGCGCGAGATCGCCGATTGCCAGGAACAGCTGAGCTTTCTCACCGGGCACGGCATCCGGGCGGAATGGTATTCCGGCACGCTCGGCGAAGGGTTGTTCCTGCCCGATGACGGTGCGATGAACCCGGCTCGCCGCGCGCTGTCCCAGGCCGGGCGGCTGGGCGACGCGGGCGCTCGGTGCGCGCTGTTCGAACACAGCGCGGCCCGCTCGATCTCAGCGGGATCGGTGAAGACGACCGCCGGCGAGGTGCGTTGCGGTCTGGTCGTCGTCGCCGTGGACGGCGGCCTGGACGTGCTGCTGCCCGAGCTCGCTGGTCGGGTACGAACGGCCAGGCTGCAGATGCTGGCCACCGAACCGTTGCCCGATCTGGCGAAATTGCCCTGTCCGGTCTATGGACGGTGGGGCTACGACTACGCCCAGCAGGACCCGGCCGGCCGGCTTTTCCTCGGTGGTGGCCGGGATATCGACGTCGAGGCCGAATGGACGACCGATTCGCAGCCGACCGAGGTGGTGCAGGCCTACCTGGACGGACTGGTGCTCCGCTTCGCCGGTAACCCGGTGCCGGTATCGCACCGTTGGGCGGCCTCGGTCGGCTACACCGAGGACGGCCGCGCGCTGGTGACCTCGGCACGGGATGGCGTGGTGGCCTGCGGCGGCTATAACGGCACCGGAAATCTGGTCGGTCCGGTGGCGGCCCGGGCGGCCGTGACACTCGGCTTGGACGGCACCCCGCCACCCGCCTGTTTCGCTTCTTGAGGTTGCGTCGGGCCGTGATGAGGTGAATTGGCCAGAACGGCAGCCGGGTAGGCGCTTACTGGCTCCGCTGAGCCTTCGGTGCCCCGTAACTACTCCATACAACCCGCTGGTTGCGGTCGAGTCGCACCCATCTCCAGGCCCCGCGGCGAAACTGTCGGTAGCACCGGAGAGAATGAATGCATGACTCCAGAAGTGCTCGCTGCCCGCCTCCGGGCGGCCGGTATCGCCGAAGCAGACGCTTCCTCACGGCGCCGCGCTGAGTACTCGACGGACGCCTCGAACTACCGGGTCGTGCCCCAGGTCGTGGTCTTCCCCCGGCATGTCGACGAGGTCGCGGCCACGCTGCAGGTGGCTCGTGACACCGGCACCCCGATCACGCCTCGCGGCGCCGGTACCTCCTGTGCCGGCAACGCGGTCGGCCCCGGCATCGTGCTTGATTTCTCCCGCCACCTGAACAAGATCCACTCGATCGATCCGGACCGGCGGGTGGCCGTCGTCGATCCCGGCGTCATTCTCACGGACCTACAACGAGCCGGCTCGGTGCACGGCTTGCGGTTCGGTCCCGATCCGTCCACCCAGGCCCGGTGCACCCTCGGCGGCATGATCGGCAACAACGCGTGCGGTGCCCACGCGCTGGCATACGGCAAGACGGCCGACAACGTCAGCGAACTGCAGTTACTGCTAGCCGATGGTCACGCGCTCACGGCGTCGAGCCTGAGCACCCTGATCGATCCGATCGGCGCCGAGCTTAGTTCTCTGGTGTCGGCCAACCTGGCCACGATTCGCACCGAGTTCGCCCGGTTTTCCCGGCAGGGATCTGGCTACTCCATGGAACATCTGTTGCCCGAGCGTGGTGGTGAGCTGGCTCGTTTCCTGGCCGGCACCGAGGGCACGCTGGCCGTGCTGACCAGAGCTGAGGTCTGCCTCGTCGAATCCGCCCCGTTCACGGCATTGGCCGTCCTCGGCTACCCCGACATGGCCAGTGCCGCGGACGCGGTGCCCAGTTTGGTGCCGCTCGGGCCGCTCGCCGTCGAGGGGATGGACGCGCGATTGGTGCAAGTCTTGATCGAGCGCCGTGGCCCGTCCGCCGTCCCGGAACTGCCGGTCGGTGGGGGCTGGCTGTTCATCGAGACCGGCGGGTCAACGCAGGCCGAGGCAATAGCGGCAGCCCAGGAATTCGTCCGGGTGTCCGGAGTGGAATCGGCCGCGGTCGTCATCGGTGAGCACGCGCGTCGCCTCTGGCGGATCCGCGAGGACGGTGCTGGGTTGGCCGGCCGCACGCCGGCTGGTGCGCCCGCCTGGCCCGGCTGGGAGGACGCCGCAGTACCACCGGCGAATCTCGGCTCCTACCTGCGCGAGTTCGATCTGTTGCTGGCCCAGCACGAAATTGATGGGCTGATCTACGGTCATCTCGGCGACGGTTGCGTGCACGTGCGCCTGGACTTCCCGCTGGCCGACCGGCCAGGGGCGTTCCGGGCGTTCCTGCTGGATGCGGCTGCGCTGGCCGCGTCCCACGGCGGCTCGATGTCGGGTGAGCACGGCGACGGCCGGGCGCGCAGCGAACTGCTGCCGGCCATGTACTCGCCCGAGGCGATCGGGCTGTTCGGTCAGGTCAAAGCGATCTTCGACCCGGCCGGCCTACTCAACCCGGGGGTGCTCGTCGACCCCTCGCCCGTCGACGCCGACCTGAGACTGCCGCTGGCCAAGCCGGTCAACCGGAATCTGGGATTCAGTTACGCCCACGATGGCGGTTCCTTCACGACCGCGGTGCATCGTTGCGTCGGGGTGGGCAAGTGCCGAGCCGACACCAGTGCCACTGGCGGCGTGATGTGCCCGTCCTACTTGGCCACGAAGGACGAAACCCATTCCACCCGTGGCCGGGCTCGGGTGCTGCAGGAGCTCACCAACGGCAGCTTGGTCACCGACGGTTGGGCCGCACCTGAGGTGTCCGAGGCACTGGATTTGTGCTTGTCCTGTAAGGGTTGTGCGTCGGACTGCCCCGCTGGCGTGGACATGGCCACGTACAAGGCCGAAGCGCTGTACCAGAAATATCGCCGCCGGTTGCGGCCTGGTTCGCATTACCTGCTCGGCTGGCTGCCCCGCTGGGCGGCCCTGGCCGCCCGGGCGCCGCGAACGGTCAACGCGCTGGCCAAGCCGAAACCCTTGGCGGCGCTGGCCAAGCGGCTCGGCGGGATTGACCAGCGGCGGCCGCTACCAGAGTTCGCCACGCGCACCTTCCGCCAGTGGTTCGCCGATCACGAACCGGCGGTGGGTGATCCGCTGATGCTGTGGGTGGACACCTTCACCAACGGATTCTCCCCCGACGTGGGCATTGCCGCGGTCCGGGTGCTCGAAGATGCCGGCTTCTCGGTGCAGATCCCGGACGGTCAGGTGTGCTGCGGCCTGACCTGGATCTCCACCGGGCAGTTGGACGGTGCCCGCCGTCAGCTCACGCGCAGCCTGGACGCGCTGGAATCAGCGCTGGCGCAAGGCATTCCGGTCGTTGGCCTGGAGCCTTCCTGCACGGCAGTCCTGCGCTCGGACGTGCTCGAACTACTGCCCGACGATCAGCGGTCCGTCCGGTTGGCGGCTGCGACCCGGACGCTGGCCGAGCTGCTCACCGAACGCAACTGGCAGCCCCCGTCGCTGGGCGACGTCTCCGCGGTGGTGCAGCCGCATTGTCATCAGCATGCGGTCATGGGCTTCGAGGCGGACACCGCGCTGCTGGCCGGTGCCGGGGCGCAACTGCAGACGGTCGGCGGCTGCTGCGGACTGGCCGGCAACTTCGGCGTCGAGCGCGGCCATTACGACGTGTCGGTGGCGGTGGCCGAGTTGTCCTTGCTGCCGGCGGTCCGCCAGGCCAAGCCCGACACGATCGTGTTGGCCGATGGATTCTCCTGTCGAACTCAGCTCGATCAGTTGATTGCCACCGACGGCATTCACCTGGCGCAACTGCTCGCTGCTCGACTGGATGTCCAGCCGGGACGTTCACGCTCTCAGCACCTTCAGCCCGTCGCTGGTCAGCCCTCCAGCGTGCCGAGCGAAAGTGTGGCCACACTCGATGATCCGGCCGCCGTGCCGGCGAACGCCAAACAAAGGGAACTCTCATGACGAGCACCCGAGCCGGATTCGTACCGCCGCCCTACCCCTACGACCGGCTCGACGAGGTCGCCGCATTGGCGGCGAAGTGGGACGGTGGCGCGGTGGATCTGTCCATCGGCACGCCCTGTGACCCGCCGCCGCCCGAGGTGATTGCCGCGCTGGCGGCGGCCGTCCCGGCCCAGGGCTACCCGCCGTCGATCGGTACCGTGGCCTTCCGGCAGGCCGCCGCCAACTGGATCGAGCGACGGTTGGGCGCCACCGTCGACCCCGCCACGGAATTGGCCGCCTGCGTGGGCAGCAAGGAATTCGTCGCCTCGCTGCCGCAGTACCTGCACCTGCGCGATCCCTCCCGGGACACCGTGCTCTACCCGGCGATCAGTTACCCCACCTACGAGATGGGTGCCACGCTGGCCGGGCTACGCGCCGTGCCTTACCTGGCGCTGGCCGATATCGACGAGGCCGATGCGGATCGGGCTTTGGTCATCTGGGTGAACTCGCCCGCCAACCCGACCGGGCAGCTGAGCGATCTGGCCGCCGCGGCAGCGTGGGGACGCCAGCGCTCGATACCGGTGCTCTCGGACGAGTGCTACGCCGAATTCACCTATGCCGGCCCGGCCACCACGATCCTGCGCGAAGGCACCCAGGGCGTTATCGCGGTGCACTCGTTGAGCAAGCGGGACAACTTCGCGGGTGCCCGCATCGGTTTCTACGCCGGGGACGCCGAGCTGGTGCACTACCTGCGTGAGGTGCGTAAGCACGCGGGTTTGATGCCCCCCGGGCCGGTGCAGCGCGCGGCCGTTGTGGCGCTCGAGGACGACGAGCATGTCGCGGTCCAGCGGGACCGTTACTGGCACCGGATGGAGCGGCTTCGCACCGTCCTCAAAGCCGTCGGCCTCGACAGCGAGATGCCGGCCGGTGGGTTTTACCTGTGGGTGGGCGTCCCTGGCGGCGATGCGTGGGCGGCGGCCCGCACGTTGGCGGAGCGGGCCGGCATCATCACCTCGCCGGGGGAGTTCTACGGGTCGCAGTCAGCCGGCTTCCTGCGGGTGGCGGCCGTGGCCCTGGATGACCGAATCGAGCTGGTGGCCAGCCGCGTCGGCCTTTGAGCTGACCCCGGCCCCCGTCTCCTGGAATGTCCTACGCAGGCGGCCCTATAGGGACGTTAGCGTAGGACGTTCGCGCGTGCGACCGGCTCGGATCAAACGAATTCGACGCCCTGGGCCAAGGGCAACTCGGTCGAGTAGTTGATCGTGTTCGTGCTGCGCCGCATGTACGCCTTCCAGGAGTCCGAACCGGATTCACGCCCGCCGCCGGTCTCTTTTTCGCCCCCGAACGCGCCCCCGATCTCGGCGCCGGACGGTCCGATGTTGACGTTGGCGATCCCGCAGTCGGAGCCAACCGCCGACACGAAGCGTTCGGCCTCACGCAGCTGCAAGGTGAAGATTGCCGACGACAGCCCCTGACTGACGCCGTTGTGAATCTCCAGCGCCTCGTCGAAGTCGTCATAGGCCAGCACGTACAGGATGGGCGCGAAGGTCTCCGTCCGGACGATCTCGGTCTGGAACGGCATCCGGACGATGGCCGGCTCTACGTAGTAAGCATTGGCCTGGCCGGCGTCCACCCGCTCGCCGCCCACGATCAACTCGCCGCCGTCAGCGCGTGCCTGGTCCAGAGCTGCCGCGTAGCCGTCGAAGGCGGCCTCGTCGATCAGCGGGCCGACCAGCGTTCCTGCGGCCAGCGGTGATCCGATCGGCAGCGACTGGTACGCCTTGGCCAGCCGCGCGGTCAGCTCATCGACGATGGAGCTGTGCGCGATGACCCGGCGCAGCGAGGTGCAACGCTGACCCGCGGTGCCGGCCGCGGAGAACACGATGCCGCGTACCGCGAGATCAAGGTCGGCGCTGGGCGCAACGATGGCCGCGTTGTTGCCACCCAGTTCGAGCAGCAGCCGGCCGAAGCGGGCGGCCACCCGGGGCGCGACGGCGCGACCCATCCGAGTCGAGCCGGTAGCCGACACCAGGGCGACCCGCTCGTCCTCGACCAGCGCCACGCCGACCAAAGAATCACCCAATATCACCTGTGAAATCTCGGCCGGAGCGCCCACTCGCCGGGCTGCTTCGGCCAGCAGGGCCTGGCAGGCCAGCGCGGTTAGCAGCGTCTTCTCAGACGGCTTCCAGATGACCGCATCGCCACAGACCAGGGCCAGCGCCGTGTTCCAGGACCACACTGCAACCGGGAAGTTGAAAGCGGAGATGACCCCGATGACGCCAAGGGGGTGCCATTGCTCCATCATCCGGTGACCGGGGCGTTCGGAGGCGATCGTCTGACCGAAAAGCTGCCGCGACTGGCCCACGGCCAAGTCGCAGATGTCGATCATTTCCTGCACCTCGCCGAGGCCTTCGGACACGATCTTGCCGGCCTCGAGGGACACCAGCGCGCCGAGATCCCGCTTGTGTTCGCGTAGCAATTCGCCCAGCTCGCGTACCAGCTGCCCGCGAACCGGGGCCGGCACGGTGCGCCATTGGGTGAACGCGGCCTGCGCTCGATCGACACATTCTTCGACTTGGCCGGGCCGGTGGGCGACCAACCGCCCGAAGATCTGGCCGGTCACCGGGGAGCGGGCGGCCAACTCGCCGTCCTCGGTGAACACGTCACCGACGCCGAGGCGTCCGAGGATGGCCAATGTGGTCGCCTTCAAATCGGACGCGGTCACGTCGGCGACGGCCAGCTCAGCAGTATCGAGCACCATCGGGATCAGATCCTTCCAAGTTCGGCGAAGCGGGCGCCGTTGCGGGTGGTCAGCAAGTCGTGAAAGGCGATGTCCTCCTGCTGAATGAAGCCATGCGCGGGCAACCGGCCGTCGGCGACCAACTCGACGACGGCGGCCACCGATGCGGCCGTCGTCCACGAGATGGCGCGCCAGACCCGGCCGTTGATCTCCAGAGGTTGGTACGCGCGGACGTAGTTCTCACGGAACAGGGCGCCGTCCCGTTTGCCTTCCACCGCGGCGTGCAGGTAGACGACGTCATCGTCCACCGGCGGCTTGGCGTCGACCAGTAGTTCACCGGCCAGTTCGCGCCGGTTGCGTAGTCCGAGCTCGTCGAAGAAGAATCGCATCAGTTCGAAGTGCCCCGGGTAGCGCATGGTTTTGTAGTCCAGACGCTGGGCCCGTCCCTCGAAGGTTTGGCACATGGTGCCCAGACCGCCAGAGGTGAGCGAGGCCTCGAGTTCGATGCCGCCGATGACGACCTTCTCGTGCTCGGTCATAGCCGGCACCATCTGCCGATGGCCGCCGCGCAACACCTCGCAGTCGTTGAGGTATTCGTTCACGACGCCTTCAGCCGACCAGTTGAACGCGTAGCCGAGCAGGCCCGTCGGGTGCCGGGGAAGCGCGCCGACCTTCAGCTCGATGGATCGGATGTCACTGAATCGGGTGGTCAGTGAGGAACCGATGATCCCGATGAGTCCGGGCGCCAATCCGCATTGCGGGGCCCATACGACGTCGGCGGACGCGGCGGCCAGTTCCATCACCCGCCGGGTCGTCGGCACGTCCTCGGTCAGGTCGAAATAGTGCAGGCCGGTGTCGTACGCGGCCTCGGCCACTCCGAGATTGAGGGTGTACGGCAAGCACGACACGACGGCATCGGCACCGTCCAGGGCCGCGCGCAGCGCCTCGGGCCGGCTGACGTCCAAGGTCTTGGTCGGGAATGGCAGGTCGGCGCGAGCGCGGGCGTCGTAGGCGGTGACAGTGAACCCGGTGTCGACGAGCAGCGTGGCCACCAGTTCGCCGACCTTGCCGAGCCCGACGACTCGGACGTCCTTGATGACAGATCCAGCGGACATGGGTGGTGTCCTCCTCGATCGAGAAGTGGTTGGTGCCGCCAGTCGGGTCTCGTGAACCGTTCGGACGGCGCCTTGACCTTACCAAGCAGTAGCCGTGCTGAATACAAGACAGCAGCTAGCATTAGCAAAACTTACGGTTCTAACTAGCGAGGGCGGGGCACAGCATGGCCAGTGCGGGCGGCCTACCCCTGGACGTGGTCCGGCTGACCATGCTGCGCGAGGTGGCGCTGCGTGGATCCATCGCCGGGGCGGCCCGCACCCTGGGTCTGACGCCGTCGGCGGTGTCGCAGCAGCTGTCCGTCCTCGAACGAGAGGCTGGCACCGCATTGTTGAGCCGGTCCGCCCGGGGTGTGCAGTTGACCGGGGCCGCCGCGGCGCTGGTCGCCCGGACGGAATCCATCCTGGCTGTCCTCGAGCACGCACGCGCGGACCTGGACCGGCTGTCCGGATCGACGGCCGGGCAGTTGCGGATCGGCACTGTGGCCTCGGCCGCCGCGGCCCTGGTCAGCCCAGCGGCCAGCCGGCTGGCGATCGAGCACGCCGAGATCCGCCTCACCGTAACGGTGGCTGAGCCCTCGCGCAGCATCGACGCACTGGTTGCCGGCGACCTGGATCTGGCCGTGGTCGACGTCTATGACGGGGTGCCCGTTCCGGTGCCGGACTACCTGCACCAGACCGAATTGCGGGTCGAGCCACTGGTGGTGGTGGCCCGCCCCGGCGTGCTGGCCCCGCGCCGCCGACCGACGTTGCTGATGCTCGCGGAAGCGGACTGGGTGATGCCGCCGGCCGAGGCCGCCTGTGGCCAGGCGGTCCGGGTGGCCTGCCGCGAAGCCGGCTTCGAACCCCGGGTCCGCTGGGAAACCGACGACATGCTGTTGCTGGTCCGGGCCGTGGCGGCCGGTCACGGGGTAGCCGTGCTGCCGCGGCTTGCCGTCGATGACCGGATGGCCGACGTGGTGATCCGGCCCTTGGCCAGACCGGCCATGCAGCGCCGGTTGCTTGCTTTGACCCGGGCCAGCAGTGCCGACCGGCCGATCGTGCAGACCGTGCTGGCCGCCCTCAACTTTTGAAGGGTTCTGCACCATATAGATGCAGAACCCTTCAAAAGTTTGGCCGAGAAGTTCACTCAGCGGGTAGCGGCGACCAGCAGCCCGTCGCCGACCGGCAGCAGCGCCGGCACGAGCCGGGCATCGTCGCGAACCAGTTTCCCCAGTTCCCGTAGGGCGATTGTGTCCGCGTCCCGCGAACCCGGGTCGGCGACCCGGTCATGCCAGAGGGCGTTGTCGAAGGCCACCACGCCGCCGGGGCGCAGCAGCCGGATGGCCTGTTCGAGGTAGTCGAGGTAGCCGGTCTTGTCGGCGTCGATGAAGACCAGGTCATAGGCACCGTCGGTCAACCGGGGCAGCACCTCGCCGGCGGCACCGTTGATCAGGCGATACCGCGTGCCGGCAATGCCGGCTTCGGTGAAGGCCAGCCGGGCGGCGCGCTGGTGTTCCGGTTCGGTGTCGACGGTGGTCAGCACACCGTCTGGACGCATCCCGCTCAACAGCCACAGCCCGGATACGCCCGCCCCGGTACCGAGTTCGACGATGGCGCGCGCCGACAGGATGGTGGCCAACAGCCGCAGGGTTGCCCCGCCGCCCGGCCCGATCGGCGTGCAGCCGAGCTCGTGGCCCCGGGCGCGGGCGGTACTGATCACCTCGTCCTCGCCGAGGAAACTCTCGGCGTAGGCCAAGCTGGTTACGGACAGGTGTGCATCGGCCATGGCCGGGACTCTACCCAGCCCGAGCCCTCCGGTCGCGCAAGAAATTGCCGTCTGAGGCGGCAATTTCTTCCACATTCCGGCGAGGGCGGGCGGTCAGCGCATCGTGTCCAGGATGGCGGCCAGATCGTCGGCCGTGGTCTGCGGATTCACGATGGCGAAGCGGGTGCACACCTGGCCGCGGTGGGTGGTCGGAGTGACGAACGCGAAGCCGCTGTCCAGCAGCCGCGCGGTCCACTCCGAGTAGTCGGCGGCACCCCAGCCGAGCCGTTCGAAGACCAGCACCGACAGGTCTGGTTCGACCAACATCTGGACGTGCTCGGCGGCATCGATGAGCATGCGGCCGGCCCGGGTGACGTCCAACGTCAGTTCGATCGCCGTGGTGTATGCCTCGGTGCCATGCACGGCCAGTGAGAACCAGAACGGCAAACCCCGAGCGCGGCGGGTCAGCTGCACCGAGAAGTCGCTGGGATTCCACTCACCCTCGACCGTCACCGGATCCAGGTAGCCCGCTCGTTGGGTGTGCGCGGCCCGGGCCAGCACCGGGTCCCGGTACAGCAACGCGCAGCTGTCGAAGGGCGAGAACAGCCACTTGTGCGGGTCGACGATGAACGAGTCGGCGTGCTCGATCCCGGCGTACAGCGATCGGATGGACGGGGCCGCCAGGCCCGCACCGCCGTAGGCGCCGTCCACGTGCAGCCACCAGCCGTGCTCCTGGGCGACCGAGGCGATGCCGGCAATGTCGTCGACCACGCCCAAATTGGTGGACCCGGCGGTGGCGACGACCGCGAAGATGCCGTCCCGCTGGGCCGGGTCGAGTTCGGCGAGTCGTTGCCGGATGGCGGCACCGGTCAGCCGGCCGCGGTAATCGCCGGCGACCAGGATCGTCTCGACGTCCATCACCTCCGACAGCGCGTGCTTGACCGAGGAATGGGTCTCCTCCGTCACCACCACGGCCCACCGGCCCGGGCGGGGGCGGCCGGTGACGTCACGTTGATGACGAGCGGTGGCCCGGGCCGCGACCAGCGCGGACAGGTTGCCCACCGTGCCGCCCTGGACGAACACCCCACCGGCCTCGGCGGGTAGGCCGGCCAGCTCGGCAATCCAGCGCAACGCCTGGTTCTCGGCGTAGACCGCGCCCGAACCTTCCAACCAGGAACCGGCGTACACGCTGGAGGCGCCGACCAGCATGTCGAAGGCTGCCGCCGCCTTGGTCGGCGCGCCCGGGATGAAGGACAGGTAGCGCGGGTGGTCCACCGACAGGCAGGCCGGCGCCAGCACGTGTTCCCACAACCGGAGTGCCTCGGCCGATCCGATGCCGGCCGCGGTGACTGTCTCGCCCGCGGCGTCACGCAGTTGGGCCGGCGTCAACGACAGGTCCAGCGGCGCCTGCATCTGCAGCCGGTCCAGGCACAGGTCGGCCAGGGCGCGGGCGGTCTCGGCGCTGGATTCGGTAAAGGTGTGCACGAACGGTCAGAATAGGCCGATTAGGCAAGCCCGGCGGTGGGTATAACGAGGGCACCGGCGGCCAGGAGCATAAACAATTGATGCCCGAGTTGATCGGGAACGTGAGAGCCTGCTGAGGCGTTTAACCCATGCACAGCTGAATTGAGCAGTCTTCAGGGCTCCACTTACTTTGCCATCGTGGCGGAGGACGACTGTGGAACCAAAGGATGGGTGAATCGATGACCACGCTGAATCTTGGTGTGGCCAGTTCGATGGGCGGACGAGCCGCGGAACAGCCGACGAGTGCTGTCCCGAATGCTGCGACTGATCCAGCCGACTGGGTCGCCCCCTCGTGGGACGAGATCGTACGTCTGCATGCCGACCGGGTGTACCGGTTGGCATACCGGCTCTCCGGCAACCGGGCGGACGCCGAGGACTTGACGCAAGAGACTTTTGTGCGGGTTTTCCGCTCGCTGGCCCAATACACGCCGGGCACATTCGAGGGCTGGCTGCACCGCATCACGACCAACCTGTTCCTCGATATGGTGCGTCGCCGGCAGAAGATCCGCTTCGACGCGCTGGCCGACGACGCCGGTGATCGGCTGGCCTCTGACTCGGCCGGTCCGGAATTGGCCTATGAACAGAACAACCTGGACCCCGAGATCCAACGGGCCCTCGACGCGTTGCCGGCCGATTTCCGGGCCGCCGTCGTGTTGTGTGACCTCGAGGGGTTGACCTACGAAGAAATCGCAATGACGCTCGACATCAAGGTGGGAACGGTTCGCTCGCGGATTCACCGCGGGCGGGTGTTGCTTCGCGAGGCCCTGGCCCACCGAGCACCCGGAACGCGCTCCTCGGAGCCCGAACTGACCGAAGCAGGAGTAGCCGACTAGTCATGTCTGTACCGGACGTATTCGGGTTGCCGCACCTCTCCGAGGACGCGGTGGCCGCTTTCGCCGACGGGGTGCTCACTCCTACGGCGACGGCTCGCGCTCAGCGTCACTGTGCTGAGTGCGACGAATGCGCTGCGGCGGTACGGGTCCAGCGCGAAGCAATGATGATGTTGCGTTCCGCGCCGACCCCGTCGCTGCCCTCCGGCTTGATGGCTCGACTTTCGGCGGTCCCGATGTCGACCCAGCTCCCGCCGCCGATGAGCGGCCTGCCCACCGTGCTCGGCAGCGACGGCGTCCCGGTCTTCGTGACCTACCGGCGGCCGCCTCGCCATCACCTGCCGCACCGGTCCGGCGGATCGCGCCCGGACGGGCCTGACGGATCGCCCCTGGCCGGGCCCGGCCGGGATGCCTCCGACGGCCCGCTCGCCGATTCGGACGGACGCGGCGCGGATGGCCGCAGCAATTCGGACGGACGCGGCGCGGATGGCCACAGCAATTCGGATGGCCGCAGCGCGGATGGCCACAGCAATTCGGACGGCGCCGACTTCCGCGCGATTCCGGGAATCCCACCGCCGCTGGCCGCAGCGGCACCCCCGCCCGCCGGTCGTCGCGAGGCGCGTGGACACCACAACGCGCGCCGGGTCGTGCTTCCCATCGGCTTGCTCGCCTCGGCCGCGGCATTGGTTGCGGTCGGCACATTGGCGCCTTCTTCGACCGCTTCGAACCAACCGGTATCACCGGTGCCGCCGGCGGCGAACATCGGCGTCGCATTGGTGCGCCCGGCGGTGACCACCAGCGACTCTCGCAACGCCCCGCTGATGAGCGTGTCCGGCAGCGGACCGGGGCTGGCCGTCCTGGAATCCACCAGCGGGTCGCCGAGCCTGTCGATTACCCCGCCCGCTCCCTGAGCCGGCCTTCGGCCACCGCTAGCCTTCCGCGCGACCGCCGACCGCCGACCGCCGACCGCCGACCGCCGACCGCCGACCGCCGACCGCCGACCGCCGACCTTCGGCGCGACGGCTGACTTCGGCGCGACCGCCGGAACCCCAACAAACTTCACCGGCAGGTAGGCATCCGCTGGGTTGCCTCGGGTAGCGCTGCGCCGAGTCGTCGTGCTGGGGCAGACTGGAGCGGCATGCGCGGCTCGACAGACCGGAGGATCAGTGAACGACCAGCCAGACGGCTCAGAGTTCGCGCGCCCTGATCACCTGCTCGACCGCGACAGCCCGTTCGACGCCACGGACCCGCCGGCGAGCCGCGGGTCGGCCGGAGCGTCCACAGCACCGCCGGTCTCGCCGGACGACGCCCAGGCCTTCGGCGCGCCCGCCCCGGACCAGCCGTTCGATCCGGCCGCCGGGGACCGCATCGCGCCCCGGCACGATTCTGCTCGCCAACCGGTGTCCCGGGAGATGGTCGACACCTACGCCGGCCGTACCGGTGAGCCGTTCGAGGCCGAACCCGGCACGCGTATCGCTCCCAGCAAACCTGGCCCGGGCTCGCCCTGGTGGAACAAGGATGCCGCGGCCGACCCGTGGCGCGACCCGCAGTCGCCGTACTGGATTGCCGGCCGTCCGGTGTTCTCCGAGGACGATGAGCTGATCGGTCTGGACGACTCCGAGCTCGAGCCGGCCGACGCCGAGGATGACGTCCCGAAATCCAAACGCCCCCGCGGCCGGCTGGGCCTGTCGGCGCTCGCCATCATGCTGGTCGGCGCGTTGTTCGCCGGCGTCATCGGTGGCGGCGTCGGTTACTGGCTGTCCCAACGAGCGCATCGCGTCCTGACCGACCCCAACGTCAAGCTGGCGCAGGTCGGCACGCCCGCCAACCGGCCGCCCGGTTCGGTGGCCGAGATCGCCCAGCGGGTCAGTCCGGCCGTGGTCTCCATCGATGTGCGATCCGCCGATGCGGCCGGTTCCGGCTCGGGCGTGATCATCGACGGCGGCGGCTACATCCTGACCAACAATCATGTGGTGTCCTTCGCCGCGAAGGGCACCATCCGGGTGATCTTCTCGGATAAGTCCTCGGCGCCGGCCAAGGTGGTCGGCACGGATCCGCAGAACGACCTGGCCGTCGTGAAGGTCGACAAGACCTCGTTGACAGTGGCCGCGCTAGGCAACTCCGACTCGCTGGCGGTGGGCGACCCGGTGGTCGCCATCGGTGATCCGCTCGGGCTGCGTGGCACGGTGACGGCCGGGATCGTGTCCACGCTGCATCGCCCGCTGCGGTTGCCGGGTGAAAACGGCGAGCCGGACGCCGTGATCGATGCCATCCAGACCGACGCGCCGATCAACCCGGGGAACTCGGGCGGTGCCCTGGTCGACGCCTCCGGTGCGGTGGTCGGCATCAACACCGCGATCCTGTCGCTCGGTCAATCCGCTTCGGGCGGCCAGGCGGGCAGCATCGGGATCGGTTTCGCCATCCCGATCGACACCGCGCGCACCGTGGCGCAGGAATTGATCCGGACCGGCAAGGTCGTGCACGCCGACATGGGAGTCAGCAGCCGAAGCGTCACCGACGGCAGCCGGGACGGTGCCTATCTCGTGCAGATCGTGCCGAACGGTCCCGCCGACAAGGCCGGCCTGAAAGAGGGCGACGTCATCACGCTGTACGACCAGACGCTGATCGATTCCGGTGACGCGCTGACGGTGGCGGTGTCCGAGTCCAAGCCGGGCGCGCAGGTCACAGTTCACTACGTGCGCGCCGGTGTGAGCGCACAGACGAAAGTAACGCTGGGCTCCGACTGATGAGCGGCATAGGCTGACCTGGTGTTCAACATCGGGCCGTTGGAGTTCGTCGTCCTGGCTGCTGTCGCCCTCATGGTTTTCGGGCCGGACAAACTGCCGCAGTTGACCAAGGACGCCGCCCGGATGCTGCGCACGATGCGGGATCTGGCCCAGGGTGCCCGCAGCCAGCTGAATTCCGAGCTCGGTCCGGAATTTGCCAACTTCGACCTGAACTCGCTCAACCCGCGCACGGCGATCAGGAATGCGTTGCTCGGCGACGATGATCTGACCGGCCTGGACCCACGCGAGTCCATCAGCCGGGCGTTACGCGGCGAGGACGAGCCGGTCAATCTGTCCAAACATCCGATGGATGCCGCAACACCGCCGGCCAGCGCGCCGCCCGTTGTTCCCGGCAGCCAGCCCCTCGGTCCGCGTGAGGCCGCCCCGTACGACGACGACGCCACCTAGAGACCGCCACCTAGGCGAACTTCACCGAATCGAGCAACACCAGGCATCCCGGAGATGCCAGATGTTGCTCGATTTCTGGTTTTAGCCTCGATCCGTGGAACCGCTGATCGAATGATCTTGACCAGCTGTAGTTGATCATCGGGCGGGTGCTGGCGCGAAGTGGCGCGACGGATCTGCTGGTCTGCCCAGCTGTTCCACGATGTTCCT
>JAOPUZ010000043.1 GCA_025966315.1 Frankiales bacterium | reverse complement strand
CCTGATTCCGTTCATCGAGGCCGGAAAGTCACCCGAAGATGCCGGGCGCAGCAACGGCACGATCGTGATGGCCACGGTCAAGGGCGACGTCCACGACATCGGCAAGAACATCGTCGGCGTCGTGTTGCAGTGCAACAACTACGAGGTGTTCGACCTCGGCGTGATGGTGCCGGCCCAGAAGATTCTCGACGCGGCCAAGGAACATGACGCTGATGTCATCGGGCTGTCCGGCTTGATCACGCCGTCCCTCGACGAGATGGTCAACTTCGCCGTCGAGATGGAACGTCAGGGCCTCGACATTCCGCTGATGATCGGCGGTGCCACCACCTCGCGAGCGCACACGGCGGTCAAGATCGACAAGAAATATCACGGGCCGGTCATCTGGGTGAAGGACGCTTCGCGTTCGGTGCCGGTGGTGGCCGCGTTGCTGTCCGACGATCAGCGGCCCGCGCTGCTCGCCGACCTGCAGACCGACTACGACTCGCTGCGCGAGCGGTACGCCGCCCGCAACGACGCGAAGGTGATCCTGCCGATCGACGCGGCCCGGCAGAACCGGACCCCGATCGACTGGACCGGTTATCGGCCGCCGCGCCCGCGGATGCTCGCACAGCAAGCACCGGACGTGCACCACGACGGTGACGGCCCGGTGTCGTCAGCCAAGCAGTTCGTGAAGACGTTCCACGATTACTCGCTGGCCGAGTTGCGCGAGTACATCGACTGGCAGCCGTTCTTCAATTCCTGGGAGATGAAGGGCAAGTTCCCCGACATCCTCAACAACCCGGCGTCGGGTGAAGCCGCCCGCCGGTTGTGGGATGACGCCCAGGTCATGCTGGACCGGCTGATCGCCGAGAAGTGGATCCAGGCGGCCGGGGTCATCGGGCTCTTCCCGGCCAGCACGATCAACGATGACGACATCGAGATCTACACCAACGAGGGCCGCTCCGAGGTGCTGACCACGTTGCACGAGGTGCGTCAGCAGAGCGAGCACCGCGCGGGCGTCCCGCACCGTTCGCTGGCGGACTTCGTGGCCCCTAAGGAATCTGGCCTGCACGACTATGTCGGCGCGTTCGCGGTCACCGCCGGCCTGGGCATCGCGGACAAGATCTCGGAGTTCAAGGCGACCCTCGACGACTACAGCGCGATCCTGCTCGAGTCGCTGGCCGATCGGCTGGCCGAGGCGTTCGCCGAACGTCTGCATGAGCGGGTACGAACGGAGTTCTGGGCGTACCAACCGGATGAGAACCTCGATAACGAAGCACTGATCAAAGAGAAGTACGTCGGTATCCGGCCGGCCCCGGGCTACCCGGCCTGCCCGGAACACACCGAGAAGCAGACGATCTGGGAATTGCTCGACGTCAAGGCCAACACCGGCATCGAGCTGACCGAGAGCATGGCCATGTGGCCCGGCGCCGCGGTCAGTGGCTTGTACTTCTCGCACCCGCAGTCGCAGTACTTCGTGGTTGGCCCGATCGGACGCGACCAGGTGGACGACTACGCCAAGCGCAAAGGTTGGACTGTGGCCGAAGCCGAGAAATGGCTGTCGCCCAACCTCGGTTACCGGTCGGACAACGAGTAGCGCCGCCACGGAAGAGGGCGGCTGCAGCATCGGGCTGGACATGAAACCGCGCCGCCCTCATCAATATCGATGAGGACGGCGCGGACGATGCTGAGGAAATTCAGCTGATTGACACGATCCTGCTCCGGCGGATGTGCACGAGCCCGAGCCCGGCCAGTACCAGCATCAGGCCGGCGCCGACGAAGGCAGCAATGGCGGCGATCAAGGCGATGGTCGCCATCGTCCCGAAGGCGTAGGCGTTCAGCAGCAAACCACGCAGGGTCTCACCCTTGAACATCGTGGCGACCTGGCCGGCAAGCACGGTGTTGGTCGGGTCGGCCTGTGCCTGGGTGCTCAGCTCGGAGTACGTCTTGCCACCGGCAACCGCGTTGAGGTGGACATTGATGAAGTGATTGGCGTAGACCTCGGCCTGGGCGCCGGTGGTCAGCTGCTGGCCACCGTACTGACGCATGGCCGCGAATTCCGATCCGGCGACGGCGGGGCTGGTCGCGGCCGGGAAGAAGATCTTCTCGGCGGCAAGCTGATCGTGGACCTGACTGCCGACGAACGTGTGAGCCCAGATCAGCAGGGCGCCCGCTACGACGAGTAGCACGGTCATCAGCAGACCGCCCGCGGTCAACACGGTGTCGATCATGCGTCGAGGAACGCGACGGTCAGCGTCTGAGCCGGACGTGCTGGGCGCGGGAGTTTCGAGGATCGAGGTGGTCATGATTGTGCCTTTCCGTGGATGACGAGAACGGGGCATTGCGCGTGCTCAGCACAGTTGGCGCTGACCGAACCGAGAAGCAGCCCGGCAAATCCGCCGTGTCCGCGGCTGCCGACGACGAGCATCCGGGCGTCTTTGGTTTCATCAAGCAGGACTTGGGCCGGGTTGCCCTCGCGGACCACCTGGGTCAGGGTTGGCGGCAGGTGGCTACCGAGGACTGCCGTAACGGTGTCGGCCAGCACCTTGCGGGCCTCTGACTCGGGATCCCAGTCGATGAGGACTCCACCCAACCCGTACGTACTGGGGTAATGCCAGGAGATGACCGCATCGATACTGGCGCCGATGGTCTGGGCGTAGTGCGCGGCCCATCTCAGTGCTTCGCGCGACGGCTCGGATCCGTCGACGCCGACGACAATGTGCGCCGATCCGGTTGACTGCGGTTGCTCGCTCATGTCCGTACTCCCTTTGCGCGGTGGCTTCGATACCCACTCTGGTTGCTGCGCGGACGTCGGTGCAGAGTCACTGGTCCCGCATCTGCGTGGGACTTTGGTCCCGCGTTCGGCGCCTTTTCCGGGGGGTGGGCGGTCGGCTGCTCTCATCGATTCGACGCAAGTCCCGCCCGGCAGCGCGTTCAATTCACCTGATGCTCGCGAGTGACTAGGGCAGTTTGGCCAGGTCGCGCAGCGCGAAGCGATAGTGCTCGCATTCCTCTTCCATGACCACGGCAAGGCATTCGCCAACCATGCGCGATTCATCGGGGTAACCGGGCGCGGGGCTTTGCCGGCAGCTGCGGGCCAATTCGGTGTCGCTCAATGCATCGACGATGCCGCGCATCAGGGCGAGACGGCCGGCGCGCACAGTCATGACTTCCGCGAAGGACGGCCGCGCGCCGAGGTCGATGCCGAGCGCCGCGGCAGTGGCGGGCGGGTAGGCGGTTTGCGGTAGGCCCAGCCGGTGGTACGGCGCCGGCTCGTCGAGAACGGGGCGGCTCGCCCACGAATCGGTGATGAAGACGAGATGGCGCATCGTCTCGACGAAAGACCATTCATCGTCGACTCGTTGCTGGCGAGCCGGTTCGGGCAACCGCTCGGCCTGGGCGACCGCATTCGACCACAGCCGTTCGATCGTGTCCCACATCGCGCGGAAGTCATCGGCGCCGCGCAGCTGCCGCAGCTGTACCCGTTCCGGGTGTCGCCGGTCGAGTTCGGCCGCGACGAACGCGGTGACGTCGACATCGTTGATGGTGAAGTTGTCGACGTATCCAGATACGTCGACGTTCACCAGCCAGGAATCGATGATCTTGAGCTGGCTCAGGTCACAGTCCTGGAACGTCGCACCGGCGAGGTCTTCGACCGTGAAGCGCGCACCGCGGAACGCGCCCGTCGACTCGCCCTCACGATCACTTGCCGACCACCGGTGCGGACCGTATTGCGCTGCCATGGCGCCATTCTTGCCGATCGGTCCGACACCGCCAACGACGCTTGTGTGGGTCAGCCGGGATTCACGGGATCGCTCCTGATCGTGTGGTCGCAGAGTCCGTCGGGCAACTGGAAGGTGGAAACTCCGGCCCGAATGGTGCCGACACCCGAGGTCGCAATGAGGTCGACCAGCCAGCTGGCCCCACCAGGTCTCTGGGCAGGCTCTGGCAGGTCTCTGGGCAGGTGTCTGGCAGGTTTCTGGGCGGCCCAAGTGCCAACCCGGGCAATGGTGCCGCTGCCCTGCGCGGTGATGGGCAGCCGTCGTAGGCGAGCGTCTTGGGTGGCGGTCGTGGGCGAGCGTCTTGGGTGGCGGTCGTGGGCCGGTCATGAGCTGAGTTCATTCGGGCAGCGGTGACCGGCCGGTGCGCAGGGGTGATGGGCAGCGGTCATGGGCGCGTGGGCAAGGGTCTTTGCGCGGCGGTTAGGGCGCGTGGGTAAGGGTCATTGGGCAGTGGTCATGGGCGGGTGGGCAAGGGTCTTTGCGCGGCGGCCAGAGCGTGTGGGTCAGGGTTATTGGGCAGCGGTCAGGGCGCGTGGGCAACGGTCATTGGAGGGAGGTCAGGGCGCGTGGGCAACGGTCATTGGAGGGCGGTCATGGGGCGCGGGTCAGGGTCATTGGCGCCGGTCAAGGCGCGTGGGCAAGGGTCATTGCGCTGCGGTCAGGGCGGGTGGGCAACGGTCATTGCGCGCCGGCCATGGGCGGGTGGGTAAGGGTCATTGGGCAGCGGTCAGGGCGGGTGGGTCAGGGTCATTGCGCGTGGGCAACGGTCATTGCGCGGGGCTCATTGGTGGTGGTGTCGGTTGTGTTGGGGGGTTTGGGTGGGGTCGATCCAGGTGGG
>JAOPUZ010000035.1 GCA_025966315.1 Frankiales bacterium | reverse complement strand
CATTGCCATCTGGCGTCAGCTCTCTCACCTGCGGCCCAAGCTGACTCCCCAACCCCTGACCGGCGTTATCGACGTTACAACGACATCGCACAACGCACCCGAACCGGCCCATAGAATGTGTCACCATGCCTGGTTCTGCTCGTCCGGTGGTCGTTGTCGGCGACCCGGTGCTGCACACCCCGACCGCGAAGGTCACCGATTTCGACGATTCCCTTGCGCGGCTCATCGACGACCTTTTCGCCACCATGTACGTGGCCGAGGGCGTCGGTCTGGCCGCCACCCAGATCGGGGTGGGGCTGGCCGTGTTCGTCTATGACTGCCACGACGACGAGGACGTTCAGCACAAGGGGCACGTGGTGAATCCCCGGGTGGTCGCCACCGCTGGCCCCGAGGACAAGAGCGAAGAGGGCTGCCTGTCAGTGCCGGGCCCGTACGCCGTCCTCGGTCGCCCCAGCGTGGTGACCGTTCAGGGGCAGGACAAGCACGGCAAGCCGATCGAGGTCACCGGCACCGGGTTTCTGGCCCGCTGCCTGCTGCACGAGACCGAACATCTGGACGGCGTGCTCTATATCGACCATCTGAACAAGCGCAAACGCAGCCGGGTGTTGCAGGGCATCGAACCGTTCGAGTGGAACGCGCCGCTGCCCGACCCCGCTGGGGCGAAGACCGTCTGACCGGATCGGCGCAGAGACCGTCCAACGGGTTGAGCTAGCGGTTGGCCGCGATCAGCTCCGCGATCTGGACGGTGTTCAGCGCAGCACCCTTGCGCAGGTTGTCATTCGACACGAACAGCGCCAGACCCCGGCCACCGTCCACGCCGTCGTCCTGCCGGATCCGGCCGACATAGCTTGGATCCTGACCGGCCGCGACGAGCGGAGTCGGCACGTCGACGACCTCGACGCCCGGCGCGTCCGACAGCAGCTCCAACGCGCGCTGCACCGACAACGGCCGGGCGAACTCGGCGTTGATGGACAGCGAATGCCCCGTGAACACCGGCACCCGAACGCAGGTCCCGGACACCTTCAGGTCCGGAATGCCGAGAATTTTGCGGCTCTCGTTGCGTAGCTTCTTCTCTTCATCGGTCTCGAACGAGCCGTCATCGACGATGGAACCGGCCAGCGGCAGCACGTTGTAGGCGATCGGGGCCACGTATTTGACGGGCGAGCCGAGGTCCACCGACGAACCGTCGAAGGTCAGCGACGTCGCCGAACCGGCCTTCTGAATCTGGGTGTCCAGCTCTTCGACGCCGGCCAACCCGCTGCCGGACACCGCCTGGTAGGTCGAGGCCACCAGCTTAATCAGGCCGGCCGCCTCGTGCAGCGGACGGAGCACCGGCATCACGGCCATGGTGGTGCAGTTCGGGTTGGCGATGATGCCCTTGCGGGCGTCCCGGATCGCCGCAGGATTGACCTCGGCCACGACCAGCGGCACATCGGGATCCATCCGCCAGGCCGAGGAATTGTCGATCACCGTGACGCCGGCGGCGGCAAAACGCGGGGCCAGCGCCTTGGACGTCGACCCGCCGGCCGAAAACAAGGCAATGTCCAGACCGGCCGGATCAGCCGTCTCGGCATCCTCGACCACGATGTCGGCGTCCCCCCACGGCAGCGTCGAACCGGCCGACCGGGCCGAGGCGAAATACCGCATCTGCGCGACCGGGAAGTCCCGTTCGGCCAGGATGCGGCGCATCACGCCACCCACCTGCCCGGTTGCTCCGACAATGCCGACCCGTAGGCCGGCACGCGAGCCATTCACCGCTGCACTCATCGTCCGGTTCCTCCGTACACCACTGCTTCTTCCTGATCCGAGCCCAGCTCGAACGCGTCGTGGACCGCGCGCACGGCCGCGTCCAGCTCGGTGTCCCGGCACACCACGGAGATCCGGATCTCGGACGTCGAAATCATCTCGACGTTGACACCGGCCTCGGCCAGGGACATGAAGAAGGTCGCCGACACGCCTGGGTGCGAGCGCATGCCCGCGCCGACCAGGGACAGCTTGCCGATGTGGTCGTCGTAGAGCACATCTTCGAAGCCGACCTGCGCCTTGACCTTGGCCAGCGCTTGCACGGCCGTCTGCCCGTCCGTCTTGGGCAGCGTGAAGGACACGTCCGTGCGGCCGGTTCCCTTGGTGGATACGTTCTGCACGATCATGTCCAGATTGATCTCGGCCTCGGCCAGCACCTTGAACAGAGCGGCCGCCTCGCCGGGCTTGTCCGGGACGCCGACCACGGTGACCTTGGCTTCGCTGCGGTCATGGGCAACGCCGGAGATGATGGCCTGTTCCACAGTGAGATCTCCCATCGAGCCGGACACCATGGTGCCCGTCAGTGGTGAAAACGATGATCGGACGTGAATGGGAACGCCGTACCGGCGGCCGTATTCGACCGAACGCAGGTGCAGGATCTTCGCGCCACAGGCGGCTAGTTCCAACATCTCTTCATACGTCACGGTCTCGAGCCGGCGGGCGTTCTTCACGATGCGAGGGTCGGCGGTGTAGACGCCGTCCACGTCGGTGTAGATCTCACACACGTCGGCTTTGAGCGCGGCGGCCAGCGCGACCGCAGTGGTGTCCGAACCGCCGCGGCCGAGGGTGGTGATGTCCTTGGTGTCGGGCGAGACGCCCTGAAAACCGGCCACGATGGCGACGTTGCCCTCGGCCACCGAGGTCTCGACCCGGCCGGGAGTGATGTTCACGATCCGGGCCTTGCCGTGCACCGCCGTGGTTAGCACGCCGGCCTGCGAGCCGGTGAACGATTCGGCCGGGTAGCCCAGCGACTGGATGGCC
The DNA here is from genome assembly GCA_025966315.1 of Frankiales bacterium. Taxonomy (GTDB): domain Bacteria; phylum Actinomycetota; class Actinomycetes; order Mycobacteriales; family Jatrophihabitantaceae; genus Jatrophihabitans_A. Next base: position 30,424 of record JAOPUZ010000035.1, on the reverse strand, counting down.
ATGGCCAGCAGGGCCATCGAGATCCGCTCGCCCGCGGTGAGCAGCATGTCGAACTCGCGACCGCCCGGCACCGGCACGATCTGCTCGGCGAGATCGATCAGCTCGTCGGTGGTGTCGCCCATGGCCGAGACGACGACGACCACGTCATTGCCGTCCCGCCGAGTGGCCACAATGCGCTCGGCGACCCGCTTGATCCGTTCGGCGTCAGCAACCGACGAACCGCCGTATTTCTGTACGACGAGTCCCACGATCACTCCAAAGGCGCTGGCGACGGGTGCGGCAAATTCGGGGCCAAGTCTACCGGGACGCCCAACCTCAATTGCCCCAGCCCGAAAAGTCCTACTCTGCCGTTGCCATGACGACGGGAGAGTAGGACTTTCGGCGGTGAACCGGTCAGAGGTCCAACCCGGTGAGCACCAGAACCCGCTCTTCGGTCAGATCGTTCATGGCTGAGTGCAGGCCCTCGCGGCCCACCCCGGATTCCTTCCAGCCGCCGTAGGGCATCTGATCGGCCCGGTAGGACGGCACGTCGCCGATAATCACCCCGCCGACCTCGAGCTCCCGGTGCGCCTTGAAGGCCGCCTGCACATCGCGGGTGAAGACGCCCGCCTGCAGCCCGAAGCGGGACTGGTTCACCGCCGTGAAGGCATCGTCCAGCGACGCGACCCGGGCCAGGGTGAGCACCGGACCGAACACCTCGTCGTTGGCCAGGGCGGCGCTGCTCGGCACGTCGGTCAGCACGGTCGGCGCCACCGTCCGTCCGTCGCGGGTACCACCGGTGAGCACGTTCGCCCCACCGGCCCGGGCCTCGTCGATCCAGCTCTCGATGCGTTCGGCGGCGGCATCGTTGATCACCGGGCCGACCTGGACGCCGTCCGCAGCGGGATCGCCGGTGGGCAGCTTCTCAACCGCCTTGACCAGCAGATCGGCGAACTCGTCGTAGACGTCGGTGTGGACATAGACCCGCTGGACCGCAATGCAGGATTGGCCGGCCTGGTAGTTGGAGAACAGCGCGACCCGGTCGGCGGCGGCGGCCAGATCAGGCCAGCTCCGGTCGATCACGACCGCCGCGTTGCCGCCCAGCTCGAGGGTCAGGTGTTTGCGCGGCGCCTGTTCCCGCAGCGACCAGCCGACCGGCCCGGATCCGGTGAACGAGATGACGGGCAGCCGCGGATCGGCCACCAGCGCGGCCATCTTGGCGTTGGGGACGGGCAGCACGCTGACCATGCCGGGTGGCAGGTCGGTCTCGGCAATGATCTCGCCCAGGATCATCGCCGTCAGCGGAGTCGCCGGAGCGGGCTTGACCAGGATGGGCGCGCCGACCGCGATGGCCGGCGCCACCTTGTGGGCAACCAAGTTCAGCGGGAAGTTGAACGGCGAGATGCCCAGCACCGGCCCTCGCGGGAACCGGCGAACCACGGCCAGTCGCCCGGTCGCGGCCGGGTCGGTGTCCAGGCGCTGCAGGTCGCCGGCGAACCGGCGGGCCTCCTCGGCCGCCCAGCGGAACGTCGAAACCGCCCGGGAGACCTCACCCCGAGCCCAGACCAGCGGCTTGCCGTTCTCGGCGGTGATCACCGCGGCGATCTCGTCGGCTCGCTCGGCGATGCGCCGGCTGATGTGGTCGAGGGCACCGGCGCGCACGTGGGCCGGCAGCGCCTGGGCCTGCTGGCGAACGGCGTGCAGGTCGGCCACCGCCTGTTCGATCTGGGCGTCGGTGGGCAGCGAAACTTCGCCCACGACGCGGCCGTCCCAAGGCGAGGTGACTTCCAGGGTGCCTTCGCCGGTGGTGGCCTGGCCGGACAACCAGAACGCGGTCATGTGATCAGTCCTTTTCTCCTCGATCGTGCAACATTTGGCATCACGGCGATGCCAGATGTTGCACGATCGCGGCTTCCAGTATGTCGAGCCCCTCGGTCAGCAGCTCGTCGCCGATGGACAGTGGAGGCAAGAAGCGCAACACGTTGCCGAACGTACCGGCGGTGAGTGTGACGAGGCCCTGCTGGTGGCAGGCCGAGCTGATCAGGCCGGTCGCAATGGGGTCCGGTGTCTTGGCGGACCGGTCGGACACCAGCTCGATCGCCAGCATCGCGCCTCGGCCTCGGACATCGCCGATCAGCTCGAACCGCTCCGCCATCGTGCGCAGCCGAGGCAGCATGATCGAGGAGATGATGCGGGCCCGGCCGGGCAGGTCCTCGGCCCGCATCGTCTCGATGGCCCCGAGGGCGGCTGCGCACGCGACCGGGTTGCCGCCGTAGGTGCCGCCGAGGCCACCCACGTGCACCGCGTCCATCAGTTCGGCGCGGCCCGTCACCCCGGCCAGCGGCAAGCCACCGGCGATGCCCTTCGCGGTGGCGATGAGGTCGGGCACCACGCCTTCGAACTCGCTGGCGAACCAGTCACCCGTCCGGCAGAAACCAGTCTGGATCTCGTCGGCTATGAACACGATGCCATTTTCGGTGCACCAGTCGGCCACCATGGAGAGGAAGCCCGGCGGCGGCACGATGAAACCGCCCTCGCCCTGGATCGGCTCAACGATCACGGCCGCGGTGTTGGCCTCCCCGACTTGGGCGTGCACGGTGTTGACGAACATCGCGAAGGCCTCGTCGGCGCAGTGTTCCGAACCAGTCGGCCAGCGGTACGGGTACGCCATCGGCACGCGGTAGATCTCGTTCGCGAACGGCCCGAAGCTCTGCTTGTAAGGCATGTTCTTGGCGGTGAGCGCCATGGTCAGGTTGGTACGCCCGTGGTAGGCGTGATCGAAGGCGACGACGGCTTGCCGCCCGGTCGCCGCACGGGCAACCTTGATCGCGTTCTCGACGGCTTCCGCGCCGGAGTTGAACAGGGCCGAGCGCTTGTCGTGATCGCCGGGGGTCAGCGCGTTGAGGGCCTCACACACCTCGAGGTACTCCTCGTACGGCGTGATCATGAAGCAGGTGTGGGTGAAGTCGGCGACCTGCCGCTGGACGCGCTCGACCACCCGCGGTGCTGAGTTTCCCACGGTGGTGACGGCGATTCCGGAGCCGAAGTCGATGAGCTGGTTGCCGTCCACGTCCACCAGAATGCCGCCACCGGCCCGTTCGATGTAGACGGGCAGCGTGACGCCGACGCCGGCCGATACGGCGGCCTTCTTCCGTTGCTGGAGTTCTGTCGACTTCGGACCGGGAATGGCGGTAGCCAGGACCCGTCGCTGTTCGATCGACATCGGTTTCTCCTTTTAGGACAAGGTTATTCGCTCGCTGCCCGGGATCATCGCGCGCTTTCGATCACCGCGATGGTGTCACCTTCGGTGATCACCTCGCCGACGCTGACGGCAATCTCGGCGATCGTCCCGGAGACCTCGGCGAGCACCGGGATCTCCATCTTCATCGACTCCAGAATGACCAGCGTGTCGCCGGCCTCGACCGGCGCGCCGGTTTCGACGACGATGGTCAGTACATTGGCCACGAGTTCGGCCAGCACCAGGTTCTTCATGCTCGCAAACTTACGCTGAGTGCTTTGCCCTCGACGTCAGAAATCGATGTTGTGCATGACGTGCTTGATGCGGGTGTAATCCTCCAGGCCGTACATGGACAGATCCTTGCCGTACCCGGAATGCTTGAATCCGCCGTGCGGCATCTCGGCCACCAGCGGGATGTGGGTGTTCACCCAGACCGTGCCGAAATCGAGCCGATTGCTGACCCGCATCGCGCGGCCGTGATCGCGGGTCCACACCGAGGACGCCAGCCCGTACTCGACGTCGTTGGCCCAGCCCACGGCCTGGTCCTCGTCGGTGAAGGACTGCACGGTGATGACCGGGCCGAAGATCTCGGTGCGAATCTGCTCGTCGGCCTGACGGATGCCGGACAGCACGGTCGGCTCGTAGAAATAGCCGGTGTGGCCTTGCTGATGCCCGCCGGCAAGCAGTGCGGCGTGATCCGGGAGCCGGTCGACCAGACCCGATACGTGCGCGAGCTGGTTGGCGTTGTTCAGCGGTCCGTACAGCACGTCCTCGTCGTCGGCCGCGCCAGTTCTGGTACTGCGGGCCTGCTCGGCCAGGGCCGCCGCGAACTCCTCCGCGAAGCCTTCGCGGGCCAGCACCCGGGTCGCGGCCGTGCAATCCTGGCCGGCGTTGAAGTAGCCCGCCACCGCGATGGCCTCGGCGGCCGCTTCGATGTCGACGTCGTCGAACACGATCACCGGCGCCTTGCCACCGAGTTCGAGGTGAACGCGTTTGAGGTCCTCGGCCGCGCTGCGGGCAACCTCGTAACCGGCGCGGGTCGAACCGGTGATGGACACCATGGCCGGCGTCTTGTGGGCGACCAGCGCACGGCCGGTGTCCCGGTCGCCGCAGACCACGTTCAGCACGCCCGGCGGCAGGAATTCGGCCGCGATCTCGGCCAGCATCACCGAGCTGGCCGGCGTCGTGTCCGACGGCTTGAGGACGACGGTGTTGCCGGCGGCCAGCGCGGGCGCGACCTTCCAGATGGCCATCATCATCGGGTAGTTCCAGGGCGCGACCTGGCCGACGACGCCGACCGGCTCGCGGCGTACATAGGACGTGTGGCCGGCCAGGTACTCCCCCGCCGACTTGCCTTCGAGCAGCCGGGCCGCCCCGGCGAAGAAGCGGACCTGGTCGATCATCGGCGGAATCTCTTCGCTGCGGGTCAACGCCAGCGGCTTTCCGGTGTTCTCGCTCTCGACCGCGATCAACTCCTCGGCGCGGGCCTCGATGGCATCGGCGAACTTGAGCAGTGCGAGTTGCCGGGTGCTCGGGGTGCTGTCACGCCACGTTTCGAAAGCGGCCGCGGCCGCCCGGTAGGCCCGGTCCACGTCCTCGGCCCGGGACAGCGGCGCGTTCAGGTACACCTCGCCGGTGGCCGGATTGGTGACGTCGAGCGTCCCCCCGTCCGCCGCCGGCACCGACGCGCCATTGATGAAGTTCAGGATCGAACGTGCCATTACGTACCTCATCTGGGCGATCGGCGACGGTTTCGTTACCAGTTCTACCCGGAGACCCGCCGAAGCGAAAGTGGCGCGAGGTGCCCGGGGCAACATCGGATTCATTTCCCGCGGCTGGGCGGCCGACCCCGCGGCGCACTATTCACATGGCCGTCTCATCGTTAGGACACCTAGATGGCAGACTTCAGCAGCAGCGTCGGTTTACGCATCGGCTGTCTGAGATGCGGTCGACGCTGCTGAGCGAATGCTGACGTGGAGGCCAGGTGCGGGTAAGCCATTCGACTGTGGGGACCACGATGCAGCTTCTCAAACGAAGCTACGTCGGCCTCATGCGTCTGCTAGGCGCCTTGCTGCGCCGACTGAATCTTCTCCCCGAGACGCCGCCCCCGACGTCCAAACCCTTCCTGCACTGGGCGTTCACCCTCACCTCGATTCACGACTCGACGGCGTTGGCCCGACTCGACCTGCCCTGGTGGACGTATCGAGCGATCAACGAGGTCGACCGCTGGTTGGCGGATCGGACGAAGCCCGTCCGCGTTTTCGAGTACGGCTCGGGCGCGAGCACGATCTGGCTGGCTCGCCGGGCTGGTGATGTACACAGCGTCGAACATCACCGCGCCTTCGGCGAGCGTATGCGTGTCGAGCTACGCGATTACGCCAACGCAGACCTGCAGATCGTCGAACCGGCAACATCCAACGACCCCGCGGTCCCATCGGCTAAAGAGGGCCACGAAAGTCTGGACTTTGCCGACTACGTGGCCTCAATCGATTCGGTGCCCGGGCAATTCGACCTAATCGTCATCGACGGAAGGGCGCGGGAGGCATGCCTGGAAGCCGCCACGAAGCGTCTCGCCGACGATGGGATTATCGTCTTCGACAACAGCCTGCGCCGTCGCTACCGTGCGAAGATCAGAGAGTGCGCGGTCTTCGAACGCAGGTACTTCGGGCTGACACCCACACTCCCGTATCCGGACCAGACCTCAATTCTTAGTCTTCGTCCCTGACCGAACCTCGGGTGTCGACCACCTCAGTTTCGTTCCCCACCCCAGACGATCGCGGCGTATCCCCAGCAGATAGGGCGGGGCCGGTCCGCCCGACGAGCGCCCCGGCGAGAGCAAGCGTCACATCGGCAACGAGGAGTAACACCCGCGAGGCGACGGCCACCGCCAAGGCGTTGGTCGTTCCAATCTCCGGGCCAAAGGTGGCCACCAATACGGCCTCGCGCAGTCCAGCTCCAGCCGGCGCCGGGATGAACAGCAGGCCAGCGGCGAAGGCGAGTCCCATCCCGCCAATCGCCGCGCCGATCGCGTCCGCTCCGGTAGCGCCGAGCGCGCGCGTCATTACCAGCAGGTGGGCACCGAGTAACACCCACGTGAGGAATCCCCAACCCATCGCCGCCCACATCCGACGGCCGTCGACTCGGAGCCGCAGCGGTTCTCGATGCAGCAAGCCAAACGCTGCATCCAGCAAAGCAGGTACGGCACGCGGATGCAGGAGCGCGACCAGAGGCACGAGCAGCACGAATACCCAGCCCAAGCCGTGCAGACCCGCGCGTGCCGCCCACGGAAGCAGCACTGCCGAGGACAGCAAACCACTTACGCTTACGACGACAAGCATGATCAGATTGGCGGCCAGCATATTTCGCCGCGGCGCCCCGACACGCCGCCCGAACTGGATCTGCGCCAGGACCGGCCACACTGAGCCCGGCAGGTACTTGCCGAGTTGACTGACAAAGAACACCCCGGCCACCTGCCGAGCAGGAGCTCTGGTACCCAGTCCGCGTAGAACTGACGCCCAGATGCGCTCAATGCAGGCTGTTCCGAGCACTGCTAACAGTGCCGATATCAAGAGCGAGCCGGCGCCGACATCGTCGTACGCAGCCGCCAAGCCCGACCGGTCGCGATAGATCAACCAGGCCCCGGCCGCCAGGACAACCAAGCCGACCAAAGCGGGGAGTCCTTTGCGGATGCCGCGTTTCAACTCACGTGCCTCGATGCACATGATGAATATGGTGGTCCGTCGTGACGCCGGAATGCCTCGATGTCGTCGGGCGAAAGCGAAGGCGGGTCCGGCCACTCCAACGAGCGGCTCACGGCATTGAGCGGTTCATGGGAACTCAACAAGGCCGGTCCGACATGAACCAGTCGACCTGGATCAGCGGCACACCGGCGTCGTTCAACCAAAGTTGCCGCGGTTGCGCTGCGGTCATCGACTTAGCCGCCAGTGCCGCGGCATCGAGGGCAGACGGGAAGGTAGCGATGATCGCGACAGGTCGGTTGACGCAGGCTGAGGCGTGGACGCGGGCCGGCGTGCCGTTAGCAAAGACCACATTCGCTTTGTCGCCGGCTAGAAATTCCAACTCCATGCCGTAACCCCAGTCCGGTGTGTAGACCGTGCTATGAGTAGGCAGGTCTTCTATCGACACCGCCAGTTGGGTGACTGCCTGAGAGTAGAGCAACGCGCCCCCCGAGCGCCTGATCTCACGGTGGGCGGCCACCTGACTCCCGAGCCCGCACAGGGCTATGCCAGCAGTGACCGCAACTATCGCCGACCACGCAATCCGGTTCGCGACCCGAAGCTCGAGTCGTGACGCGCAGAGGCCGCGCACGACTTCGGCGATGATCGCCAGGGAAAGCGCAATGGCCAGGTACCAGAGCGGCATCAACGCCGAGAAATGATGCCCAGCCAGTCGATCGCCGAACAGCACCGACACAACCATGAATGACACCAGCAGCGCGACCACGGCCTGCTGAGCGTGCCGGTATCGCGCGTCGAAGCGGCGCCAGAGACTGAGCAGGAATCCCACCACGATCAGAGTCAGCCCGACAGCGGCTCGCACGTCACCCCAGACGCTGACCGGCTTGGCCAGGATCATCAGCGAAACCCACTCGCCGTTAATCATGTAGTGAAAATTCTTGATCGGCGCTTCGATTCGGGGCAGAAATCCGGTTGTCTGCGGGCCTACGTGGAGCGTGTCGGACAGCCCGGCGAGATATTGCCGAGCCTGGCTGATACCGCCGAGCGCACGAGCGATCAGGAACATGCCGAGGATGAAGGGCGAGTATCCGATGATCGTGCCTACGAGCCACGGAACTAGGCACCGCAAACGACGCAGCAGCGGCGCTGGATGCGCCGATCGCCACAGGATGAACAGCATCGCCGGAGCGAAAAGCAGAAAGATGAAATAGCTGAACGCGGCGAGGCCGTAGAGGACTCCGGCCGCCACCCGTCGCCGCCACCCAGGATCAGTGTCGGTGCCCAACCGCAGCACCACAAGTGAACCCAGCAGGAACATCATCGGGAACAGACAGCTGTACGCCTGCGTCCGGAGTGCCAACGAAAAGGCCGGATCGGCAACTAGACCGAGAGCGGCCAGCAATGACAAAACAGCGGCCCCGCGGCGCCGCGCCGGACCGAGCGTATTGCTGATCAGACGCACGACAAGCAAGAGCATGATGCCGGCAGCGACGAACTGAACCACACGCCAGGCTGCGAGATTGAAGCCGAAGACGGCCACGAACGGAAGGGAAAAGTAAAGCTGCGTGCTGCCGTGATAGACGCTGCCCGTGAATACAGGAAGTCGGCCGAACAGCGCGTTGCCCGGCATCAGCGAGTGGGTGCTCGGACTGCCGTGCAGCACCCACTGACCCAGATATTCCGGGTTGATGGCGTCCATATAAAGACCCGGACGACCCCAGTCCCACCACAGCGCCCACGCCATCGCGACCAGGGGCACGACGATCGCCAAACCACTCGGCAACAGTCTTCGGGCGGTGGCTATGCGCCCACTCAGGCCCGACAGTCGCGGCACGCTGACGTCGGCGCTATTGGTCAGCACCGGTCGTCCGGGGCGCTAGCTGAGGCGAGCACGGCGCCATCGCCGTTCGTTAAGAAGAATTTCAACCCGGCTCGTACCCACGGCCCGGTCAACGCGCTGCCGGTAGCCGTCGAAGCTTCCACAAATTCGACGCCATCGGGCGCCATCACCCGAACCGTGACTGGCGGCGGTTGCGGTCCGCTCACCCGCCAGGCGACGTAGGTCTGGTACGGAGCCTTCCCGCAACCGCTGCGCCGTTCGAGCACGGTGAGCGCCATGCCGGGTTTGGCGGTCGACGAGCCAGCGGCAGACACGGTGATGACTGGCACCGGGATTGCCGGGTTGCCGCCGCACGCGCAGAGCAGCACTAGCAGCAGCACCGCAATCTCGGCGGCGAACAGCCGGCGGCGAAATCTGCCCTGCACCGCTTCAGTCCCGCCTTCCGTCCAGCCCATCCCGAGTCCGACCCTCACCGTTCAGCGTTGGTACACCGTGCTCTCCAGCAACATGAAGGCCCGTTCATCATGATCGGGATCCTGCGGGTTGGATGCGGTCAGATCGCCGACTGTGTACGACGCCTTCACCACGAAGCCGCAGCGTTGCGCCAGCCGATGCAGTCCCGCAAGGGTGAAGATCCAGAAGTTGGTGGCGTCGTTATTGCACTCGGCCGGGTCGAGCAGATAAGCCACTGGTTCACCGTCGATGACGGTGCCATCGGCGCGCACCAGCCGGGCAACCCGCGTGCTGAGCAGGCAGTACCGACTGTGGCGGGCGATGTATTCAAGCGCGTAGTACGGGTTCTTCAGGTGATAAAGGATGCCCAGCAGCAGCACCATGTCGTACCGCTCGCGCGGCAGATCGAACTGCGAGTCCAGATCCACCTCATTGATAGTCGCGGGCGAACCGAGCAGGTCCCGCAGCGCCCTCGCCCCTCGCATGCCGTTCCAGTTCGTCGACGGCCAGTCGACGACGTCGACGTCGAAGCCGAGGTCTGCGAACAGAAACCCGAGATCACCATCCGCTGCGCCGATATCGGCAATCGACCCACCGTCGATCGTGTCGAAGACGTCGCGATCAGCACCGGACAGCAGCCCGTCGAGGTGAGCGGTGTTGGCCAGGATGTCATAGCCGTACCAACTGAAGTCAGTCGGCGGGTTCGCCGCTTTGAGATCGAGCAGCTTGGCCCGCCATTTGTCGGCGGCCACCAGGATCTCGTCGAGACTCATCCGGTCGTCCTTTCTCGGTCATCGACATCGGGGCCGACGTGACAGACGGCTGCCGAGGGCGACCAGCCACCGCGGCAACCCCCACAGAAAACAGGAGGCCAAGCCAGAAGAGTACCCAGGCCGCCTCACGGCCCGGCGCACCATAGTTCAGGTGCAACGTCCAGGTGCCGGCCGGCACAGTGACCTGCACGAGGTCGAAGTCCCCTGATACGACCGAGCGAGCCCGGCAACCGTCAGCGGCGCAGATCGAGCCTTGCCACCCGGCGTAATCGGGTTCATTCAACAACAAGGTCGCCTCTTCGTTGGCAGACACGCGGTAACTCAGGTGCCCGGGGGTGTACCCGGCCGGGATGACCGTGGCGCGGGCACCACATTGCGCGGTGGCGGAGCAGGCGGTGAGGTCGGTGGGTGTGACGTGCGCGCCAGGGGCGGTGGCCAACGCGGTCCCCGGCGCCGCCAGGAAGCTGTTGAGCGGCTGCCCCCAGACCGGGTCGGTCAGGCCTGCCAGCAGATGGTCGGCCGTCGGCGAGCCCTTCAAATTGACGTAGCCCCCGACGTACGACGTTGCGGAATAGGCGCCACGGTTGAACGACTGCGACTGCAAGACGTTCGCCCCGGCGGCCGGGGGCGCTGCCTGTCGGCCGGGACGCTGTGCGCCCGTGCGGGTAGATCGCTCCTTGATCAACGAGTCGACGGTCGCACCGTAGGTCGCCTTCTCGGCGACGGCTCGGTCCACCCGCCAGGGCAGCGTTTCGGTGAAGGCCCACTGCAAGCCCGAGGCGAGGGTCAGCAGGATCGCGCCGACAGCGACCCCGCGTCGAGAAGGCACCACCCGGCCGAAGGACCGCGCGATCAGGAATCCGCCCAGGACAAGGACGATCAAGAACGGCACCACGCGCGCCGCACCGGAGTACGGCCCGGAGAACGCCAGCGCGGCGGCGATGACAGTCAGGGCCGAGACTCGCAGTGCCGCGCTGCGTGGCGATGGCCGGTTTACCTGCGGCGGGTTGACCAGCTCGGGCAGCGCGCATGCCGCCAGCAGGACCAGTGCCAACAGCAGAAAGACCTTGAAGTCGCTCATCCGGAATCGGCTGAGCCCGAGCCCGGGCAGACTCGACACCACACCGTTCCACGGCCACCACGGCAGGCCCAACACGACCGCGATGCCCAGCGCGGCCAGTGCAGCCCGAGCCAGGGGCACCACAGATCTGAGGAAGAGCACTAGGACGAATACCGTGATCGGCAGGAAGAAGGACCGCATGCTGATGTCGTTAGGCAACGACGGACTGGCGTAGTTAAAGAATGCGGTACCGAACAGCCGCCAGGTGAGCACCGACGTGTTGGCGCTATGGCTGGGTAATTGTGAATGATTTAACGCGGCAGGAAGCAGTTTCGGGGCGGCAAGCAATAAACCGCCCAGGCCGGCGGCGACAATTCCGCTGACTTGGACGCGATCAATACGGCGCTCGTGAATCCACCCTGCGGCCATCCAGCCGAGGCCGCAATACACAGCAGCGACAAGGATCCCGGGATAAACCCCGACTACGCATTGCCAGACGATCAGTGCACCGACCGGGACAGCCCACGGGCGGCGCCACCTCCACCCCGGAGACAGCAGCGCGAGTATCCACGGAGCCCAGCCATACCCACGGACGATGTCGACGTGTTCAGCGTTGGCATAGAAGCCGCTCGCAAAACTCCACGCCGCTGCCGCGAACAGCGCCGAGGCGTTCGGTAGCCGCCACAGTCGAGCCAGTACGGCTATTCCGACGCCACCCAGAGCGACGTGCAATGCCGACACAGCGGCCGCGCACTGCAAGTCATAGGGCCGGAACAATGATGCGATTCCAACCGGCAGATACCACGAACTGTTCTGCCAATCGAGACTCGACGGGAAACCCGAGAATGTGTATGGCATCCATTCTTGCGGGTGGAAGAAGCTGCCGTCAGTCCACCACGCGAAGGCGTTGGACCCATAGCCGCCGTAGAAGTCCCACGGTGGCGTCTTCGACCCTGACCAGTACCCCCAGAATACGGTCACCTGCATTGCGATGACGAGCACAGCCAACGGCCCGACGAGGCTGAATCGGACAGTAATCCGGCCGGAAAGCCCTTCGATCGCGGACCGCCAGCTGGCCCTAGGCATCAAGAGGCGACGCCTTGCTCAACAGCATAAAGTCGTCGTAGTCACGTATGTAGTCGTCTTTGTCGTATGGATGAGAGGCATACACGAGCAGTACGGCGTCAGCCGAGTAATGATATTGAGTGCCCCAAATCATCGGGGGTATGTACAACGCAAGTCTCGGGCTGTCTAGCGTGAATTGTTGTCGCACACGGCCGTCGTCGACCAGCGCTACGACCGACCCGCGTACGCAGACCAGCACCTGTTCACACACCCGGTGCGCGTGCTCACCCCGAACGTCCTTCGACGGCACGTCGAAAACGACAAAAGTACGGCGCGGCACGAAGGGCAGGTCCGTTTCGAGTTCCGTCGCAACCAGACTGCCCCGCATGTCCGTGGCCAGAGCGAGTTCGATCAGCCGCACGCCTGGCACCTTGCTACCGATCGCCGCGTCCGTGACAGCACGCGGCGTCAGCGCGGCCGACTCGACCGGGTTCTCGGTGTAGCCGACGATGCGAGCCGGGTTTCCGACGACGATCGCGTTGGGCGGCACGTCCTTCGTCACCACCGAGCCCGCACCTATCATTGCTTGGCGGCCGATTCGGATCCCGGGCAGCAACGTCGCGTTCGCACCGACCGACGCCCCCTGGTCGACGCGCGTGCGCAGGTATTCCTGCGGGTATTGCTTGCTCCGCGGAAAGGGATCGTTAGTGAAAGTCACATTGGGACCTATGAAAACATCGTCACCCAACGTGACGCCATCCCACAGTTGAACCCCGCACTTGAGCGTTACCCGGTCGCCTACCCAGGCACCTCCCTCGATGAATACCCCGTCGCAGACGTTGCAATCGGCGCCGACGACCGCGCCTTCCAGGACATGCGCAAACGCCCAGATACGTGTGCCCTCGCCCACTTCGGTGCTCTCGCACAAGCCCTGTGGATGGAGAAAGAAGGTCATAGGTTGCCGCTCCCTGACGCGGCGATCGCGCGTCCCAATACGAGGCGTCCGCCTAGGAAATTCAACGGAACGGTGATCATGAGCACCAACGCGGCGGCAACAACTCGATGTACGAAATCGCCGCTTCCGAACAGCCAGACCAGCGAGATGCCAACTAGCCACACGGCCACGTACCACGAGACGAAAGCGCCGAGTCGAGCCGCCGACCGTTCGCCGGTGAACACCCATCGGGACGACAGAGCCGTGCTGTAGACGATGCCGATCAGGAATGCGATCGAGTAGGCGAGACGGGCGTCGAACCACAGGGACAACAAAACGAAGATCGCGTAGGTCGCCAGCGTATTCGAGCCACCAACAGCGATGAATCGAACCAGCTGCCCGCGCCACACCGGCGTCATAGTCTGACTCATGGATCCACCGTTTCGTGGATCATGACGACCGAGAGGGGGCGCTGCTTGCTGTTCTCATAAGTGCGCCACACATACGAGCCGACGATTCCCAGACCGAGCAAGATACTGGTGGCCGACAGTAATAGGACAAGCATCAGCGCCGTATACCCCGGCACCCTGATCAGTCCCGCGATGCGTGCGACGACGGTAACCATCGACGCGAGGGTGGACAGTATTACGCCGATGGCGCCCACCCCGACCAGCACACTTATAGGCAAGTCGGTGAAAGAAAAGACGCTGTCGAGCAGATATCGGACCTTGCGTCGCGTCGACCATCCGCTCTTGCCTTCGGTGCGGGCCAGTCGCTCGTACGGCACCTCTACCCGCCTGAATCCGAGCCAATAGAGCAGGCCGACCAGACTGGAATGGGATTCAGCCATCTCCTTCAGGCGGCTGGCCACCAGGCGATTACACGCAAAGATGTCGACACCGCCGGCCGGGATGTCGCGATGAACCCACCGTCGATAGAGCGCCCAGAACACCCTGGCCTGAGCTCCGCTCAGCACCGGATCGGCTCGGCCGGACCGCACTCCGACACACACGTCGTAGTCTCCGGTCACCAGGAGCTCGAAGAACTTTTCGACCAGTTCTGGTGGCTCTTGCAGATCGGCCGCCATGGCCGCGACGAATTCTCCACGACTAGCGGCCATCCCAGTGCGAATGGCGGCGAAGCTCCCGAAGTTGCGCGAATGCACAAGCAACTGGGCGTGCAAGCCTGCGTCGGGCAGCAGCTTCCGCAGCAAAGCCAATGAATCGTCGGGCGACCCGTCTACGACGAAGACGGCCTCGAGAGCTCCCGGCAGTCGTCGAGCCATGTCAGAAAGTCGGTCGATGACCTCGGGCAACGTCGCCGCATTGCCGTACACCGGTACCACTACCGAAAATCGGATACCGAGTCCGTCCGCCCGCTCCTTGGGCACGGTCAACTCGACTTCGCGCGAGTCATAGGGCAGATAGCGCATCGCACACCCGGGCGATCTCCTCGTCGCAAAGTTCGGGAAAGCACGGCACAGTGAAAACGTGCTCGGCCGCCCACTCCGTCACGGGCAGGCGCAGCGCGCTCAGGCGATCGGAGCTGATCTTCTGACGATGGTCGGGCGTCGGGTAATGAACGTCGGTTCGGACACCCGCCTGGTGCAGCGCGGACCGCGCCGCAGTCCTGTCAGTCGCAAGCACCACCGCGAGATGGCTGACGAACGACGAGTCCGACTGATGGACCATCCGCAGTGGACCATCCTTCACCGCCCGCGAGTACTGATCATGGATGCCTCGCCGGCGTTCGTTATCCGCGTCGAGGCGTGGAATTCGCGTCCGTAAGACGGCCGCTTGGAGTTCATCCAACCGGCTGTTGCGGCCCGCCGGGATGACCGCGTCGTACTTCGAGCCCCAGCCGTACTGGCGCAACTTCTTCAACTGCTCGGCTCGGCCCGGCTCATTCGTGCAGACCGCCCCGCCATCGCCGAGTGCGCCCAGATTCTTAGTCGGGTAGAAGCTGAAGGTGCCTACGTCACCGAAGCTGCCCGCGCAGCGCCCATCCAGGCGGGCGCCAGCGGCTTGGGCGCAGTCCTCGATCAGGGCTACCTCGTACCGCCGGCACAGCGTTGCGATCGCGGCTACGTCCGCCATCGCGCCGTAAAGGTGCGTCACTATGACCGCGCGCGGTGGGGCCGGCAGAGCGTTGAAGGCTGCGGCGAGCCCGGATTCGGTCAACAGCAGTGACGCTTCATCGACGTCGACGTAGTACGGCTGCGCCCCTAGCTTGAGGCAAGCCGCAGTCGCATAACCCCCGGCATTGGCCGCCGTGATCACCCTGTCGCCGCGTTCGCAACCCACCGACAGTAGGGCGAGTTCCAGCGCGTCGGTACCGTTCGCTACACCGATGACGTGCTGCACACCGAGCAATTCTGCGAATTCCGCTTCAAAGCCCCCGTGCTGCTGTCCCATGATGTAGAAGCCACTGTCGAGAACGGCGCCCATTGCTGCCGTCAGCTCGTCACGATGCTGGGTCACGGCCCGGGACGGATCACTTACCGGTACAGGCGAGGACACTCGACCAGCCCTCCAGACGAACGCGACCACCGATGCACGAACCGCGCAATGGTAGCAACCGCACCACGCCATCCTGTCGTGCCGCGGCCCGACGCGCTCTTGGTGATAGCCAACTTTGTGTCGTTCGTCGGCTCTGCCGACTGCTCAAAAAGCGCACCGTGGACGTATCCTGCTACCGGACCGCACTCGACCGCAGAAAGGCGGAGTCCATATGGGCGAACCTCTGGACCGGGGGATCGAATGGACGGGGGAACGCTGCGTTCCGTGGACGCCTGACGTGCAGGTCGCCTACGAGCATTACCACCGCTACGCACTTGCGCGCGGTCTTGCAGAGGGCAAGCGGGTGCTCGACTTGGCCTGCGGCGAGGGGTACGGCAGCTCGCTGCTAGCCGAGGTCGCGTCCGAAGTGGTCGGCGTCGACATCGACGCTCCATCTATTGACCACGCCATTGCCAATTACGGATCCGACAAGCTCAGCTTTGCCGTTGGATCGATGACCGACCCAGCCTTGCTGGCGGACGTTGATCGATTCGATCTGGTGGTGTGTTTTGAGGCGATTGAGCATGTTGGCGACCACAACGCCGTGCTTAGCTTGATCAAGAGTCGACTCAACCCTGGCGGAGTGCTGATCATCAGCACCCCAGACGTCGAGATCTACAGCCATGATCATGGCAATGACAACCCATTCCACGTGAAGGAACTCACGGGAACGGAACTTTACGAGCTGCTGGCCCGCAATTTCGGGTACCAAGTGCTGTTCAACCAGAGCATGGCGATGGGTTCGGTGATCTACCCGGCGAAGAACCTCGACGCCCCCGGTGATGTCGTCACGCACACGCTAGATCGTGTCGAGGACGGCTGGACCATCGCGCCGGGTTTGCCGCACACATACCTCGTCGCGCTCGCCTCCGATGAGCCACTGAAGTCGCCGCCAGCCGCGGCGATCATGCTTGACCCCGACTTCACGCTTCTGCAATCGCAGTTGACGCCGGTCGCGCAAGAACGCGACGAATTGCGAGGCTGGCGTGATCGGCTGCTAAACCAGCATGACGTCGAACGCGCGGAGATCGAAATGCTCCGAGCGGATCAATCGCGACTGCTGGATCAGCGCGAGATCGAGCGTGGCGAAGTCGAGGAGTTGAAGTCTGCACTCCGTCGTGTTGAATCGCTGCGGGTCCGCGAGCAGGAAACAGCTAAGGCGGCTCGCGCGGAAGCCGACGAAACGCGCGGGGAACTGGCTCGGCTCTCCACGCAGCTCCATTTGCAGACGCGGGCGGCTGAGCGTGAAGCTGCCATGGTCGAATGGCTGAGAGAGAGCATCCTGGTCAGCTCGCGCCAAGCCGCCGTTGCCGAGCAGCGCGCGATTGAGTTGCAGGCAGTAACCGATGAGGTGTCCGCGCCCGTACAACGAGCCTTGCGGACGTACCGGAACACGATCGAGCGTTACGCACCACGCGGGACACCGCTACGCAGGGCCTACGAATCAGCGATGGGTCGCGGTGGCGCTTCGCCGCAAGCCGCCCTCGTACAGCGTCCCCATCTCGGCCCCGTCACCATCATGACCAGCCAAGCGCCGCTGGTCAGCATCGTCATACCGGTGCACGGCAAGTGGTCCTACACCCAACAATGCTTGCGCAGCATTGCCGGGGCCTTCATCTCGGTGCCGTTTGAGGTCATCGTCGTCGACGACGCCTCGCCCGACAATTCAGCCGCTCGGATAGCGGAATGCCCCGGCGTGCGGCTGGTGTCAACCGGCACCAACCTGGGTTTTGTCGGTGCCTGCAACCTTGGCGCGGCCAGTGCACGGGCAGCCTTGATCATGTTTCTCAACAACGACACCGAGGTGTTGCCCGATGCGGTCGAACGCCTGGTCGAGACGGCGAACAGCGACGACCGCATCGGCCTGGTGGGCGCAAAGCTGATATACCCGGATGGATCGCTGCAGGAGGCGGGCGGCATCATTTGGTCGGACGCCAGTGGGTGGAATTACGGCCGCAACGGTGACAGCAACGATCCCGCGGTGAACGTCCTGCGCGATGTGGACTACGTGTCGGGCGCCGCCATTCTCGTGCGGCGAGATTTGTTCGAGCAGGTCGGTGGCTTCGACCGGCGATACGCTCCGGCCTATTACGAGGACGCAGACCTTGCCTTTGCGATTCGCGCGACCGGGCACCGCGTCATCGTCCAGCCGCGCGCTGTCGTCGTACACCATGAGGGGATTTCGAACGGCACTGACAGCTCATCTGGGATCAAGCGGTATCAAGAACTGAACCGCAAAGTCTTCGCGGAGAAGTGGGCTGCCGAGTTGACCCAGCAGTTCTCAGGACCCAATCCCGCCAACCTGTGGTTGGCCCGCCAGCGTGACCCGCTTGACCAGGACGGCCCGCTGGTGTTGGTGCTCGACCATAAGGTGCCAATGCCTGACATGGACGCCGGGTCGGCGAGAATGTCGCAAGTCATTCGTCAACTCGTGGGACTGGGCTGTCGTGTGGTGTTCTTCCCAGCCAATGACGCGGAGCCGGAACCGTACACCGAAGAACTACGTCAGCTGGGTGTCACCGTCCTGACGTCATGGGGACGTCAGCTGGAGTTTATTCGCGAACTCGGTAGCGAGTTGCGCTTCACGCTACTTTCTCGGCCAAACGTTGCCTGGCGCTTTTTGGAGGAGCTGCGGCGACTCGCACCCAAGTGTGTCATCGCCTACGACACAGTCGACGTTCACTTCTTGCGGCTCGAGCGACAGGCGAAGCTGTTCATGGATGAGGGGGACAGCGAAACCGCCTACGCACTCCAGCGGACAGCAAACACCTCGCGCGAGCTGGAATTGGGTCTGGCTCGAACCTGCGACCTCACCTTTGTGGTTTCCGATGTCGAACAGAAGCTGTTGAGCGAGCTGGTGCCTGACGCCGACGTCCGGGTGCTGTCGATCATTCACGAGATCGACTGGGTCAAGGCCGATCTGAGCGGGCGGGCGGGCGTGTTGTTCGTCGGCTCGTACGATCATCCACCGAACCGGGACGCCGCGAATTGGCTCGTCAACGAGATCATGCCCCTGGTGCACCAGCAAGTACCGGACGCCGTCCTGCACGTGGTGGGCAGCAATCCGACCAAGGAGATCGAGGACCTGGCGCGGCCAGGCGTTCGCATCCATGGATTCGTAAGCGACCTCAACGCGATGTACGCCCAATGTCGGGTGGCCACTGCACCGCTGCGATTCGGCGCGGGAGTCAAGGGCAAGATCGGCGAGTCGATCAGCCATGGCGTACCCACCGTTGCCACCACGCTCGCTACCGAGGGCATGCACCTAGTGCCTGGCGAGGACGTGCTAGCCGCGGACGGTGCCGCGGAATTCGCAGCCCATATTGTGCTGCTGCTTACCGAAGATTCGATGTGGCGTCGAATTTCAGAATCAGCAAAGGCAACGATTGCCGATCGATTCTCGCCACAGGCCGCGCGAGCGATTCTGGCTGACGTTCTTCAGCTGGCGACACAGGATCGGGTCGGCAGCGCCGGATAGCTTCGTTGCGTCGCCGTCATGTACCCGCACAGATGGCGGCATTCGCGCCACCTCGCGGCGCGGTGTGGTTGAGGCTGACTGCGCCGGCAAGCAGTACGAGGACGAAGATCGCCATCGTCAATGAGGTCTTGAGGAATCCAAACGGCCACACGGCCGCACCCAGTTCTCGGAGGCCTCGGCTGATGAACAACGGGCTGGCCAGCAATCCGACAATTCCAAGAGCGACCAGCGGTAGGGCGAACCGGGTCTCCGGCGTTGATCCGGCGATAGACAGAACCGTCGACACGAGCAAGGCGAGGCACCCGAGCTGCATCGCGCTCGGCTTTTTGACGCGCACGAACCGCGCACTCAGTAACGCAATACCCGTCACTGCCGTCAGGGTAGCGAGCGTGGCCATGGCAGCGTCCGCGACGGGGTGCGGAGTCAGATACGGGCCCGAAGACGCCCAATGCACACTCGCTGCCAGCTTGTCCGCGACCAGACGCAGTGAGCGCGGCAGGGTGATCACAAAGTCTTTCGACACGCCCAGCAGGCCTTCCGGGTTAGCGTACCCACGCATCTTCGCGGCCATTGCCGGATCACAGTAAAACTGTTGGGGGCTCTTGCCTGATGTGTCGATAATGGTGTCGTACCGGACCACATACAGCGAGAACATCTGCTGTAGACGCGTCACCTCGGCCGCTTGCGGGGGAACCAGGCTGAACCCGTTGCCGTGTCCCCAATTGACCAGCAGCTGAGGAAGCCCGGCAAGCACCCCGCCCGCCACAAACCACCCCGCGGCCAGACGAGCGCGAACGAGTACCCATAGCGTCACGAGCACCGCAAACACAACGTATGCGGGCCGAATGTTGACCAACGCAATACTGAGCAATCCCATGAGGAATAGCGCGGCGGGTCGTCGCGCCGCCAGGTTTAGCACGATCGTCAGTGCCAACAACAGGGTCCACAGATCCATTAACGCAAACGGTGAGTAAGGCCCGATGAGAAGTAGTGAAAGCACGGCGGAAACGAGGCGGGCGAGATTCGACACCGGCGACCAGACCTCGACCAGTCGCGGAATCAGCACCACGCCGAACAGCGCGACGCCGATCGAGTTCTGCAGCAGAACAAAGAATCCCGCGGTTCCGGATCCGAACAACGCAGAAGCCAGCGCGGCGGGAAAGTACACGATCGGCGTCAACGCCCCACGCAGGAAAAGTCCACCAGAATCAAATACGTTGCCGCCATGGACGAGCGCCTGAGCCCCGCCGAAATATGCGCCCGCGTCGTAGAAGAACGTCGCGACGGGCTGGCGTAAGCAACCAAGGGCGACCATGCAAAGCGCCAGCAGCAACGAATAGCGGGCTGCGATCAACGTCCGCAACCTACGTTCGACGACTTCGAACTGATCGTTCACCCGAGGTCGGCCTCGACCATCTGGCCGACCAGCTCGTCGAAGGACACCAACGGTTGCCAGCCCAGTTCGCGATGAGCCTTGCCGGCATCGCCGCGTTGTTCGGAAACGTCGGCCGGCCGGGTCAGCGCCGGATCGACGGTCACCCGCGACTGCCAGTCCTCGATGCCGACCTGGGCGAAGGCGGCGGCCACGAACTCCGCGACGGTATGGCTGACCCCGGTGGCGACCACGAAATCATCGGGAACATCATGCTCGGCAATCAGGTACATCGCGGCCATGTAGTCACCGGCGAAACCCCAGTCCCGGCGGGCGTCGAGATTTCCCAAGGCGATCGAGTCGATCAGTCCGAGCTTGATGTGGGCCGCGCTCTGCGTGATCCGGCGCGTCACGAAGGTCGGCGGGCGACGGGGCGATTCGTGGTTGTAGAGGATCGCGGAGCGCACGTCGACGCCCGCCTGCCGGTAGACGCGTACCGCATGGTGGGCCGCGGCCTTGGCCACGCCGTACGGGCTGATCGGTGCGATCGGCGTCTGCTCGTTCTGCGGCGCCGGTGCCCGTCCGAAGATCTCGGCACTGCTGGCCTGCACTACCCGCGGGCTGACCCCGGTCCGGTCGGCGAATTCGCGGACCGCGTGCAGCAGCCGCAGCACGCCGGTGCCGTTCACCTCGCTGGTGGTGGCCGGGTCATGCCAAGACGCCGCGACGGACGACAGCCCGGCGAGGTTGTAGACGTGATCCGGCCGAACGAGCTCCAGGGCCGCGGCCAGTGATTTCTCGTCGCGCAGGTCACCCGCCAGTTCGCTCACCTCGGGTGGAACCGCGGCCGAATCGCCCGGCCGCACCAGTCCGAACACCTCGAAGCCGTGCTCGCGCAGCAATTGGCAGAGATACCAGCCGTCCTGGCCGGTAACTCCGGTGACCAATGCGCGTCGAGGCGGTGTCAACGGGGCGTACCCCGGCGGTCACCGGCGAGCGCAGCCACATCGGATTCAACCATCATGCGC
The DNA here is from genome assembly GCA_025966315.1 of Frankiales bacterium. Taxonomy (GTDB): domain Bacteria; phylum Actinomycetota; class Actinomycetes; order Mycobacteriales; family Jatrophihabitantaceae; genus Jatrophihabitans_A. The sequence continues at coordinate 8,948 of JAOPUZ010000035.1, read as the reverse complement.
ACCAGTTGCTCGAACGGAACGGTGGGTTTCCAGCCAAGCTTGTCGTGGGCCTTGCTGGCATCACCGATCAGCAGGTCGACCTCGGCCGGGCGCAGGAAGTCCTGGTTGATCTCGACGTACGGCTGCCAGTCCTCGATGCCCACCACGGCGAACGCGGCGCTCAGCAATTCGCGCACCGAGTGAGTTTCACCCGTGGAAATAACGAAATCATCGGCCACCGGCTGCTGCAGCATGCGCCACATGGCGTCCACGTAATCGCCGGCGAAGCCCCAGTCACGCTTGGCGTCGAGGTTACCCATGATCAACTTCTCGCGACGGCCGTCCGCGATCTCGGCCACGCCGAGCGAGACCTTGCGAGTGACGAATTCCGGACCGCGCCGGGGTGATTCGTGATTGAACAGGATGCCGCTGGACGCATGCATGCCGTAGGACTCGCGGTAGTTGATCGTCATGTAATGACCGAAAACCTTGGCCACGCCGTACGGCGAACGCGGCCACAGCAGCGTCGACTCGCTCTGCGGTACGTGCTGCACCTTGCCGAACATCTCCGAGCTGGACGCCTGATAGAAGCGGACCTTGCTGATGTCATCGCCGCAGTACAGGCGTACGGCCTCGAGCATGTTCAGCACGCCCTTGGCCGTCACGTCCGTGGTCAACGCGGCCTGCTCCCACGAGTAGGCGACAAAGCTGATCGCGCCGAGGTTGTAGACCTCATCCGGCTGCGAGGTACGAAGCGCGCGAAGCAGGCTCGACAGGTCGGTGAGGTCGCCGGCGAGCACCTTCACCTCGGGCACGATGCTGGCGACGAGCGCGGCTTTCGGGTTGTTCTGGCCGCGGATCAAGCCGAACACCTCATAGCCCTTGCTCAGCAACAGCTCCGCGAGATAGAGCCCGTCCTGGCCGGTGATGCCGGTGATCAGAGCACGAGGCACAGGCCTTTTCCCCTAACGTACGTTTTATGCCGTATCGCGCCGGTCGCGATATAAAGCACGAGCGGCGAAAGTCTATCGGTCATTCCCGCCCAGCACGGTCACCGCACGCGCACGTTGGGTTATGCTCTTGCTCATCATGCGCGCGCTGCTCCTTCGCCGCCGTGACGAGGCACTGGATTCCTGAGCGACTCTGATCGCCAGTTCGAATCGGTCGGCCCCTCGTCGCGGGCGTCGTGCTGTGCCGACCAGCTCACCCGGAATGTGATCGAGCTTCGGTCATCCCTCTCTTGGAGCGACTAGAACCATGACTTTCACCGACGCCCAGCGCCGTACCACGCAACGTCCCTGCGATATGCCCGCCCATCGCTACCGCGCATTTCCCCCCGTCGACCTGCCCGACCGCCAGTGGCCCAGCCGAGTGATGACCCAGGCACCACGCTGGCTGGCCACCGACCTGCGCGACGGCAACCAGTCCCTGATCGATCCGATGAACACCGCCCGCAAGCTGGCCATGTTCGATCTGCTCGTCCGAATCGGCTACAAAGAAATCGAGGTCGGGTTCCCGGCCGCCAGCCAGACGGATTTCGATTTCGTCCGCGAGCTCGTCGAAACCGGCCGCGTACCCGAGGACGTCACGATCTCGGTGCTGACGCAGGCCCGCGAAGAGCTCATCGAACGAACCGTGCAATCGCTGGCCGGCGCGCACAAGGCGACCGTTCACTTGTACAACGCGGCCGCTCCGGTCTTCCGCAAGGTGGTCTTCGGCTTCAGCGGGGACGGCCGCGAGGAGTGCAAGGCGGTGGCCACGGACGGCATCCGGGCCATCATGAAGAACGCCGAGTACTACCTGAACGGCACCGAATTCGGGCTCGAATACTCCCCCGAGATCTTCATGGACACCGAACTCGATTTCAGCCTGGAAATCTGCGAAGCCGTGATGGACATCTGGCAGCCGGACGCCAACCGCGAGATCGTGCTGAACCTGCCCTGCACGGTCGAACGGTCGACCCCGAACGTGTTCGCCGATCAGATCGAGTGGATGTCGCGGCACCTGTCCCGGCGCGAATTCATCTCGCTCTCAGTGCACACCCACAACGACCGGGGCACCGCCGTCGCCGATGCCGAACTGGCGGTGCTGGCCGGGGCCGATCGCGTGGAAGGCTGCCTGTTCGGTAACGGCGAGCGGTCCGGCAACGTCGACCTGGTCACGCTGGGCCTGAACCTGTACAGCCAGGGCATCAACCCGGAGATCGACTTCTCCGACATCGACGAGATCCGGCGCACCGCCGAGTACTGCAACCGGATCGGCGTGCACGAGCGCCACCCGTACGCCGGCGACCTGGTCTACACGTCGTTCTCCGGTTCGCACCAGGATGCGATCAAGAAGGGCTTCGAGGACCTGGAGCGCACGGCCAAAGAGCTGGGCAAGTCGGAGCGTGAGCTGCCCTGGTACATCCCGTACCTGCCCATCGACCCCAAGGACGTCGGCCGTTCCTACGAGGCGGTCATCCGGGTCAACTCGCAGTCCGGCAAGGGCGGCGTCGCCTACATCATGAAATCCGAGCATCATCTGGACCTGCCGCGCCGGCTGCAGATCGAGTTCAGCCAGGTCATCCAGCGGCACACCGACGGCGAGGGCGGCGAGGTGAACGCCGACCAGATGTGGCGGATCTTCGCCGAGGAATACCTGTTCGGCAGCGGCGACGGTTCGCAGTTCGAGCTGCGCTCGTTCTCCTCCAGCTCCGACTCCGGCATCGACCGGGTCACCGCCAAGGTGCTGGCGCTCGGGCGTGAATACGAGGTCACCGGCGTCGGCAACGGCCCGATCGCCGCGTTCTGCAGCGCACTGTCCGAAACCGACATGGGACTGGGCGGGATCAACGTCCGGGTCCTGGACTACAGCGAGCACGCCCTCACCTCGGGCCGCGATTCCGAGGCCGCCGCCTACCTCGAGATCGAGGTCGGCGACGTGGTCCTGTGGGGGGTGGGCATCAGCGAATCCATCGTCGGGGCGTCCCTGCGGGGCGTCATCAGCGCGCTGAACCGGTTCGCCCGCCGCGCTTTATAGGTGCATAGTGCGGCCCGAGTTCCCGGTTCGATCGACTTGGGCGGGAACTCAGGCCGCACTATAGGTTCGGAGCGAGAGTGGCCGGAGCCGGACCGGCTCGGCGGCGGATGGCCAGCAGCACGAAAGCCAACGCCGCCAGCAGCGCAGCCACCGCCACGGCCGCCAGCAGATAGAAGCTGCTGCCCAGCACCCGTGCTTGGCCGGCAACGACGACCGACCCGATCGGTGCCTGCGCGTTACCGGCCGGCGCCTTGCCCGCCAAGCTGATCGGTTTGGCCGCCGCCTGGGCCAGCAGCGGTTGCACCCCGTCGAATACCGGGTCCGGCGCCGTGGCGATCCCGCTGCGCACCGCCGCCCCGGTGTTGATCACGCCGATCCCGTAGGCCGGATCCCGGCCCTTCGGCCCCTTGTCGACGACCGTGCTGAGCAACCTCGACAGGATCTGCTTGTTCGTTGCCGTCGGGTACTTCGACCAGATCAGGGCCAACGCGGCCGACGTGATCGCGGTGGCCTGGGACGTCCCGTCGCCGACGAACGCCGTGCCGGACTGCCGGGACAAGGTCGCGATGGCGTCACCCGGCGCGCTCACCGTCAGATAGCTGTGCCGGGACGAATAGGGGGCGACCGCCAGGGTGGCATCGATCGCGCCGACCGACACGGCCCCGAGGCACACGCCGGGTTCCTCGACCGGGCTGCCGGAGTCCCCCGAGTTGCCCGACGCGGCCACTACCAGCGAACCCTTGGTGAGGGCGTACACGACCGCGGCCTGCAGGGCCGGCGGGCATGGCACCTCGTCCTCGTCCGGATTCCGGATGCCGCCCAGACTCATGCTGATGATCTTGGCGCCGTGATCGGCGGCGTACCGCACCGCCAGCGCTGTGCTGTTCGGGTTCGGCGCGCCCGCCCCGGTGCGAATGGTGCCCTCGAGCGGGATCGCGATCGGCAAGATCTTGGCCTGGGGCGCCAGCCCTTCGATGCCGTAGACCCCTTTCGAGGCGACGATGAGGCTGGCCATCGCGGTGCCGTGCGAGAAGTCGTCCCCATCGAAATCAGTGCGCCCATCACTGCCGTTGCCGGTGTAGTCGGTACCCGGGAGCACCTTGCCGGCCAGCTCGGGAATGCTGGCCTGCACTCCGGTGTCCACGACCGCAACGGTGATCCCACGCCCATCGGCACCGACAGCCCATAGCGCCGGGACGTTCCAGCTGTCGAACCACCATTCCTGGGCGTCCGGCGGCCCCGGTGCCGCGCTGGCCGGTGCCGCCCCGGCCAGCGAACCGCCGATGGCCAGCAGCGCAACCGTGGCGGCGGCGAGCACGCCCCGCAGCCGGCGGCTCATGTGGCGGCCGCCCAGACCGTGTGCCCGGGGTTGTCCACGGTCGCGCGCAGGCTGAGCTTCAACACGATGGTGCCGTGCTGCGGTACGGCCTGATTCTCGAAGTTCCACGCTTGCCAGGTGCCTTTGACCTCGACGCCGGCCGACACCTCGAGGATGCCCCGGCCACTCGCTGCGAACGCGACCGTGGTCTCACTGGAGGCGAGCGGCTGGGACAACGCGCCGTGCAAGGACCCGGGCACCGGACGGCCGACCGATGGCGGCAACGGGCACGCCGGATCGACCGAAGCCGCGGCCAGGCAGGCGGCCAGCGCGTCGCTGATTCCGTCCGACACCTGCATCTTCGCCCGCTTGGACACATCCACCGATACGGTCACGACATTGGGCGACCCGCCAGCCGCGGATGCCGGATCCGCAGCGGTCCCGGCGCTCAAAGTCAGATACGGCCGCCCGTGCACGGTTGCGGCCGGCGTGTCCGTACTGAGCGGCAAGGCGCCTGGGAACAGCGTTATCCGGACGCTGGGCAACGGCCGGCCGGCGAACACCAGCCGCTCGGCGCCGAGCCCGGATACCACGATGTCGGCCGAAGCGGCTACCGACGCCAGCCGCCAGGTCGTCCCGTGCCGAACCACGGCCACCGAATCACGAACCGTCTCCGCTCCGGCGGCGAAGCTCAGCCGGTAGCTCACAGCCACCCGTGGCGTCGGCCCCGAGGTCTGGACGTCCGACACGGCGACGTCGGTCAGTTTCGCCACGCCCAGTTGCTGGCGCAGCACCTGCGAGGTCAGGTAGGCAGCGTTGGCAGGCAACTGGTCGGCGAGCGCGAGCGCGGCCGGGGCGTCGCCCTGAGAGACCGCGGCAAAGTAACGCAGCACGACCGCTCGCGCGCCGTGGCCGGTGGCGTATTGCCGCACCGCGAGTCCGCCGGTGACCAACGCCAGCACCAAGCACAGCACCGCGGCCACCACGAACCGCGCTCGCCGCCGTCGAACCGGGCGAGCCGGCGGGCGCGGCGCGCGCGGGGGCAGCGGGATCGGCCCGCCGAACGCGCCGCCATCGCCTGATCCGGAACCCGAGCCGGCGAAGTGGGTGGGCGCCGACCAGCGCTGCGGGTCCGGGGCGGGCCAGTCCGGACCGGGCGGGTGCGTCATGGTCAGTCGACCGTCCGACGGCCCGAGAACGCACGGCCGAGCGTCACCTCATCGGCGTATTCGAGGTCGCCGCCGACCGGCAGACCGCTGGCCAGCCGGCTCACCGTGACGCCCATCGGCTTGATCAGGCGGGCCAGATAGGTCGCGGTCGCCTCACCCTCCAGGTTGGGATCAGTGGCCAGGATCAGTTCGGTGACCACTCCGTCTGACAACCGGTGCAGCAGTTCCCGTACCCGCAGATCGTCCGGACCGACACCGTCGATCGGGCTGATCGCACCCCCCAGCACGTGATAGCGGCCCCGGAATTCACGGGTGCGCTCGACGGCGACGACGTCCTTCGGCTCCTCGACCACGCAGATCACGCTGAGGTCGCGCCGGGGATCGCGGCAGATCCGGCATTCCTCGGACTCGGCGACGTTGCCGCAGATGCGGCAGAATCGGACCTCGGCCTTGACCCGTCGCAGGATTGCGGCCAGCCGCTCGACGTCGGCCGTATCGGTCGCAAGGATGTGGAACGCGATTCGCTGGGCGCTCTTCGGACCGATCCCGGGCAACCGTCCGAGTTCGTCGATCAGATCCTGGACAGCACCCTCGTACATCACAGGCCGGGCAGACCCAGTCCACCCAGACCCGCTCCGCCACCCAGACCCGCGGTCAGCGGACCCATTTTCTCAGCGGCCAGCGCCTGCGCGTTGTGGTTGGCGTCGCGGACCGCCGCCACCACCAGATCCTGCAAGGTCTCGACGTCCTCGGGGTCGACCGCGGCCGGGCTGATCGTGAGGGCCCGCAACTCACCGCTGCCGGTCACGGTTGCCGTGACCAGGCCGCCACCGGCCGTGCCCTGGACCTCGGTCTCGGCGAGCTCAGCCTGGGCAGCAGCGAGTTGCTGCTGCATCTTCTGGGCTTGCTTCATCAGCTGCTGCATATTGGGCTGGCCACCGGGTCGCACGGGCAGTTCTCTCCTCTATACGGGCGTTTCCATCGACATCCGCCAGCGTAACCCGGGATTCTGGCACCCTGTGGCCATGTCGGGAAGATGCGTGCGTGCGGCGGCGGGCCTCGGTGTACCCGCCCTGCTGCTGGCCTTGCTGTTGTCGAGTTCGGGCTGTACGGCCGCGTCCGAGGGCGCGGCCGGCCCGGCTATCGAGTCCGGATCGTCCGGGCTGGCCGGCTCGGCGTCGCCGATTCCCTCGACCTCGACCTCGCCCTCGACCGGCCTGGCGTCCCCGAGCCCGACCAAGACCCCGGCCGCCCGCACGACGGCGGCAACCCGATCGCGGCCCGCGACGAGCCCAGCGACCACGGCCCGCCCACCGACGACGGCCCGGACGTCGAGCGCCCCGCCGGCTGCGAAGCCACCGGCCCGGGTCGCGGGCGGTCCCACCATCGTGCTCAACCCCGGTCACAACGGTGGCAACGCCGCGAACCCGGCGGCCATCAACCGCAGCGTGCCCGCCGGTTTCGGCGAGTACAAGGCGTGCGACACGACCGGGACGAACACCAACGCCGGCTATCCCGAGCACGCCTTCAACTGGGATGTGACCCTGCGGGTGCGGTCCTTGCTGCAGGCCCACGGCGTGCGGGTGATCCTGACGCGGCCCAATGATTCCGGGGTGGGACCGTGTGTAGACGAGCGGGCGCGGATCGGCAATGAAGCTGGCGTCGATGCGGTCGTATCCATCCACGCCGACGGTGCGCCCACCGACGGGCACGGTTTTCACGTCTGCGAGGACAGCCGGCAACCAGCCGGCGCCGCGATTGCCCGCCAATCCCACGCGTTGACCGTGGCTGTACACGACGCGCTGCTCAAGGGATCGGGCTTCACCACGTCGACCTACCTGGGCAGCAACGGTTACTACCCGCGCGACGATCTGGCCGGGCTGAACAGCGCGACCGTGCCGGCGACGTTCCTGGAGATCGGCAACATGCGCAACGCTTCGGACGCGGCCCGGCAGAGTTCCGCGGCCGGGCGGCAGCAGGTCGCGGTCGCGGTGGCCGCCGGCATCCTGGCCTGGCTCGGCTGAGGCCACCGGCCGTCCGCCATCGGCCGTCGGTCATCGGTCATGAGGTCATCGGCCGTCGGTGATCGGTCATCGCGGACTGTCGGCATCGTGGACTAACCTCACGGCGTGGCTCTTGCTCTATACCGGAAGTACCGATCGGCAACCTTCGCCGAGGTGATCGGTCAGGAGCATGTGACCGGCCCCCTCACCCAGGCCCTGTCGGCCGGCCGCATCAATCACGCCTACTTGTTCTCCGGTCCGCGCGGATGCGGCAAGACGTCCAGCGCTCGGATCCTGGCCCGGTCGCTCAACTGCATCCAAGGCCCGACTCCGACGCCGTGCGGGGTATGCCCGTCCTGTGTGGACCTCGCCCCGAACGGCTCCGGCAGCATCGACGTGATCGAGATCGACGCGGCCAGTCACGGCGGGGTCGATGATGCGCGTGACCTGCGCGAGCGCGCCTACTACGCCCCGGCCCGTGATCGCTACAAGGTCTACATCATCGACGAAGCCCACATGGTCACCACGCAAGGCTTCAATGCCCTGCTCAAACTGGTCGAAGAACCGCCCGATTTCCTGGTCTTCGTGTTCGCCACGACCGAGCCCGACAAGGTGCTGCAGACCATCCGGTCGCGGACCCATCACTACCCGTTCCGGCTGATCGCACCGTCCGCGCTGCGCAGCCACCTCGAACACATCTGCGAGGCCGAGGGTGCGGTCATCGAGCCGGCCGTGCTGCCGCTCGTCGTCCGGTCCGGTGGCGGATCAGCCCGTGACTCGCTGTCGATTCTCGATCAGCTGCTGGCCGGCGCCGGGCCGCAAGGCGTCACGTACTCGATGGCCGTCGGCTTGCTGGGTGTCACCGATTCCGCGTTGCTGGACGACATGATCGATTCGCTCGCGGTCGGGGACGCCGCCACGGTTTACGCCACTATCGATCGAGTCGTCGAAGCTGGCCACGATCCACGTCGCTTTGCTGCGGACCTGCTCGATCGGCTGCGCGATCTGATCCTGATGGACGCGGTGCCCGAGGCCATCGAGCGCGGTCTCATCGATCATCCCGCGGACCAGGCCGAGCATATGGCCGACCAGTCGCGCCGGATCGGCACGGCCAGCCTGGTGCGATTCGCCGACATCACGCACACCACGCTCACCGATATGCGCGGTACCACGTCGCCTCGGCTGATGCTCGAGTTGCTGTCCGCCCGGATGCTGCTGCCGGACGCGAGCGCAGACTCCGGCGCCTTGCTACAACGACTCGAGCGGCTGGAACGCCGGCAAGGCATGACGGACGATGCGGCCGCGGCCGGTACGACGACCAGCCCCACGAACTCGGGCGCGTCGCACACGCGGACCGCCAGTCCGACCGTTCGCACCAACCCGGTGGCCAACATCGACGATGCGCCCTCGCGGCGACCACCGGCCGGCGGGAGCGCGGCCGGCGGGAGCGCGGCCGGC
>JAOPUZ010000068.1 GCA_025966315.1 Frankiales bacterium | reverse complement strand
CGGGAAGAGTTCCCCTACGCAATCCGCCAGGTCTCCGAGGCGCTCGGGTCCAACGGCTCGACGTCCATGGGCTCGGTCTGCGCGTCCACCCTCGCGCTGCTCAACGCCGGCGTGCCGTTGCGTGCACCGGTCGCTGGTATCGCGATGGGCCTGGTCAGCGACGAGGTCGACGGTAAGACCGAGTACGTCGCGCTGACCGACATCCTCGGCGCCGAGGATGCCTTCGGCGACATGGACTTCAAGGTCGCCGGCACCAAGGAGTTCGTCACCGCCTTGCAGCTGGACACCAAGTTGGACGGTATTCCGTCCGAGGTGCTGGCCGCCGCGCTGTCGCAGGCTCGCGACGCCCGCCTGCACATCCTCGACGTCATGGCCGAGGCCATCGACGCCCCGGATGAGATGAGCCCGTTCGCTCCTCGCGTCACCGTGGTGAAGATCCCGGTCGACAAGATCGGCGCGGTGATCGGGCCGAAGGGTCAGATGATCAACGCGATCCAGGACGAGACCGGTGCCGACATCAGCATCGAGGACGACGGCACGATCTATGTCGGTGCCTCTGACGGCCCCTCGGCCGCCGCGGCGGTGGACCGGATCAACGCGATCGCCAACCCGCAGATGCCCAAGGTGGGGGAGCGCTTCCTCGGTACCGTCGTGAAGACGGCCGCCTTCGGTGCGTTCGTCTCGCTGCTGCCGGGCAAGGACGGCTTGGTCCACATTTCCAAGCTGGGCAACGGCAAGCGCGTCGGCAAGGTCGAGGATGTCGTCAACATCGGCGACAAGCTCCAGGTCGAGATCACCGAGATCGATCAGCGCGGCAAGATCAGCCTGGTTCCGGTCAAGGACGAGGGCGAAGTTGTGCCGCCGGCGATCGACTCGGCTGCGCTGGTCGCAACCTCTGAGTAACCGCCTAGGTGGGCATCGTTTTGGCAGCGGGCCGCACCGAAGCTAGGACAGATGGCACCAAACACGGACGCCGTTCCCACCACGTGGGAACGGCGTCCCGTTGTTTGAGAGATGGCAACCGTTACCAGCTTGGTGGGAACGGCCTTCTCCACTATTCTCTGGTAGTTCGATAGCAATAGCAGCCCCGATAGGGGCAGCCTGACCCCTAGGGGACATTGAGATGACGCTGTTCCGATCCCGCCGCGCAATCCGTGCGGTGGCGCTGGGCGTGGCCGTACTCGCCGCGATCGGCTTGGCGGGCTGTTCGTCGTCCAGCTCCAAATCGGGCGGCTCGGGATCGTCCTCGACCTCGCTGTCCCTGGTCGCTTATTCGGTGCCCAAGCCGGCCTACGACGCCCTGCAGGCCGCGTTCGGCAAGACGGCGGCGGGCAAGGGCGTGACCTGGAAGTCCTCCTACGGCGCCAGTGGCGATCAGAGCCGTGCGGTGACCAACGGCCAGAAGGCGGACTACGTCGCCTTCTCCCTCGAGCCCGACATGACCAAACTGGTGCCGCAGTTCGTCGACGCCAGCTGGAACACCGGTCCGACCAAGGGCATGGTTTCGGACTCGGTCGTCGTGATCGCTTTCCGTAAGGGCAATCCCAAGGGCATCAAGGGCTGGGACGACCTGATCAAGCCCGGCATCAAAATCGTCACTCCGGACCCGGGATCCTCCGGTTCGGCCAAGTGGAACATCCTGGCCGCCTACACCCACGTGCTGGCTGAGGGCGGCAGTGATGCCGACGCCCAGGCGTACCTGAAGAAGTTCTATGCCAACATCGCCGCCAAGCCCGAGAGCGGCTCGAAGGCGACGCAGACCTTCCTCAACGGCACCGGCGACGTACTCATCTCCTACGAGAACGAAGCCATCGGAGCTCGCCAGAAGGGCCAGTCCTTGGATTACCTGGTCCCGACCGAGTCGATCCTCATCGAGAACCCGGTTGCGGTGACCAAGACCGCGCCGCAGGCCGCCAAAGACTTCCTGAACTATGCCGAGGGCGCCGACGGGCAGCAGGTGCTGGTCAGCAACGGCTACCGTCCGGTGCTGAGCGGCACGCCGACCACCGACGTCAAGGGCGCCAACGATCCGGCCAACCCGTTCCCGACGGTGTCGAAACTGACCACCATTAGTGATCTCGGTGGCTGGACGACGGTCAACAAGAAGTACTTCGACAAGGACACCGGCATCGTCACCAAGATTGCGGCCGGCCAGAGTTGACCGTCACGGTCGCCGAGGTCGCCCCCACTGGGCCACCGGACGCCGGCAACTCCCGCCGGCCGAGCCGGCGAACCCGCGCGGCGGCCCGTAATTCCGACCGAGCACCGCTGGGCGCCGTGTCCGGTACGGGTCTCGGCGTCATCGTGATCTGGTTGTCACTGCTGGTCTTGCTGCCGTTGGCGGCCGTGGTGGTGAAGGGCAGTGCGGGCGGGTTCAGCGGTTTCTGGCATGCCTCGACGTCCAAAGAGGCGTTGTCGGCGATCCGGTTGACGGTGCTGTGCGCGCTCGCCGTCAGCGTCATCAACGCCGTGATGGGCACGCTGATCGCCTGGGTGCTGGTCCGGGATTCCTTCTGGGGCAAACGGATCATCGAGGTCCTAATCGACATCCCGTTCGCCTTGCCGACCATCGTCGCCGGCCTGGTGCTGAACAGCCTCTACGGTCCGCACAGCCCGGTGGGCGTGAACTGGTACGCCTCTCGACCAGGAATCCTGGTCGCGCTGCTGTTCGTCACGCTGCCCTTCGTCGTCCGCACCGTGGAGCCGGTGCTGCTGGCGCTGGAGACCGACGTCGAAGAAGCGGCGGCCTCGCTCGGGGCCAGCCCGATGACTACGTTCCGCCGGATCGTGCTGCCGGCGATCACCCCGGCAATCGTCTCCGGAGCCGCGCTCGCGTTCGGTCGGGCCATGGGCGAGTACGGCTCGGTGGTGCTCATCTCCGGCCAGCTGCCGCACACGGAAGTGGCCTCCCAGTACATCTACTCGCAGATCGAGAACGGCTCGCTGTCCGGCGCGTCCGCGACCGCAACGGTCCTGCTGCTGATCAGCGTCCTGGTGTTGGCCGGCCTGAGCCTGTTCCGGCGTTGGGCCGGCCGTCGTGGCTAGCGTGCGAAGCCGAGGCACCCGGCGCGGGCTTCGGCTCGTTGCCGTCGCCTACGTCCTGGTGCTCGTCGCGGTGCCGGTCGGCGTGGTGGCCTGGCGGGCAATCGATCAGGGGGCGGCCACCTTCTGGAGCTCGATCAGCGGTCCTGATGCCGTCCACGCCTTCCAGCTCACCGGCGAGGTCGCCGGCATCGCCGTGGTCATCAACACGGTCTTCGGAGTTACCGTCGCGCTGCTGCTGGCCCGCTACCGGTTCATCGGGCGAGGTGCGCTGAACTTGCTCGTCGACGTGCCGGTGTCGATCTCACCGATCATCGTCGGGCTCGCGCTGATCCTGGTGTTCGGCTGGACGACCGGCTGGTTCGGGCATGGACTGCAGAACGCCGGCATCCAAATCATCTTCGCCACTCCCGGCATGGTGCTGGCGACGGTCTTCGTGTCGCTGCCGCTGGTGGTCCGCGAAGTGCTGCCCGTTCTGGAAGAAGCGGGCCTGGACCAGGAGTTAGCCGCACGCTCACTCGGGGCGAACGCGCTCCAGCGGCTGCGCCGAATCACGTTGCCAACCATCCGCTGGGCTCTGGCCTACGGCGTCGTGCTGAGCGTCGCTCGCTGTCTGGGCGAGTTCGGCGCCGTCCGGGTCGTATCGGGCAACGTCAGCGGCAGCACGCAGACGTTGACGTTGCTGGTCGACGAGCGGGCCGAACAGTTCGAACCCGGGGCATATCAGATGTCGGTGATACTGATAGCGGTCGCGGCGCTCTGCATTATCGCGATCTCGCTCGTCCGTCCGGCTGAGGAGAAATAACGCCGTGGGCATCTCCGCGCAGCACATTTACAAGCAGTTCGGCGATTTCGTTGCGCTGGACGACGTCAACCTCGAAGTCCCCAGCGGCCAGCTCACGGCTCTGCTCGGCCCGAGCGGTGGCGGGAAGTCCACTCTGCTCCGCATTGTCGGCGGGCTGGACGACGCGGACAGCGGCACCGTCTTCATCGACGACGTGGAGGCCACCGGGGTGCCGGCCCAGCGCCGCAACGTCGGGTTCGTCTTCCAGCACTACGCGGCGTTCAAACACCTGTCCGTGTACCGCAACGTCGCGTTCGGGCTGGAGATTCGCAAACGGCCCAAGGACGAGATCCGCAGGCGGGTACAGGAACTGCTCGAACTGGTGCATCTGGAGAAATTCGCTGACCGGTTGCCCTCGCAGCTATCCGGTGGCCAGCGGCAGCGGATGGCATTGGCCCGGGCGCTAGCGGTCGAACCGAAGGTGCTGCTGCTGGACGAGCCGTTCGGCGCGCTGGATTCGAAGGTGCGCAAGGAGCTGCGGGATTGGCTGCGGCGCCTGCATGACGAGATGCACGTGACCACGGTCTTCGTCACTCATGACCAGGAAGAAGCGCTGGAGGTGTCGGATTCCCTCGTGGTGATCAACAACGGTCGGATCGAGCAGGTCGGCAGCCCGAACGAGATCTACGACCATCCGGCCAACGATTTCGTGATGGGTTTCCTCGGCCCGGTGACGCGGCTGGGCGCGCACTTGGTGCGGCCGCACGACATCGAGGTATTGACCTCGGACAGCTCCGGTTCGATCCAGGCAAAGATCACCCGGCTGACCCGGATTGGATTCGAAGTGCGCGCTGAGTTCGAGGCCGGCGACAGTCAACCGTGGGTTCAACTCACCCGCGGGCAGGCCGACGGCCTGGATCTGGTCGAAGGAAGCGTGGTCTGGCTGCGTCCGGCGCGCGACGCCTCGACGCTCGCGGCTGACTGATCGGAGCCGGTCGGCCGTCCAGATCCCCATTTTCCCTGCGGGATTTGGGAGAATAGCCGGGTGGAGATCTCAGCGAAGAGTGACTATGCCGTCCGAGCATTGTTGGAGCTCGCCAGCCGAGCTCCCAATCTGGTCAAGATCGACGTGATCGTCGCTGACCAGCAGCTACCGCGAAAGTTCGTCGAGGCGATCCTGGGCGATTTGCGCCGAGCCGGCATCGTCCGCTCCATGCGTGGTGCGGACGGCGGCTACGCGCTGGCCAAATCGGCTACCGACATCTCTATCGGGTCGGTGATCCGGGCGGTGGACGGCCCACTGGCCGAGGTACGGGGCCTGCGGCCGGACGAGATGAACTACACCGGCCTGGCCGAGCACCTGCCCGGATTGTGGGTCGCGGTCCGGGCCAGTTTGCGCCGCGTCCTGGATGACACCTCGCTGCAGCAGTTACTCAGCGGCAAGCTGCCGGCCCACGTCCGCAAGATGGTCGCCGACCCGGAGGCGTGGGCGCGCCGGACGCCCTGACCACCGGCGGCCTGGTCGCCGCGCGGCGAGGATCAGCCCGTGGCACCTAGACTGCGGCGATATGAGTGAGCATCGCAGTGAGAAACGAGCTGGCTTCGAACAGCGCGCGAGAGCGAACGCCAGCGATGAGCGCTCGCCCGAAGCGCCGGTGACCCGATGAGCCGACGTATGACGACCCGGGTCTTGCCGGCCGCCGGTGGTGGGATCATCCGGCGTTCGGTGCTACCGGGTGGCCTGCGCATCGTCAGCGAAACCATGACCGGCGTGCGCTCGGCCAGCTTCGGAATCTGGGTCGCCGTGGGTTCGCGGGACGAGTCGCCCTCGGTGGCTGGCGCCAGCCACTTCCTGGAGCATCTGCTCTTCAAAGGAACGACCACCCGGACCGCACTGGACATCGCGTCGGCAATGGATGCGGTGGGCGGTGAATTCAATGCATTCACCGAGAAGGAACACACCTGCTTTTACGCCACTGTGCTGGACGAGGCGCTGCCGTTGGCGGTCGAAGTCATTTCCGACGTCGTCCTGAACGCAACCATCACGGCCGCGGACGTCGATGTCGAACGGGCGGTCGTGCTGGAAGAGATCGCGATGCGTGACGACGACCCGTCCGACCTCGTGCACGACGAGTTCGCCACCGCGCTGTTCGGCGACACTCCGTTGGGCCGGCCGATCCTCGGCACCGAGCAGTCCCTGCTGGACCTGTCGCGGCCGCAGGTGCACGGTTACTACCGCCGCAGATACCGTCCGGACGAGATGGTCGTCTCGGTCGCCGGCAACATCGACCACGCCCAGGTGGTGAAACTGGTGCGCCGGGCCTTCGAGGGTCGGCTCGCCGACATTGCCGGTGACGAGTCCGGGAATTTGCGCGCCGACCACGCCCGGCAGAGCGTCCCGGTGCAACCGGTCCGCGTCATCGCTGATGACACCGAGCAGGCCAACATCGTCCTCGGCATGAGCGGGTTGTCCCGTTATGACGATCGCCGGTTCGTGTTGAGCGTGTTGTCGGCGGCCGTGGGCGGCGGCATGTCGTCCCGGTTGTTCCAGCAGATCCGTGAGCAACGCGGCCTGGCGTATTCGACGTACTCGTTCAGCTCGGGCTACGCCGGTGCCGGCTTGTTCGCCCTGTACGCGGGCTGCCAGCCCGGCAAGGCCGACGAGGTGGTGGCCATTATGCGATCCGTACTCAAGGACGTCGCGGCCGGCGACCTGACCGCGGACGAGATCGAACGGGCCAAGGGACAGCTACGCGGTGGCATGGTGCTCGGTCTGGAAGATCCCGGATCGAGGATGAGCCGGATCGGCAAGGCCGAATTGAGTTTTGCCGACGTACTGGGGGCTGACGACCTGCTGGCCCGGGTGTCGGCGGTGACCCTGGCGCAGGTCAACGAACTGGCCGACGAGCTCGCCGGGCGGACGCAGTGCCTGACCGTGGTCGGCCCGTTCGGCGAGCGGGACTTCTCGCTGTGAGAATTCCGCGAGCCCCGACCGGATCGCGGCGTCGCAGTGGTCTACGGTTTCTGGAAGATCTGACGGCAGGTCAGCGGCGGTACTTCGGCCGCAGCGGTGAGGGGAGAAAGCGATCATGACCGAACCAATTCGGGTCGGTGTGCTCGGCGCCCGCGGCCGGATGGGCCAGCAAGTCTGCACCGCGGTAGACGCGGCGGCCGACCTTGATCTGGTGGCCATGGTCGATGTGGGCGACTGGATGTTCTCGGTCGCCGATGCCGACGCCCAGGTGGTCGTCGACTTCACCCATCCCGACGTGGTCATGGACAATCTTCGCTTCGCCATCGACAACGAGATTCATGCCGTGGTCGGCACCACGGGTTTCACCGAGGACAAGCTCGACACCCTTCGCGGTTGGCTGGCCGACAAGCCAGGGGTCGGCGTCCTGGTCGCACCCAACTTCGGCATCGGCGCGGTACTGATGATGCGCTTCGCCCAGCTCGCGGCGCCGTATTTCGACTCGGCCGAGATCATCGAATTGCACCATCCGCAGAAGGCGGACGCCCCATCGGGCACCGCGACCCAGACCGCAAAGATCATTTCGGACGCGCGCCGCGCCGCCGGTATGGACGCTATGCCCGATGCGACCACGTCCGAGGTCGGCGGTGCTCGTGGATCGGACATCGCCGGCGTGCGGGTGCACTCGGTACGGGTGACCGGGTTGGTGGCACATCAAGAGGTGCTCTTCGGGGAGCAGGGCGAGACGCTCACCATTCGGCACGATTCTTTTGCCCGTTCGTCCTTCATGCCCGGCGTACTTCTCGCCGTCCGTGAGGTGGCCAACCGGCCGGGTTTGACCATCGGCCTGGACGCGCTACTCGGGCTGTGACCGAGCACCCTCAGCCACCCCCCAGCGAACCGGAACCCAGCGAACCCGACCGCGCCGCGGCGGCAGCCCGTCGACGGCGGACCAACCCGCTGGCGGTGGTGGGCGTGCTGGTGCTCGCACTGGCCAGTTACTTCGTCTTTATCGGCATTCGCGGTTTCTACCTGGTCGAGCAGGACCGTTGGGTGCTGCGCATCCTCGGCGTCGCGGTGCTGCTGCTGCCTCTCATCGGGATCTGGGTCGTGGTGGCTGAGCTGCGTTTCGGCGCCGCCAGTCAGCGATTGGCCGAGCAGCTGCGCCTGGAGGGTGCGCACCTCGCGCTGCCGGAGTTGCCGCGGTCGGCATCGGGCCGCCCGCTCCGCAATGACCGCACCGTTGCCGACCGGTGGTTTGATCAGCGGCGGGTCGACGTCGAAGCCGCACCCGATGACTGGCGCGGCTGGTTTCGGTTGGCCGAGGCGTACGACCTGGCCGGTGACCGCAAGCGGGCCCGAGCGGCGCTGCGGACCTCGATCGAGAAGCACGCCGAAGGTCAGCGACCGCGGCCCAGCGTCTGATTCGTCGGCCCGACCTGCAACTCGAGCCATTCGATGGCCGGTGTCATTGCCCGCCAAGCCTTCACGATCTCGGTCCGGGCGCGCCGCGTCTTCAGCCAGTCCGGGAAGCCCAGCTCGCGGCGCAGCGTCAGGGCCTTACGCCGCAGCAACTCGGGGCGTGGATGGTCCTTGTCGTAGCCGTGCGGCAGCCGGCTGAGCTGATCACCACCGATTTCGAGATTGCCCTTGAGACATAGGGCCAATCGCCGTTCGAGCTCAGTGCCGGCAACATCATCGGTCACGGCCCGCCGGAACCGATCGAGCTGGTCCGAGGCCATCTCGAAATAGCCACCGCCGACGAACAGACCAGCGGCCGACACGTGCAGGTAGCGGTGGGTCTCACCGAAATAGACGCCCTGATGAGTCTTGTAGGGCGTCTTGTCCTTGGCGAAGCGGACGTCGCGGTAGGGCCTGAAGAACTTGGGCGTACCGAACTCGGGCGTGAGTTCCGTCGCCAGCGCCTCGAGCGGTGCCTTGACCGATTCATCGTAGATCTGCTTGTGGGCGGTCCAGAACGACTTGGAGTTGTCGGCCTCCAGATCGTCGTAGAAGTCCAGCGCAGCAAAGGGGATTCCGTCGAATGGCATTGAGGGCTGCGCTATTCGGTGGCCGCGTCGGTGAGCGATGCGTGCAGCCGAAGCTCGGTGACTCCGGCGGAACCGGCAGCTAGCACCCGCTGCAGGCCGTCGGTCTCCCAGCCGGCCGAACGATAGAACTCCAGCGATGCGGTGTCCGCGGCCGGCACCCAGGCAACCAGGCGATCCGCACCGTCCAGGGCCGCCAGATCGGCGACCGCGGCCAGCAGCCGCGAGCCATGACCCCGACGACCCCAGCGAGGTTCCACCAGCAACAGCGTGATGCTGACCGTGCGATCGGGCGACGGGTCCTCCGGCTGCACGTCGTCGTCCGGGCCGAAGACGCTGAACCCGACGCGCCAGTCTCCCTCGGTCGCGACCATCACGTGGTGCCGGCTCGAGGGCGGCTGGGTTACGGCCGCCGTCCAGGCCGCCGCCAGCTCGCTGGCCTGCAGCGAATTCAGGATCTCGGTGGGTAACACTGCGGCGTATCCGGTCTGCCAGCTGACCACTTGGATTCGCGCCAGTTCGGCCACATCGCCCGGATTTGCGGGGCGCACGCTCACATCAGCCACGAGGCCCACCCTACGGACGGCTGATCGGCAGCAGGCTAGGCGGCCTGCTCGACCGTGCACCACCAGGTTGTCCGGCCGCCGATGGTGGCCCGGGCCATGGCGGCGTGACAGCGCGGACATCGACCGTCGGAGCGCCGGGCGTTGATCACCCGACCGGTGTGCACGCCGCCGTTGGCGATCGCGGATGTGAGCGAGCGGTTCAGCGCCCGATACAGCCGGTCCACGTCCGCCGGCAAGAGGTCCTGCACGCGCCGCCCCGGCCATACTCGGCCCTGCCAAAGGGTTTCGTCGGCAAGCAGATTGCCGACCCCGGCGATCGCCGACTGGTCCAGCAACCGGGCCTTGACCGGCGCCGTTCCACGAGCCAGCGCGGTTCGGAACTGCGGGGGAGAAATGCCCAGCGCATCGGGACCCAGCCCCAGGATGTCGGGGTCCAGCCGGACGCGACCCAGCCGTCGCTTGTCGAACAACCGGAGCCGACCGCCGTCGGCGAAAGTCAAGCTGAACCTCGTCCAGATGGCCGCGGTGCCGTTGCCGTGAACCGGGTCGCCGCCCGACGCCTCGTCGCCGTCGGCATCGCTGATGAAGATCCGGCCGGCCATCCCGAGATGAATGCCCAGCGGGGGACCGGGTTCGCCGCAGCGGCCGACGCCGGAAGTCTCACACCACATCGACTTGCCCCGCCGGTTGGCCGAGGTCAATCGGCGGCCGAGCAGCGCCTGCCGGATCTCACCGGGGGCGTGCGGCCGGCACTCGTAGCGGTCCGAGTCGTCCACGTCGACGATCAGCCGATCCAGTGCTCGTTCGGCGATGACCGCCCGCGCAGTCTCGACCTCAGGCAGCTCGGGCACAGCTGCGATCGTGCCACGCCCGGATCGGCGACTGTCGGTGGGTCGTGGTCAAATTCCCCATGGTCGCCACCCCTGCCGCGCTGACGTTGAGTGCGCTGGCGGCCCGCCGAATCGCCTTGACCGCGCAAGGCTTCGGCCGGCGGCGACCGGACGGTCCGGTGACCGCTAGGCACATTCGCCAGGTCGCGGATCTGATGGGCATCCTGCAAATCGATTCGGTGAATGTGCTGTCGCGCTCGCATTACCTGCCGATCTTCGCCCGGCTCGGGCCGTACTCGCGCGACATCCTCGATCGCCTGACGGCGCACACGAGCGGACGGACGAACCGGGCCTACGTCGAGTATTGGGCTCACGAGGCGTCCCTCATCCCGTTGTCGACCCTGCCCCTGCTCCGGTGGCGGATGGCCGAGGCCGATCAGCAGGCGTGGGGCAGCATGCAGCGGGTGGCCCGAGAACGTCCCGAGCTGCTCGAACAGATCCGGACGCTGATGCGCGATTCCGGGCCGATTCGTAGCGGTCAGCTCGACGTACCGCGGACCGCCCGCAAGCCGGGGGCCATGTGGAACTGGCACGAAGGCAAGATGGCGCTGGAATATCTCTTCTGGACGGGTGAGGTCACCGCAGCCCGACGGGTCAACTTCGAACGCTGGTACGACTTGAGCGAGAAGGTTCTTCCGGCGGCGATCCTGAACACTCCGACGCCGCCGCGGGCGGACGCGCAGCGCGAGCTCGTCCGGATCGCGGCGCGGGCCTACGGCGTGGCCACCGAGCCGGACCTGGGCGACTACTTCCGATTGCCGCGCGCTGATTCACGGGCCCGGGTGTCCGAATTGGTCGAGGCCGGCGAGCTGATTCCGGTCGACGTGCGGGGCTGGTCGGCTCCGGCGTATCTCTGGCCTACGGCCGGCCGACCCCGGGCGATGGCTGCGCGTGCCCTGCTCAGTCCGTTCGATCCGCTGATCTGGTTCCGCGACCGGGCCTTGCGGCTGTTCGGCTTCCACTACCGGATCGAGATTTACACCCCGGCCGCCCAGCGCCAGCACGGCTATTACGTGTTGCCGTTCCTGCTCGGCGACACCCTGGTCGGCCGCGTCGACCTCAAAGCCGACCGCGCGGCCGGGGTGTTGCGAGTCCAGTCCGCGTGGGTTGAGCCCGGAGCGGATCCCCAGCACGTGGCGAGCGCCCTGGCCGCGGAATTGCACTTGATGGCCGGTTGGCTCGGGCTGGATTCGGTCGACATCGCCGAGCGCGGCGACCTGGCCGGCATTCTTCGGCAGGTGGCTTAAGCTGTCGGCACCGCAGCAGGTGACGTCGCCCGCCGGTGTTGTTGGACGCGCACGTGCGAATGGAGACTCAATGGACACGCCGGTTCCGGCCATCGTCAGCCCGAAGGTGCAGGTCATCGCCTGGACGCACTTCGAGACGCCGGACGGGATCCCCTGGGATACCGACGCCGACGGCGGCGAGGCCCTGGCCGAGTTCGCCGGTCGTGCCTGCTACCAGTCCTGGAAGAAGCCGAATCCCGCGACGGCCACGAACGCCGGCTACCTGCAGCACATTCTCGAAGTCGGTCACCTGTCTGTGCTGGAGCACGGGACAGTGACCTTCTACCTTTCCGGCATCTCCCGCTCCCTGACCCACGAGCTGATCCGGCACCGGCACTTCAGCTATTCCCAGTTGTCCCAGCGCTACGTGCCCGAACGCGATGCCGCGATGGTGGAACCGGATGTCATTGCCGAGGATCCGGAACTGCACGCCAAGTTCATGGCGGCCTCGCAGGCGGCGGTGAGCGCCTATTCCGAGCTGCTCGAGGGCCTCGAGAAAAAGTTCGCCGACGTCGAGCACGCGACCCTGCGCCGCAAGCAGGCGCGCCAAGCCGCCCGCGCGGTGCTGCCGAACGCGACCGAGACGCGCATCGTGGTGACCGGTAACTACCGCGCTTGGCGGCACTTCGTGGCGATGCGGGCCAGCGAACACGCCGACGTCGAAATCCGGCAACTGGCCATTGCCTGCCTGCGCGAACTCAAGCGCGTGGCCGGCAACGTATTCGCCGATTTCGACATCAGCACGCTGCCGGACGGCACCGAGGTCGCGTCCTCGCCGATGGTTTCCGAGGGCTGACATCGGCTCCCCGATGGTCCGGCGCCGACAACGCGGCCAACAATTCCGCGCCGGTCGGCGGTAAGTTATGCCCATGTCGACGCAGGATCGCCACCGCCCGTTCGGTCGGCTGCTCACCGCCATGGTCACACCGTTCGCCGTCACCGGTGAACTCGACACCGACGCCGCGCAGAAGCTCGCCTCGTACCTGGTTGATGAGCAGCACAACGACGCGCTGGTCGTGAACGGCACCACGGGTGAATCACCCACCACGACGGACGCCGAGAAATCGGAGTTGATCGCGGCCGTGGTCGAAGCGGTCGGGGACCGAGCCAAGGTGGTGGCCGGGGTCGGCACCTTCGACACCGTGCACAGCATCGTGCTGGCGCAGCAGGCGGAGCGGGCCGGCGCCAACGGCCTGCTGGTGGTGACGCCTTACTACTCCAAACCGCCGCAAGCTGGTTTGCTGGCGCACTTCCGCGCCGTGGCCGACGCCACCAGCCTGCCTACGGTCATCTACGACATACCCGGGCGGACCGGTACCGCGGTCGCGACCGAGACGATGATCGCGCTGGCCCAGCACGAACAGATCGTTGCGGTCAAGGATGCCAAGGGGGATCTGAGCGCGTCGGCACGCGTGCTGACCGAGACCGACTTGGCCTATTACGCCGGCGATGACGGCATCACGCTGCCGCTGCTGTCCATCGGTGGGGTCGGGGTGGTCGGGACGTCCACCCATTTCACCGGAGCGGGCACGAAGCAGCTGATCGAGGCCTACGAACGCGGGGACGTCGATGAGGCACGGCGCTGGCATCAGCAGTTGCTGCCGCTGTACACGGGCATTTTCCGCGCCCAGGGCGTCGTGTTGGTGAAGGCCGGGCTGGCGCTGCACGGCCGCCCGGCCGGCTCGGTCCGATTGCCGTTGGTCGATGCCACCGAGCACGAGATCAGCCATTTGCGGCAGGACTTCGCCGACGCCGGCCTCGCCATCTGACCTCCGCGCGCCGCTCGACTGGACGACGGCCACCCTGCTGACCGGTTCGCCGCATAATTTCGAGCGTCCTTGCGCTCTCAACGTGGGGTAGAGCGTTACCTTTACCGGGTGGCTGGAGCATCAGGAACCAAGACCCGTCCGTCCGGATCGAAGCGACCACCGTCGCGTTCGACGAAGGGCCGACCGACAACCCGCGGCACCCGTGCGCCGGCCCGCAGTCCGCGGCACAGCCCGGTCGCCGCGTTCGGACGGCTCCTGGTGCAATTGTGGTTGGCGCTCGGCCGCCTGGTCGGCGGCATCGCCCGTACCGTCGGCCGCAACGCCGCGACCGCGCGTGATCTCGACCCGGCCCATCGCCGGGATGGCCTCGGCCTGTCGGTACTGGCGCTGGCCATCATCTCGGCCATTGCGGTCTGGTTCTCGGCCGCGGGCGCCCTCGGCGGCGCGATCGAGAACGGCTTGCGATTCCTGGTCGGCAACGGCGCGTTCGTCGTGCCACCCCTGTTCGCGGTCAGCGCCCTGCATTTACTGCGGCAGGAGCCGCGGCCGGATCAGCGCGGCCGGATCATCGTCGGCACGCTCGCGCTTGCCCTCACGGTCACCGGAATGCTGCACCTGTGGGCCGACTCGCCCCGTACCGTGCACGGCTGGCTGCACGGCGGCGGCGCGCTCGGGGCTTTCAGCGGCCTGCTCGAACGGGTACTGCCGGTCGGGCTGGTCCTGGTGCTGTTGTTCTTGCTCGGGGCCTTTGGCGCGCTGGTGATCACCGCGACCCCAATCCATCAGCTGACCCGGACGGTTGCCGCGGCCTTCCACGGCCGAAGCTCGGCTGAGACGGATTCGGATACGGCCGGAATCGATTCCCGCGACGACCTGACCGAGGCCTCACCGACCGGCCGCAACCGCTGGCGATCCAGGCACCTCGCCGAGGTAACCGGCGAGGCTGGCGAACCGGCGTTGGAGCCTTTCCTGGACGAGCCGTTCCCCGGCACGCCGCAGGCCGACCCGTCCTTCGGGGCCGGCCCGATGGCCGATGACGGAACGGCCGAACCGGCTGGACCGGCTCCACGTCCCCGCAGACCACGGGTGGCCAAGACCCTCGTCGAGGACGATCTGCCACCAGTGACCCGGCCGACCCAGCTCGAGCTGAACGGTGGAGCGGGCCTGTACACGTTGCCCCCGATCGACTCGTTGGCGGCGGGCTCGCCGCATCTGGAACACACCAGAGCCAACGACGAGGTGATCGCCTCGCTGACCCAGGTGTTCTCCGAGTTCAACGTGGATTGCGCGGTAACCGGCTTCACCCGGGGCCCGACGGTCACGCGATACGAGGTGCAACTCGGCCCCGGGGTGAAGGTGGAGCGGATCACCCAGCTGGCCCGAAACATCGCGTACGCGGTCAAGAGTCCGGACGTACGGATCATCAGCCCGATCCCGGGTAAGTCGGCCGTCGGCGTGGAGATCCCGAACACCGACCCGGAGATCGTGATGCTCGGCGACGTGCTGCGCTCATCGGTGGCCGGCCGCGATCAGCACCCGATGCTGGCCGCGCTGGGTAAGGACGTCGAGGGAGGCTTCGTCGTCGCCAACCTGGCGAAGATGCCGCACCTGCTGGTCGCCGGCGCGACCGGTGCGGGTAAGTCGTCCTGTATCAACTCGCTGATCCTGTCGATCCTGAGCCGGGCTACCCCGGACCAGGTCCGGATGGTGCTGATCGACCCGAAGCGGGTGGAGTTCGCGGCATACCAGGGCATTCCACACCTGGTCACGCCGGTGATCACCAACCCGAAGAAGGCGGCCGACGCGCTGGCCTGGGTGGTCCGCGAGATGGACATGCGGTACGAAGACATGGAGGCCTCGGCCGTCCGGCACATCGACGATTTCAATCGCAAGGTGCGCAGCGGTGAGCTGGTGCCGCCACCGGGCAGCGAGCGAATCTATACGCCGTACCCGTACTTGTTGGTGATCGTGGATGAGCTGGCCGACCTCATGATGGTCGCGCCCCGCGACGTGGAAGACGCGGTGGTCCGGATCACCCAACTGGCCCGTGCGGCCGGCATCCACCTGGTGATCGCCACCCAGCGGCCGTCGGTCGACGTCGTCACCGGGTTGATCAAGGCGAACGTGCCTTCGCGACTCGGGTTCAAGACCTCCTCGGTCACCGACTCACGGGTCATCCTCGATCAGCCCGGCGCCGAGAAGCTGCTCGGCAAGGGCGACGGGCTGTTCCTGCCGATGGGGGCATCGAAACCGGCTCGGATCCAGGGTGCTTATGTCACCGACGCTGAGATCCGGACGATTGTCGATCACTGCAAGGCCCAACTGCAGCCGACGTACCGGGAAGACGTCATCGCGCCAGTCGCGGCGAAGAAAGATATCGATGCCGACATCGGCGATGACCTGGACCTGTTCCTGCAGGCGGTGGAGCTGGTGGTGTCGACCCAGTTCGGGTCGACGTCGATGTTGCAACGCAAGTTGCGAGTCGGCTTCGCCAAGGCGGGCCGGTTGATGGACCTGATGGAATCCCGGTCCATCGTTGGGCCGAGCGAGGGTTCGAAAGCGCGCGATGTGCTGGTCAAGCCGGACGAGCTGGCCGGACTGTTGTTCACGCTGCGCAACGGCGGTACCGCCGACGATCTGGTGGAAGATCTCGATGACGGCCCGGGGCAGGTCGACGATTCCGGTCCCGCCTTCTAGTCGCCCGACTTTCGTAGCAGAAACGTCTGAGGGGCTGACCGGTAAAAGTCAGCCCCTCGGACGATTCAAACCTCGCTGTGAATCAGAAGCGGGCGTGCCGGGCGACGTACAACATTCGACGCACCGTAAGCCGGGCGCGAGTCATGCTCGCGTGACGGCCGACACGGTTAGGCCGGTCAGCGACATCGGCCGACTTGGTGGGCTTAGCCCAGCCGGCGGTGGTCGCGGACTTTGGTCGAGTCAGCTGGAAGCCGGTCATCGGCAACACCTCCTGCGGACAAGGTAGGTGGCTGAGGACTCGTCGTCGGTGAGGCGCGCGGGTGTGGGCTGGCGGGGGCTCAGAGGGTGAGCAACATGCGCGAATTGCCGAGGGTGTTCGGTTTCACGTATTCGAGGTCCAAGAATTCGGCGACCCCGGCGTCATACGAGCGACGCAGTTGTGAGTACACCTCAGGGTCGACCGGCGTCCCTTCGATTTCCACGAAGCCGTGCCGGGCGAAGAAACGCGTCTGAAAGGTCAGCGCGAAGAGTCTGCGCAGGCCCAACTCGGCCGCCTCGGCGATCAGCTGGTCGAGCACGCCGTCACCGATCCGACGGCCGCGGTGGGCGGGTGACACGGCCAGCGTGCGGATCTCACCGAGGTCTTGCCAGAGCACGTGCAGGGCTCCGCAGCCAACCACGCGTTGCTCCAGCTCGGCGACGCGGAATTCTTGGACGGATTCGTAGAGCGTGACGGTGTCCTTGGAGAGCAGCCGGCCGGCGTAGTGATCCACGATGGATTTGATCGCCGGCACGTCCGCGGTACGGGCGCGGCGCACCGTGACGGGGCTCGCCGACAGCGCCTGATCCGTCTCAATTTCTGGCTCGGGCACGGCGCGAGAATACCGGTTCGCTACCTCGCGATGGTCTCCTGCGTCAAGCGGCGCGCGGACAGGACCTGTCTGCCGGGTAATCTCGGCCTGTGCCCTCCGCCCCGCTGCGCAGCGTCGCGCTCGTCACCCTCGGGTGCGCGCGCAATGAAGTGGACTCCGAGGAGCTGGCCGGCACTCTCGCGGCTCGCGGCTGGTCGTTGACCGCCGCCGAGGACGCGGACGTCGTCGTGGTCAACACCTGCGGTTTCATCGAGTCGGCGAAGAAGGATTCGATCGACACCCTGCTGGCGGCGGCCGAAGATGGCCGCCGGGTGGTCGCGGTCGGCTGTCTGGCCGAGCGTTACGGCGACCAGCTAGCCGGAGCCCTGCCCGAAGCGGACGCGATCCTGGGCTTCGATTCCTACGCCACGATCGACGAACGCCTCGACGATGTACTGGCGGGACGCCCGATCGCCCCGCATCACCCGACCGATCGCCGCACGCTGCTGCCGCTCAGCCCGGCGAAGCGGCCCGCGGCGACCAGCGAGGTCGCCATTCCCGGGCACGCCTGGGGTCCCACGAGTGGCCGCAAGCGGCTGGATGATTCGCCGGTGGCTTACCTGAAGCTTGCCTCGGGTTGCGATCGCCGTTGCACGTTCTGTGCCATTCCCTCGTTCCGCGGGGCCTTCGTGTCGCGGTCGCCGGACGAGGTTCTCGCCGAGGCGCGCTGGCTCGGCGAGTCCGGGGTCCGCGAGCTGGTGCTGGTCAGCGAGAACTCGACGTCCTACGGCAAGGACCTCGGTGATCTGCGCGCCCTGGAGTCGTTGCTGCCTCGATTGGTCACGGTGCCCGGCATCGAGCGAATCCGGGTGTCCTACCTGCAACCCGCCGAGTTGCGGCCGTCGCTGCTCGACGTCATCGGCAACACTGCCGGTATCGCGCCCTACTTCGATCTGTCCTTCCAGCACGCGAGCGCGCCCGTCCTACGTCGCATGAAGCGCTTCGGCTCGACCGAGTCCTTCCTGGAGCTGCTGGCTCGCGCGCGGGAGCTCGCGCCCACGGCCGGTGCGCGAAGCAACGTGATTGTCGGCTTTCCCGGCGAGACCGAAGCTGACGTCGAGGAGCTGGAACGGTTCCTGCAGGCAGCTCGACTCGACGTGGTCGGTGTCTTCGGGTACTCCGACGAAGAGGGCACCGAGGCAGCACTCTTCGCGGAGAAGCTCGATCCCGCGGTGGTGGCCGAACGCGTGGCCCGGGTCAGCGCGCTCGCGGACGAACTCGTCAGCCAACGCGCGGAGGACCGGCTGGGTGACATCGTCGACGTACTGGTCGAGGTGCAAGAGGACGATTGCTGGTCCGGCCGTGGTGCGCACCAGGCTCCCGAAACGGACGGAAACGTCGCGCTGATCGGTGACACGGCAACCCTGCGCCGAGGCCAGTTCGTGAGCGCGGTCGTGGTGTCGAACGAGGGGGCTGACCTGGTCGCCGAAGTCCTTCCGGGATCCGTTCGATGACCCACCTCGATCCGCGTCCGGACCCGATCGCCGATCCGGTCGCCCCCGTGTCGCCGTGGAACGTGGCCAACGCCTTGACGGTGCTGCGGCTCGTCCTGGTGCCCTTCTTCGCCCTGGCCTTGTTCCACGATCAGGGCGACAGCCGCTCGTGGCGAGTCATCGCCTGCCTGATTTTCATCGTGGCCAGCCTGACCGACCTCGTGGACGGTGACCTGGCCCGCAAACGTGGATTGGTCACTGAGTTCGGCAAGCTGGCTGACCCGATCGCCGACAAGGCGCTGATCGGTACGGCCCTGGTCGGGCTGTCGATGCTCGACGAGATCGCCTGGTGGGTGACCTGGGTGATTCTGGCCCGCGAGGTCGGCGTCACCCTGCTGCGCTTCTGGGTCATTCGGCACGGTGTGATGCCAGCCAGCCGTGGCGGCAAGGTCAAGACGATGCTGCAGGCCCTGGCCATCGGATTGCTGGTGCTGCCGTTGTCCGGTGCTTGGCACACCAGTGCCACCGCCGTCATGATGGCTGCCGTCGTGTTGACGTTGATCACTGGTCTGGACTACATCTCACGGGCGTTCGCGCGTCGTCGGCAAGGCGCGACGCGGTGAGCGAAAAATCCGCCGCGTCGGACGCGGACGCGGAGGCGGACGTTTTTCATGCGGCGGCCATGTTGCACGCCCGGTTGCTGGAGCTCGGTGAAACGGTGGCGGTGGCAGAGTCCCTGACCGGCGGTCTGTTGTCGGCGAGGTTGACGTCTACCCCCGGGTCCAGCGCTACCTTCCGAGGCGGGCTGGTGGTGTACGCGACCGACCTGAAAGCGACCCTGGCCGGCGTCGATGTCGGGCTGCTGAGTGAGCGTGGCCCGGTCGATCCCGCAGTGGCCGAGTCGCTGGCTCGCGGGGCCCGGGAACGACTGGGGGCGAGCTGGGGGATCGGTGTGACCGGCGTGGCCGGCCCGGAGCCACAGGGCGGCCAACCGGTCGGGACGGTGTTCCTGGCTCTGGTCGGTCCGAACACGGCGTCGCACGCCGGCCGCGGCGGATCGCAATTCTCAACTCATGCGGTCGCCCAGCTGATGTTGAGCGGTGACCGGAACACGATCCGTCGGCAGAGCGTTGAACGCATCGTGGAGTTGTTTCTGGAGACTCTGGCTGAGCGATCCTGACCGGATCCCGGCTCTCATGTTGAAGGCCTGTTCGCTCACAGCGAACTGTGGATGACCGGCAGAACTTTCACGCCGACAGCTACGCTGGCCGATAGGTAGAGATCAAGACGATTGGTGCGTCGAGCGACGCTCGCTGCAGCCGACGAAAGGGGTATCGCACATGGCCGTTCTTCGCCATGTAGTCGGCGAGACCCTACGTGCAGTGCGACTGCGTCAGCGCCGCACTTTGCGGGAGGTATCCGCCGCGGCCCGGGTCAGCCTGGGCTATCTGTCCGAGATCGAACGAGGTCACAAAGAGCCGTCCTCGGAGCTGCTTGCGGCAATCTGCGAGGCTCTCGGCGTTCCGCTGTCCGAGGTGTTTCTAGCGGTGTCAGACACACTGCGCCGTCAGGAACGCGCGAGTGTTCACAGCACGCGTGCGGTTGGGCCGGTTCTCGCACCGTCGCCGATCAACGATCTCAGCGGCCCGCAGGTTCGGGTCGTCCCAACAATCGCCGCGTGACGTTCGGCCGAGCCTGAGCGTTCGGCCACGCCGTCATCGGTGTGGGTTCGCCCGGACTGAGTTCGCCCGGACTGAGTTCGCCCGGTGTAGGTTCGCCCGGACTGACTTCGCCCGGTGTGGGTTCGTCCGGTGTGGGTTCGTCCAGACTGAGTTCGCCCGGTGTGGTTCGTCCGGACTGGGTACGCCCGGTGTGGGTTCGTCCGGACTGGGTACGCCCGGTGTGGTTCGTCCGGACTGGGTACGCCCGGTGTGGGTTCGTCCAGACTGAGTTCGCCCGGGGGAGTCTCGATCGAAGGTCGAGACTGCGGGCGTGTTCCTGTCCACTTGCCGCATCGGTGGGATGTTGCGTTCTAGCGTCAGGCCATGAACGCCAAACCCGCCCCGCGGCGCCTCGATCCGTTATCCGAGATTCTGCTGTGTCCAACCACCGAGGTCGCGGCACCGGTCGCGGGCATGGCGGCCCAGCCGGTGTCCTCGGCCCCGGCGGACTCAGCCGCGGCCGTTTCGTCCGGGCGGACCTCGATCGCCGGCGTCCACGGCGCGGCCGCCCAGCAACTGGCCCGTAGTCGCTCCGCGATCTTGGTCGGCGCCCGATCGGCGCTGCTGAGCGGCGGGACTCGGGTGACGATGTCCCAGATTGCCACCGAGGCGGGCGTCGCCAAAGCCACGCTTTACAACCACTTCCGCACCCGCGACGACGTCTTCCGTGCCCTGCTGGTGGACGAAATCGACGCGCTGATTGCCTCGATTGCCCATCTCGAACTGCGCCAAGCGTTACTACGGGCAGCTGCGGCGTTGTCGGAACACCCATTGCTGGAGGCATTGGGTGGCGATGAGCTTGCCTTGCTTGCCGATCTAGCCCGAGTGGACATCTCCGCGATGGGCTGGCAGGTGGTTGCCAACGCCACCGACAACTTGCTGCGCCGGGCCGGCCGGGCCGGAACACCGACCGTGCTGCGCTGGCTGTCCTCGTTCTTGGTCGCGCCGGCCGAGATCGACGACATCGAAGCCGATGTCGCGGTGCTGTTCGCGGGGCTGCCCGAGGCGCCCATGAGGATCCTGGACGGCGCGACCCGGCCGCGGGTGCGCCGATAGGGCAGACTGGAGAAGGGAACCTTCGAGGGCTGGGTTGAGTTCTTCGAGAGAGAGCAAAGGAAAGGTCATCTGACATGGCAAACGGCTTCGCGAAAGCATGGAACTATGTCTCCGCCTGGTTCAGTGCGAAGGTGGATGAGAAAGCCGATCCGAAGATCCAGATCCAACAGGCGATCGAGGATGCGCAGCGTCAGCACGAGGCATTGACCCGCCAAGCGGCCAGTGTCATCGGCAACCAACATCAGCTTGAACTCAAGCTTGACCGTCAACTCGGCCAGATCGAGCAACTGCAGCAGCAGGCCCGGCAAGCATTGGTGCTGGCCGACAAGGCACGCGGCGAGGGTGACGAGGCCAAGGCCGCGGAATTCGAAGAAACGGCCGGCATGCTCGCCAACCAGCTCGTCACCTCTGAGCAGAGTGCGGGCGACCTGAAGCAGCTGCACGACCAGTCGTTGGGCGCCGCCCAGCAGGCACGGCAGGCAGTTCAGGACAATGCGGTGCTCCTGCAAGAGAAGCTGTCGGAACGGACAAAGCTGCTGAGCCAGCTCGAGCAGGCCAAGATGCAGGAGCAGGTGTCCGCTTCGCTAAACCAGATGAGCGAGTTGGCCGCCCCGAGGAACAGCCCGTCGCTGGAAGATGTGCGAGACAAGATCGAACGGCGTTATTCGAACGCGCTGGGGCAGGCCGACCTTGCGACGAACTCGGTTCAGGGCCGCATGCTCGAGGTGAAGAAGGCCACGGCGAGCATGGCTGGCCAGAGCCGGCTCGAAGAGATTCGCGCGTCGCTGAATTCAAGTGCCGCTACGTCGAGCGCGGGATCGAGCCATCCGGACGCTATCGAGGCCGAGCAGAATCCCGCCCTCGAGCAGACCAAATCACCGGACGCTCCGGGCAGTCATCTGAACGCCGTGCCGGACGCTCAGCGCGAACAGCGTTAGTCAGCCTGAGTCGTTCGGTTGGCCAGCAGCTTCAGCGGTGACCAGCTGCGTTGACTCTGGCTAGTTGGGTCTCGCTCACGTTCTGGCAGGACGGGCAGACGTACAGCACGCGTTCGGTACCCGGCGGCCCCTGTTCGGCTTTGCCGATCGCCGTCCCGCAGCGCCGGCAGGAACGACCGGCTCGCCCGTAGACGAAGTACTGCTGGCCCGGCTGGGTCCAGCCGGTGGTCGAGCGGTTGAATCGCCGGCAGTTCGCGGCGAGCAGTCGCACGGCATCGGTCAATAGCGCGGGTAGCTCCGCCACGGTGTCCGTCGGCTGCCAGGGGTCAAGTCGATGCAGGAACAGCAATTCGCTCTTGTAGACGTTGCCGATGCCGGCCACCAGCCGTTGGTCCAATAGGGCTTCGCCGATCGGCCGGGCAGGTCGTTCGGCAAATCGACGCAGACCCTCGTCGAGATCGAACTCCGGACTGAGCAGGTCCGGGCCCAGGTGGCCGATCAATTGACTTTCGTCACTGGTGGGTACCAGGGCCAGATCGTGAACCCGGAATCCGGCCGCCAACCATTGAGCGTTGCCGACCAGCGCTCTGATCGCATGGTCGGGACCCCCGCGTGAGCGCTGCTCGGCCGGTCCGACACGCCATGCGCCGTCCATCCGAAGATGGCTGTGCAGGGTATGGCCGCTGGAGAAACGCATCAGCAGGTGCTTGCCCACTGGCTCTACGGCCAGCACGGCAGCGCCGATCTCGCTCGCCAATGCCAGCGACGGAACCCGTAGCTCAAACCGGGTTACCGGCCGGGCGACCAGCGCCTGGCGCAAACGGCCGGCGGTGATGAAAACCGTGTCACCCTCGGGCATGTCTGCTCCGTGATCCAGACGCCGCGCTCATCCACGCAGCCGCAGGCCACGTGGCGACGGCAGGAAACCGCCCCGTTCCAGCGCCTCGGCGAGTGGGGTGCCACCGATTGCGGTGCCGTCGGCGGCCTGGACGTGCAGCTTGCCCAGCGCGCCGTTTCGAACGCTGCTCGACAACGCGGTGGCGGCGGCCTCGAGCAGGATCGGATCAACCGTGAAGGAAAGCAAGGTTCGGCCACCGCGTTCGACGTAGAGCGCGAGCACGCCATTTACCAGAACGACCAGCGCACCAGCCTTTCGCGCGGGCTGGTGGCCGCGCTTGCCGTCGGCAAGTTCCGGTTGCAGGGCCCGATCCGGCCACGCCAGGGCCGCACCATAGGGGTTGGCCGGATCGGTGGCGGCCAGCACCATGGCATCGACGGCCGTCGAGGTCTCGGCTTCCGCGGCGATTGCGCGCAGCCGATCAACCGCTCCAGCAGCACCGAATTGCGCGGCGCCCAGACCGTCCACGAAGTAACCACGTCGGCAACGCCCGGCCTCCTCGGCTTGTCGCAACACCGAGTACACCGCGGCGAAGCCGCCAGGGTTGCCTTCGGCCGCAACCTCGCCACGGGTGAGTACGCCGTAGCGGTCGAGCAGGACCTCGGCCCGCAGCACTGCTCGCCGCGTGTCATCCGCGGCACGCTCGGGCGTGCTCGACCAGCGACCGCCGAGTGCGGCAAAGCCACTCCGGCCCGGCTCGATCGAGGAATGGCCCGTGTTCACAGCCAATAGTGACGCCCGGCCGGTGCGCCGATAACGCCCACGGACGGTTGCGGCTCGCCGGCCATGCGCGGGCCGGCCACCCGAGAGTCGGGTGCGAAGCGGCGCGAGGGTGTCGTTCGTCAACGCACCGGACCACACCAGATCCCAGAGCGCGTCGGCGATCTCGGCGTCGCTGGCCGGCTGGCCGCCGGAGCGGACGCGCTCGGCAATGGCGCGCACGAACAGGGCTTGGTCGCCCGCGAAGATGGCAAGCACCGCCTTGTGCACGGCGCTGAATTCATCGTCGGAGCGCTCGGGCAGGACGTCGGCGGCAAGGTCGGCCGGGCTCAGGGCAATCCAACCGTCGTTACGCGCCAGCGAGCCGGCCCCACACCAGACCACCTCGCCTGCACTGGTCAGTTCATCCAGGAAGGCGGGGGAGTAGTCAGCGACTCGGCTGGGTAGGACCAGGCTTTCCAGTGCGCTGGCCGGAATCGGGACACCCGCCAACTGTTCGATCGCACGCAGCGTTCCGTCCACCCCGCGCACTCGACGCCCGTCGGCGACGCCTTGCCATTCCGGCAGAAAGCGCGCCAACACAGCTTGGGGCACCGGCTCGACCTCACGACGAAGGGCTGCCAACGACCGGCGCCTGATCGTGCGGAGCATGGTGGCGCCGCAGAACTGGCGAGAATTGGTGCCGCCGGTGAACTCGCCGGCCACGACCTGCCCGGTGGCGATCAACCGATCGAGGCCGGCCAGCACGACCGCCGTCCCCAGGCCGAGCCGCTCAGCGGGTTCGAGGAGGGTGAACGGACCGTGCGTGCGCGCATATCTGGCCAGCAGATCACCCAACGGGTCGGGGACGAGTTCGGTGAAGGCCTCGGGGACACCGACCGGGATCGCGGCACCCAACGCATCACGGACTCGACCGGCGTCCTCGATGGCCAGCCACCGCAGCTCGCCACCGATCCGTACCTCGATCGCGCGGCGTTGATCGCGCAAGAGCTGAAGGTCGGCCGGATCAGCGCCCCGCAGCTCAGCTTCGGCACCGGTCAGGTCGCCGACCTCCCTGAGCAGGTCGGCAGTAGCGTCCAAACCCTTGACGCGTCGGGTCTCGCTAAGGCGCTGGGCGTCCGCGATGGACGTCGCGATGGCGATGTCGTCGAGCAGATCACGCAGATCTGGGGACCCCATCAGTTCGGCCAGTAGCGACGTATCCAGGGTCAGCGCCTGGGCGCGCCGTTCGGCCAACGGAGCGTCGGCGTCATAGAGGAACATGCCGACATAGCTGAACAACAGCGATTGCGCGAACGGCGACGGTGCTGCCGTCTCGACCTCGACGACCCGGATCTGCCGGTTCTGCAGTTGCCGCATCAGATCGGTCAAGCCGGGAACATCGAAGACGTCCTGCAGGCATTCCCGCATTGCTTCCAAGGTGACCGGGAATTGCCCGAAGTCCCGTGCCACTTGCATCAAGGCGTTGGCGCGCTGGCGTTGCTGCCACAATGGGGCGCGGCGACGCGGATCCCGTTTTGGCAGCAGCAGCGACCGAGCGGCGCATTCCCGGAACCGAGACGCGAACAGCGCGGAATTGCTGACTTCACGGGTTACCAGATCGGCGACGTCGTCGGCGGCAAACATGGCCAGGTCCGCGCCCGGCGGCTCGCTGGTCGTGTCCGGCAGCCGCAACACGATGCCGTCATCGGAATGCATCGACTGCACCTCGAGACCGTGCTGCTCGCGAAGGGTCGCAGCGATGGCCAACGCCCACGGGGCGTTGATCGGCGCGCCGAACGGGGAGTGCACGACCAGCCGCCAGTCACCCAACTCATCGCGGAACCGCTCGACCACGATGGTGCGATCGGTCGGCAGTTGCCCGGTCGCCGCACGCTGCTCGGTCAGGTAGGACACCAGGTTGTCCGCAGCCCACTCATCAAGGCCAGCACTGCGCGCCCGCGCCATGGCCGCGGGACGATCGGCGGCACCCACCTCACGAACGAAGGCGCCCAAGGCGCGGCCCAACTCAACCGGCCGCCCGATGGAGTCGCCCTTCCAGAAGGGCATCTTGCCGATTTGTCCGGGCGCCGGGGTCACCAATACCCGATCGTGGGTGATGTCCTCGATACGCCATGACGACGAGCCGAGCAGGAACACCTCACCCACTCGCGACTCGTAGACCATCTCTTCGTCGAGCTCGCCGACTCGGCGTCCGGGACCGTCGCCACTGGCCAGGAAGACGCCGAACAAGCCGCGGTCCGGGATGGTGCCGCCGGAGGTCACGGCCAGCCGCTGCGCACTCGCTCGTCCGGTCAATTCGTCCGTCAGACGATCCCAGACGAGCCGCGGTCGGAGCTCGGCGAACCCGTCGGACGGATAGCGTCCGGCCAGCATGTCGAGCACTGCCTCCAAGGCGGAGCGCGGGAGCGAGGCGAAGGACGCGCTGCGACGGACCAGCTCCTCGACTTCGCTCACCGTGAGCGTGTCCATGGACACCATCGCGACGATCTGCTGGGCGAGTACGTCGAGGGGATTGCGCGGATACCTCAGTGATTCGATCTGCCCGGTGCGGATGCGTTCGGCGACCACCGCCGACTCGACGAGATCGCCTCGGTACTTGGGAAAGATGACGCCACGGGATTCAGCGCCCACCTGGTGCCCGGCGCGGCCAAGACGCTGCATACCCGATGCGACCGAAGGTGGCGACTCGACCTGCACGACCAGATCGACCGCACCCATGTCGATGCCGAGTTCGAGTGAGGAGGTGGCCACCACCGCGGGCAGGTGGCCCGCCTTCAGCTCCTCTTCCACGATCTGGCGTTGTTCTCGCGATACCGAGCCGTGATGGGCCCGCGCAATGACCCCGCGCTCGGGATCGCGCTCGAGGGCGAGGTCGTTCAGTTGGGCGGTGAGCCGTTCGGCCAACCGGCGTGAGTTGGCGAAGACAATGGTCGAACGGTGCGCCTCGATCAGGTCGAGCACCCGTGCCTCGACATGTGGCCAGATCGAGGACCGTTGGCGCGGGTCATCGTCCTGGCCGGCTGGACTGCCGTCGCCGAGAGCGCTCAGATCTTCGACCGGCACCACCACCGACAGGTCGATTCGCTTCACGGATTTGGGTTGGACCACGGTCACCGGACGTCCACCAGCGAGGAAATTTGCCACCTCTTCGACCGGCCGGACGGTGGCGGACAGACCGATCCGCTGGGCCGGCCGGTCGAGTAACGCGTCCAGCCGTTCCAGACTGACGGCGAGGTGCGCGCCGCGCTTCGTCGCCGCCACGGCGTGCACCTCGTCGATGATGACGGTTTGCACGCCGCGCAGGGCGCTGCGGGCCGCCGAGGTCAGCAGCAGAAAGAGTGACTCCGGCGTGGTGATCAGAATGTCCGCGCCGTGCCGGGCGAAGAGTCGGCGGTCTTCGGCCGTGGTGTCGCCGGATCGGGTGGCGACGGTGATGTCCGGCTCCGCTAGGTGCATGCGACGAGCGGCCTGGGAGATGCCGACCAGCGGGGATCGCAGGTTGCGTTCCACATCGGCGGCCAGCGCTTTGAGCGGGCTGACGTACAACACTCGGCAGCGGGCGGCCGTATCCGGCGCCGGTTCGGCAGCAAGACGATCAATCGCCGACAGGAATGCGGCCAGCGTCTTGCCGGATCCGGTGGGCGCGACGACGAGCGTGTGCTGACCTCGACCGATCGAATCCCACGCACCGAGCTGGGCGTCGGTCGGCGCGTCGAAGGCACCACCGAACCAGGCAGCGGTGGCGGCCGAGAACGGCAACCCGGGCGCTGCCGGTGGTCGGGACGGCGAACTGCTCACGTGATCCAGTGTGCCCTCTGCCTACGACAGTTTCGCCGTCAGCCGTTCGTGCGCCTCGGGCCAGTCGTCGTCGGTCATCGAATACTGCACGGTGTCCCGCCAGGAACCGTCAGGCCTAATCCGGTGCTTGCGTAGCACCCCTTCCCGGACCGCCCCGAGCCTGGCGATGGCGGCCTGCGAACGCTCGTTTCGGACGTCGGTGTGCCAGACCACCCGGGCCGCGCCGAGTTCCTGGAACGCGTACGTGAGTAACTGCAGCTTGGCGTCGGTGTTGTGACCAGTACGCCACCAGGCGCGCCCCAGCCAGGTGCTGCCGATGGCAAGGGTGCGAAGCGCGGGCTGCACTTCGTACAAGCTGGTCGTGCCGAGGAACCGTCCCGTGGCTGTCTCGAGCTGAGCGAAGGGCAATTGCCGGCCCGCGGCCCGGGCGGCCAAGGCCTGTTTGATGTGCCGTTCGGCGTCGTTGAGATCGACGGGCACACCGATTGCGAGGTGCCGGAAGACCTCCTCGGCGCCGTCAGCTGACCGGGCCGCAGCCAGATATCCAGGCGCATGCGCCAATTCCAGCGGCACCAGGGTAACCAGGCGACCGGTAAGCCTGGCCATGGCGAACCACAGATCGGGGTCCGGGGCAGGCGTCGCACGCTCGTTCGGCATCCAGCCATCCTGGCGGATCGGACCCTGCCCGGACCAGCAGATATTCTGTCCGGGTGCGGATCAGTGATTTCTGGAAAGCCATGGAGCGAGGCTTCGGCCCGAGCTATGCGCGTTCTGTGGCCGCCGACTATCGGATCTCGGCGCTGGGGGCCACGGTGGACGAGGCCCTGGAGCGTGGGGATTCAGCCAAGTCGATCTGGCGCGCCGTCTGCGAAGAATTCAATCTCGCGGCGTCCCTGCGCTGAGTAAGGAGCGCGACGTGCAGAGCGTTGACGTGCGAAAGGAAGCCGAATCGCTGAAGTGACGAGTGCCGCCTTGGACCGGTTACCAGGCAAAGACCTCGCTGATTGCGAGCTGGTCCGACGGCACGCGCCCGACCTGATCGCGTCCCGCACGCTTGGCTTCGTACAAGGCCGCGTCCGCCGCCACGTAGAGGCCGGTCACACTCGTGGCGTGCGTCGGCGCGTGCGCGATACCGGCGCTCACGGAAACCCTGAGCTGCTGACCGTCGGCAATACCGAATCGGTGCGCACGGATGCCTTGCACGATCGCCTCCGCGCGGCGGTAAGCGTCCGCGGCCGAGCACCCCGGTAACAGCAACGCGATCTCGTCCCCACCCATCCGGCTGACGATGTCGTCGCGTCGCGCGCCGTGGCGCAACACCTGGGCCAGTCCCACCAGTACCTCGTCACCGGCCGGATGCCCGTACTCGTCATTGACTCGCTTGAAGTGATCCACATCCAGTAACACCAACGCGGTGCCGTGGTCGCTGGCGGCCCCTGACAGCGCGAAGTGGGCGGCCTCATCCAGAACCCGGCGGGTGACCAGCCCGGTGAGTGAGTCCACCGCCGCGCGGCGCTGCAGTTCCGACACCAGCGCATCCTGACGCTCACCGGCGCTGATCAACAACATCGCCGTGCTGATCAGCGTTGCGCCCATGTAAGCGGCATCCACCGCCGCGGCACGGACGGGCAAGATAGTGAAGACGACGATCATGTCGGCGACGACGGCGGCCACCGTGACCGATAGCGCACCGGCGCGCTTGAGTTGGGACGCGGCATAGAGCACCGGGAAACACAAGAAGATCTGGGCAGCCACCGAACCGTCGGTGGTGAGCAGGTCCAGGGCGCAGATCAGCAGGATGGCAATGAACGGCACCACGGCCCACGCGACGGTGGACGCCACGCTGCCGCGGTCATGGACATCGAGTCGACGCAGCAGCATTGCCGCCACCACGAACAATGCCGGCGGGATCACCGTAGCCAACAGGTCCAGCCCGTGGTGAGCGCTCGGTTCGAGTACCCCGAAGGCAATCGTGACGATGGCGGCGACCAGGCACAGCGATGACACGGTCCGGGCCGCGACGGCTCGATCCCGCGGTTGCATCGACCACTTGGTCCACATGTCCTGCCTATCGACCGGCCGGCGCCACGCGGTAGCAGCCGAACCGAATCGTGACGCGACACGCCGAGGGATCAACTAAAGACAATCGAACACTTGTTCGTCTAACCTTGTGGATGCGCGAGCGGTCGTCCACAGATTCGGCGGCGGCACCGAAACTGTCGGTGGTCGGATCTAACGTCGCAGCCAACTCGAGGAACACCAACTCATAGAAGAGGAACCAGAAGATGGCAGCAGCTTTCGACCGCGACAAAGCACTTGACGTCGCACTCGGCCAGATAGACAAGCAGTTCGGCAAGGGATCGGTCATGCGCCTGGGGGACCGGCCGTACGTACCGATCGAGGTCATCCCGACCGGATCCATCGCTCTTGACCTGGCGCTCGGGATCGGCGGCCTGCCACGGGGTCGGGTCATCGAGATCTACGGGCCTGAGAGTTCAGGTAAGACGACCGTGGCTCTGCATGCCGTCGCAAACGCACAGGCCCTTGGCGGTGTGGCTGCGTTCATCGACGCCGAGCATGCCCTCGATCCCGAATACGCCCGCGCGCTCGGGGTGGACACTGACGCTCTTCTGGTCAGCCAGCCGGACACCGGCGAGCAAGCTCTGGAGATCGCCGACATGCTGATTCGGTCTGGCGCGCTGGACGTCATCGTCATCGACTCGGTGGCCGCCTTGGTACCGCGGGCCGAGATCGAGGGCGAGATGGGTGACAGCCACGTCGGCCTGCAGGCTCGTCTGATGAGCCAGGCTCTTCGCAAGATCACCGGTGCGTTGAGCAACTCGGGAACGACGGCAATCTTCATCAATCAGCTGCGTGAAAAGATCGGCGTCATGTTCGGCTCTCCGGAGACGACCACCGGCGGTAAGGCGCTCAAGTTCTACTCCTCCGTCCGCTTGGACGTACGTCGGATCGAGACCTTGAAGGATGGCGCCGAAGCGGTTGGCAACCGGACTCGGGTCAAGGTCGTCAAGAACAAGGTCGCACCGCCGTTCAAGCAAGCCGAGTTCGACATCGTCTACGGCCAGGGGATCAGCCGAGAAGGCTCGTTGATCGACGTTGGCGTGGATCAGGCGATCATCCGAAAGTCCGGTGCCTGGTACACCTACGAAGGCGATCAGCTAGGGCAGGGCAAAGAGAACGTTCGGAGCTTCCTGCGGGATAACCCCGATCTTGCTGACGAAATCGAGAAGAAGATCAAAGAAAAACTGGGGATCGGTGCACAGGTAACGGCAGACGCACCGCTGCCGGCGCCGGTGGACTTCTAAGACTGCCGTTTCGATGGCACGTATACGGGCGGTGGGTGGTGCCGAGCCAGCACCACCCACCGACCCAGCCCCAGACATGGCCTCCGATGTAACCGCGGACCCGGACGTCGATCCGGTGTCGGCGGCGAGAACCATCTGCCTTCACCTACTCACGTCCAGATCTCGGACTCGCGCCGAACTTTCCGTCGCGTTGGCCAAGAAGAACGTCCCTATCGAGGCTGCCGAGGCGGTTCTCAACCGGTTCACCGAGGTGGGGCTGATCGACGATCGGGCATTCGCGGCTGAATTCGTAGCTGTCAAGAGAGCCGAGCGCGGGCTGTCGGTGTTTGAACTGTCCCGCCAACTGCGGACCAAGGGCGTGGACAACGAGATCGTCGAGTCCGTGGTCGCCGGCTTCGACCCTGAGTCCGAACTCGAACAAGCGCGCCAACTGATCAGCCGCAAGTCGCGATCGATGCACGGGTTGCCCGATGCGACCGCCACGAGACGCCTCGCAGGCCTGCTGGCACGAAAGGGATATTCACCCGAGATCGTCTTCCGAGCCGTCCGTGAAGTGCTGGCCGAGCGAGATGCCGCGATCGATCTTTGAGGCTCCATTCTCGCGACGTACCGAGTCGTTTCTTGACCGCCGCGCAGATCGATATAGCCTCAGAAGATCAGGAGTAAGGAAGCGCACGTCATCCGTGACGAAGCGTAGCTATACATAGAAAAAATAGTGATTGCGTCATTTCGGGCACTCGGGAAGGGATCGCCGCCTGGCCGCGGCACCGACAACGGCGCGTGACGCGCCGCTTGGCTGACGCTTGATCCTGCCTCCTGGGTGTGGTGTGCGATGAGTCTTGGCAGACACGTCGCCTCTCGGATGGAGGGCGTTCGTGAGTCACGTAGTGCAGGTTGTGGTTGTTGCGGCGGTATTTGTGCTGTTGCTGGTCTTGGGACTGAAAGTGTTGAGCCTGTATGCCAGTAGCCAGCGAAGCGGCGGGGTCGGGCGTCCCGGCCGGGTGGAGTCCGCGGAGATCATCAGTCAGGCCGAAGCGGAGGCCGAAGACATCCGCCAACGCGCCGGCCGAGAAGCTCAGGCGTTGCGGCGTTCCCTCGAGAGTGAACTTGAATCTCTGAGGCGCGCCGCGCAGACCGAAGTCGAATCCTCGCGGCAAACCGCCGAGGCCGTGCGCACTCGAGCTACCGACGCGGCCGCCGAAGTGGCCGCCGAGGCACAGCGAGAAGCTGATCGAACTCTGGCCGCCCGATCCGCCGCGTCCGAGGCACTGGCGAGACAGCTTGCCGCCACGCAGGCCACGCTCGAATCGCGGGAGGCCGACCTGGCGAGCAGCATTCAGGAACACGCCGAACATCAGCAACAACTTGCCGCCGCGGCGGCTGACCTGCAGCAGCGCCGGACCGGACTCGACGGTGAGCAGGCGCAATTTGAACAGCGGCTGCGGACCGAACTCGAGCGCGTTGCCCAGTTGAGTACGGACGAGGCGAAGGTCGAGTTGTTGGCTGCGGTCGAGGCGACCAGCCGGCGGGATGCCGCCTTGCTTGTCCGCTCGATCGAGGCGGAAGCCAAAGCCGAGGGGCTGGATCGTGCGCGCGGCATCGTGGTCGAAGCAATCCAGCGAGTGGCCAGCGAGCAGACCACCGAGACCGTGGTCAGCGTGCTGCACCTGCCCAGTGACGAGATGAAGGGTCGGATCATCGGGCGAGAGGGCCGAAACATCCGAGCATTCGAGGCGACCACCGGCGTCAATGTGATCATCGATGACACCCCCGAAGCCGTCCTGTTGTCATGCTTTGATCCGGTTCGCCGAGAGGTTGGCCGGATCACCCTGGAAAAGCTCATTCTCGACGGTCGCATTCACCCGCACCGCATCGAAGAGGTCTACGAGCTCGCGCACGGTGAGGTCGAGGAACGCTGTCTTCGAGCGGCACGCGACGCCCTGGCCGACGTCGGGATCACCGACATCGACGAACGACTCATCCCGACCCTGGGCCGACTGAAATATCGCACCAGCTACGGACAGAACGTGTTGGGTCACCTCGTCGAAAC
Source organism: Frankiales bacterium (assembly GCA_025966315.1). Lineage (GTDB taxonomy): Bacteria > Actinomycetota > Actinomycetes > Mycobacteriales > Jatrophihabitantaceae > Jatrophihabitans_A. The sequence continues at coordinate 115,864 of JAOPUZ010000068.1, read as the reverse complement.
CGCCCACATCGCGGGCGTCATGGCCGCTGAGCTCGGGCTGAATGTGGTCCTCATCAAGCGTTGTGCGTTCCTGCACGACATCGGCAAGGCGCTGACCCACGAGGTCGAGGGATCGCATGCGATCATCGGGGCCGAGATCCTGCGCCGGTACGGCGAGTCCGAGGACGTGGCCCACGCCGTCGAAGCGCATCACAACGAGGTCCAGCCCCGAACGCTGGAGGCAGTGCTCACCCAAGCCGCCGATGCGTGTTCCGCCTCCCGCCCCGGCGCCCGTCGCGAATCGCTGGAAACCTACATTCGCCGACTCGAGCGAATCGAGGCCATCGCCAGCGCAAAGCCCGGCGTCGAGAAGGTCTTCGCAATGCAGTCCGGCCGCGAGGTGCGCGTGATGGTGCTGCCCAACGAAGTGGACGACCTCGCCGCTGGCGTGATCGCGCGAGAGGTCGCGAAAGAGATCGAGGATGAGCTGACCTATCCCGGACAGATCCGGGTCACCGTGGTGCGTGAATCGCGAGCCACTGAGGTGGCGCACTGACCGGCCGCTCCGTACCGATCGCTCAGGGCCGTACCCTGGAGACCGCTATGACGCGCCCACCGAGCCCCGCGAACCCATCACGCACCTACGCCATTCGCACGTACGGGTGCCAGATGAACGTCCACGACTCGGAGCGGCTCGCCGGCCTGCTCGAGTCAGCCGGTTACGTGCGAGCTGAGGGCGATTACGCCGACGCCGATCTGGTGGTCTTCAACACCTGTGCCGTTCGCGAGAATGCCGACAACCGGCTGTACGGAACGCTCAGCCAGCTGGCCCCGGTGAAACGTGCTCGCCCGGGGATGCAGATCGCGGTTGGTGGCTGTCTGGCCCAGAAAGATCGCGGCGTCGTCCTGAAACGAGCGCCCTGGGTCGACGTCGTCTTCGGCACCCACAATCTCGCCAGCCTGCCGGTGTTGCTGGAGCGAGCTCGGCACAACTCGCAGGCGCAGGTCGAGATCCTCGACGCTCTGCAGAACTTCCCCTCGGAGCTGCCCAGCCGCCGGGACTCGGCGTTCAGCGCCTGGGTTTCGGTATCGGTGGGCTGCGACAACACGTGCACTTTCTGCATCGTCCCGAGTCTGCGCGGCACTGAGACCGACCGGCGTCCGGGCGACGTCCTCGCCGAAATCGAAGCCCTGGTGGCCGAAGGCGTCACTGAGATCACGCTGCTCGGTCAGAACGTCAACTCCTACGGACGGTCCTTCGGCGATCAGCTGGCGTTCGGAAAGTTGCTGCGAGCCTGCGGCGCGATCTCCGGTCTGGAGCGCGTCCGATTCACCAGCCCGCATCCGCGGGACTTCACCGCGGACGTCATCGATGCGATGGCGCAGACCCCCAATGTCTGCCCGCAGCTACACATGCCGATGCAGTCCGGTTCAGATCGGGTGCTGCGAGCGATGCGCCGCTCCTACCGCCAGCAGCGTTATCTCCAGATTATTGACGACGTCCGGGCCGCCATGCCGAACGCCGCGATCACGACCGACATCATCGTCGGATTTCCGGGTGAGAGCGAAGCTGATTTCGAGCAGACCTTGTACGCCGTGGGTCAGGCCAGATTTGCCAGCGCCTACACCTTTCAATACTCGCCGCGTCCGGGAACGCCGGCGGCCCAACTGCCGGACCAGATCCCGAAGGCTGTCGTCCAGGAACGCTACGAACGGCTCATCGAGCTGCAGGAATCCATCAGCTGGGCCGCGAACAAGGACCTGCTCGGCTCCACGGTCGAAGTGCTGGTCAGCACGGGCAGGGGCAAGAAGGACGACGCAACCGGGCGGGTATCCGGCCGCGCCCGCGACGGCCGGCTGGTGCACATTGCCACTGAGGTGGCGACGCCCGCTGGCTTGCTGCCAACCGTTCGTCCCGGTGACGTGGTCACCGCGGCGATCACCTACGCCGCTCCGCATCACTTGGTCGCCGACGCCGGGCTGTTGTCGCATCGGCCGTGGACGGGTGGCGTCGCGCGGCCACAGGCACCGCCGGCCCGCACCTTGCTGAGTATCGGGCCGCGTCCGGCCTGATTCGCCGCTGAGCCGAGGTCGCAACTCGCGGCGGCCGACCGCTACTCCGGGATCAAGGCCCGCCGCTGAGCGACGTCGGCTTCCGCCTTGGCGATCCGGCCCGGATCGCCGGCGGTACGGGCGCGCTGCAGCTTGGCTTCTGCTTCGGCCAACCGGTCCTTGAGCGCCGCGAGGAACGGATTCGACTCGGGAGCTTGCCGTCGCCAATCAGCATCGAGGGCATCACGAACCCGATGCTCAGCGGCCCGCATCCGCTCCTCGATTCGGCGCATCGAGTCACGGGGGACGTGCCCGATCCCTTCGAGACGCTCCTGTAGATCACGTAGGGCGACCTGCGCCTGCCGGGGATTAGAGATATCCAGCGCTGCCGCCTCGCTGATGATGGCTTCTTTCTCCTTGAGGTTCTGGGTCTGCTCGGCGTCACGCTCGGCAAATACGCCCGAGCGACGTTCGAAGAAGCGATCCTGCGCGGCACGAAATCGCTGCCAGAGCGCGTCCTCGGTCTTCCGATTCGCGCGCGGCGCGAGCTTCCACTGGTTCATCAGCTCTTTCAGCGCGTTGGCGGTCTCGCGCCAGTCGTCGGACGCGGCCAGTTCCTCGGCCTGCTTGACGAGCTCTTCCTTGGTCGCCTTCGCGGCATCGCGCTCGGTGTCGAGCTGCGCAAAGTGACTGCCACGCCGCTTGCCGAAGGAATCCCGCGCGGCCGCGAACCGCTTCCATAGTGCGTCGTCAGTCTTACGATCGATGCCCTTGATCAGCTTCCATTCGTCCACGATGGTGCGCAGCCGGTCACCGGCCACCTTCCATTGGGTCGAGGATTCGGCGAGTGCCTCCGCTTCGGTGACCAGGGCTTCTTTCTGCGCGATCGCCGCCGCGCGAGCCGCGTCCCGAGCTTCGGTCTGTTCGCCGATCTTGGCGTCGGCGGTCGCGATCAAGGACACCAGTTTGGCGTCGAGCCCGTTCAGATCGCCGACCGCGGCGACCGTGGGCAGCGAAGAATGCAGCGTCATGGCTTGGGATTTGGTGGTGCGCGCATCACCGTTCCCGGAATTCAGCCGCGTCGTCAGCAGGTCGACCTCGGTGGCGAGATCGGCGAATCGCCTTTGGTAATACGCGAGTCCGGCTTCGGGGTCACCGGCCTGCCACGAGCCGACTTCTCGTTCGCCGTCGGCCGTTTTGACGAACACCGTGCCGGCCTCGTCGATGCGTCCCCATTCCGAACTCATATAGGCATTAGACACGACTTCGTGCCGCCACGGCGCACCCGGTTAGCCTCTTGCAACGTGACCGTCACTCCCGAAAGCCCGGATGGACCTCCGGTGATCGCAATAGTCGGGCCGACGGCAACCGGCAAATCGGATCTTGGCACGGCGCTGGCGGTGCGATTCGATGCCGAGATCATCAACGCGGACTCCATGCAGCTCTACCCTGGAATGGATATCGGTACCGCCAAACTGCCGATCTCGCAGCGGCAAGGCGTCCCGCATCATCTGCTCGATGTCTGGCCGATCACGAGGTCGGCGGCGGTGGCCGAGTACCAGAGCATGGCCCGCTGCGAGATCGACCGGATTCGCGCCGCGGGCACCATTCCGATCGTCGTTGGAGGGTCAGGGCTCTATGTCCGGGGGGCCCTCGATCGACTCGATTTTCCGGGGGAGTCGCCCGACATCCGCGCCCGGTTGAACGAAGAATTGTCCTCCGTCGGCTCGCCCGCCCTGCACCGCAAGCTGGCCGCGGCAGATCCGGCGGCCGCCGCGGCCATCCTGCCGACCAACGCGCGACGGATCGTGCGTGCGCTCGAAGTCATCGAACTGACCGGTCGACCGTTCACGGCCACCATGCCCGGGTTCGATGGCCTTTATCCCACCATCTACGTCGCATTGGATCGACCGGATCTCGACGAGCGAGTGGAATTGCGGGTGTCGCGAATGATGCAGGATGGGCTGGTGGACGAGGTACGCGCGCTGTTGCCGTTGGGCTTGCGTGGCGGCCCGACGGCGGCCAAGGCGCTGGGCTACCAACAGCTGCTGAGCGTCCTGGACGACGAGGGGAACCTACGTGGTGACCTGGCCGAAGCTACCGAGCTCACGGTCCGCGGCACCCGGCGCCTCGTCCGCCGCCAACGTTCCTGGTTTCGCCGCGACCCACGCAACAACTGGCTGGACGCGTCCCGTCCCGATCTGCTCGATGCCGCACTGGAGCTGATTCGTCCTAGGCTTGACCAATGAGCCCGATGAGCACGCCCGATACCCAGCACAGCGCTCCGAGTGGGCTCGATGTGCTGAAAGGACACGGCACCGGAAACGACTTCGTGGTCATCGAGGATCTCAACGGGGCGTTGTCGCTGTCGGCCTCGTTCGTGCGGGCGCTGTGTGACCGCCACACCGGAGTCGGCGCCGACGGGGTTCTGCGGATCGTGCGGACGGCTGTCGCTACCGAACCGGACGTGCTGGCGCAGGCCGATCACGCCGAATTCTTCATGGACTACCGCAATGCCGACGGCTCCATTGCCGAGATGTGCGGTAACGGGGCCCGGCTGTTCGCGTGCCAACTGCACCGCCGCGGCTTGATCGGGCGGGAAGCGGTCATCGCGACGCGTGGCGGTGCGCGGTCGGTCAGCATCGGCCTCGACGAGGTGTCGGTCGACATGGGCCCGGCCACCGTCGGCGACACTCACCAGGTTTCGCTGGCCGGGTTCGCCGGCTCGTGGCGGGGCGTTGCGGTGGATGTTCCTAATCCGCACGTAGTCGTCGAATTGGACGACACCGACGTCCTCGCTGAACTCGAGCTGGTCAGCAGCCCGGTTGTGGAGCCACGCCGGCCGGACGGACAGAACGTCGAGTTTGTCGTGCGACTAGGGCCGGCGGCCGACCAGCGACTGCGGATGCGAGTCTTCGAACGCGGCGTGGGCGAGACGCTGTCCTGCGGCACTGGGATCTGTGCGGCCGTGGTGGCACTGGCCGGTGAGCTCACCGGATCGGGGGAATGGATCGTCGAAGTTCCCGGCGGCGAGTGCCGGGTGTCGTGGACCGCGACCGGATCCATTCGGCTGACCGGTCCCGCCGTGATCGTGGGCCGTGTTCATTTAGCCGAATCGTGGTTGGTGGAGCACCGCTGAGCGAAATATCGTCGCCGCGAAGCGCTCGAGGTGACACCATGGATGCTAATGACTGCTGACCGAGACAACGCCCGCTTGACCAACGCCGAACCCGAACTCGGCGACGGGTTCAACTTGAACCCGTCGGAGGATTCGGAAGCGCCCGACTACACGTTGGGCGAGTACGACCTCTCCGATCGCGCGGCATTGCGCCGAGTCGCGGGTCTGTCGACTGAGCTGACCGATGTCACCGAGGTCGAATATCGCCAACTCCGCTTGGAACGCGTCGTCCTGGTCGGGGTGTGGACGAGCGGAAGTCTGGTCGACGCCGAGAACTCGCTGCGCGAGCTGGCGTCGTTGGCCGAGACGGCCGGGTCGGAGGTGCTCGACGGCATCATCCAACGCCGCGATCGCCCTGACACCGCGACCTACATCGGCTCCGGCAAGGCCAAGGAGCTTCGCGACATCGTTCATGCCACCGGCGCGGACACCGTCATCTGTGACGGTGAACTGGCGCCCGGTCAGCTGCGCCAGCTCGAAGAGGTGGTCAAGGTCAAGGTCGTGGACCGCACGGCGTTGATTCTGGACATCTTTGCCCAGCACGCTCGATCGCGTGAGGGCAAGGCGCAGGTTGAATTGGCTCAGTTGCAGTACTTGGTGCCGCGGTTACGCGGTTGGGGTGAATCTCTCTCCCGGCAGGTTGGTGGCCGGGCAGCGGGCGGTGTCGGGATAGGCGGTCGGGGACCGGGTGAGACCAAGCTCGAAATCGATCGACGCCGCATCACCGCGCGAATGGCGAAACTGCGCAAAGAGATCGCCGGCATGAAGACCGCTCGCGACGTCAAGCGTTCTCGCCGGGACCGCAATCGCATCCCGTCCGTGGTGCTGGCCGGGTACACCAACGCGGGCAAATCCTCGCTCCTGAATCAGCTCACGGGCGCCGGTGTGCTCGTCGAGAACGCGTTGTTCGCAACGCTGGATCCGACCGTCCGGCGCTCGGAGACGGATGACGGCCGAGTCTTCACACTCGCCGACACGGTGGGGTTTGTTCGTCACCTGCCGCACGAATTGATCGAGGCGTTTCGTTCCACGCTGGAAGAAGTCGCCGAGGCAGATTTGATCCTGCACGTCGTGGATGCATCCGATTCCGATCCGGAGGCGCAGATCCGCGCCGTTCATGAGGTTCTCACCGACATCGATGCGACGTCGGTCCCGGAGCAGATTGTGTTCAACAAAGTTGACGCGGCGGACGCCGAGACGCAGCTTCGGCTACGGAGCTTGGTGCCAACCGCTCTGTTTGTGTCGGCCCGTACCGGCTTGGGCCTCGACGAACTGCGCCACGTCATCGAGGCCGGCTTGCCGAGGCCTTCGGAATCGGTCACGGCACTCATTCCGTACACCCGGGGCGATTTGGTTGCTCGCATCCATGCCGATGGTGAGGTTCTGTCCGAAGATCACACCGGCGAGGGGACCTTGATCCAGGCGCGCGTGCGGTTAGATCTGGCCGCGGCACTGAACGGTTATGCGGCGGTACAGGCCGCTCGTAGTACGTAGCACGCAGATAGCAAGCGCCTAGCAGTAAGCGAACCGTTGAGAAATATCAGGTAACGCACTCAACCGATCCGTTCGATTGTGCTCGGCTCCGCGTAGTCTCAGGCTGGTAGGTGTCGAGGGCCTTATCTGCGCCGGTAGATGTGCCACGCCGGTTCGCCTTCGCAAAGCACCCGCCCTGTTGTCGAGGATCCTGGGAGAGTTGTCATGTTCAGTGGTATGGAACGTCCATCGCACTGGGTAGTGCTCGCCGTCGTGGTGCTGCTCCTGTTCGGGTACAAGAAACTGCCCGACATCACACGCTCCGTTGGCCGCTCGCTTCGAATCTTCAAGACTGAGATGAAGGGCCTGAACGACGACGACTCGGCGCGCGATGCCGCCGAAAAGCCGGCCGAGACCGAGGCCGCGCCCCCACCAGTGCAGGCGCCGCCGGCCCCGCCCGCACCGGGGTCAACGCTCATCACGCCAACGCCCCCCGTGCCTGTCGTTTCGAGCGTGCCGATCGTCGCCGCGGATGGGACTGTCGTAGACAACGGCAACGCCGTTAACGGCGCCAGCAATGGAGCGCACGTCAACGGCGGCGTTGCCAGCGAGCAGCGTCCGCAGTCCTGAGCAGTCCTGAGCAGTCCTGAGCAGTCCTGATAAGTTCTGCATGATCTGTCCAGTCGTGAATGATCTGTCCATTGCTGGTCGATCGTGGGTGTTCGATCGACGGCTACGGCTACCCCGCACGGAGTCGAGCCAGCTGATCCAGGGCCAGCTGATCCAGGGCCAGCTGATCCCGAGGTTGCTGAGCATCCCGGTGCGCGATCGTCACCGGCTGGCGCAGCTGGTCCTGTTCTGACACTGAGCCGCGCATAAGAAGGGGCTCCGCGCAAGAAGGCGTTTCGCCTTTCCGTGGTCCTCTCAGACCTTCCGCAGCACCGCCACTACCTTGCCAAGAATGCTGGCCTGGTCGCCGGGAATCGGCGCGTACGCCGGGTTCTGTGGGATTAGCAGCACGTGCCCGTCGTGCTTGCGGAACGTCTTGACGGTAGCTTCGCCGTCAATCATGGCGGCCACGATGTCCCCGTTGTCGGCGTTCGGTTGCTGGCGGACCACAACCCAGTCACCGTCGGCTATCGCGGCATCGATCATCGAATCGCCTTGAACCTTCAGCATGTAGAGCGTTCCCTCACCCACCAGGGAGCGGGGCAGCGGGAAGACTTCTTCGACCAGTTGTTCGGCGAGGATCGGTCCACCCGCGGCGATGCGACCGATCACCGGCACCATGACCGGCGTCGGGTTCGCCGCGTTTAATGCGTCATCGCCTACCGGATGCAGCGCAGCGGCATTGCCGAGGTCATCGGGGGAGCGGACGTCCAGCGCGCGTGGCCGGTTCGGGTCCCGTCGGATGAACCCTTTCTGTTCGAGCACCGCGAGTTGGTGGCTCACGCTGGACGTCGATGCCAGGCCCGCTGCGTCACAGATCTCGCGCATACTCGGCGGATAACCCCGCTTCTCGACGGAATCCCGAATGACCGTCAAGATCACGCGCTGTCGAGCAGTGAGACCGTCGCCGTGATCCGCATTGTCGACGTCAGGAAGCTCGGCGATCGTGCTGTTCTTGGGCCTGCCAAGTGCCCGCTGGCCCTTTTTCTTGGGCGTAGGGGCGGTTGCTGCCGTCTGATCCACGGTGACTCCTAGGTGCTCATGTTCCGGGCTGTTAGGGCGAACGGTATCCCGCCCGGCGTAACAATTCAAACACCTGTTCGATTCGGTGTGTCGTTCTGCTGGCGGTTGTCGGACCCCTGTAGTAGAAATTCGTACAGGCGTTCGATCGAACGTTTGTTCGACGCGAGCGGCGTCGAACAAGGAGGAGGTAGACATCATGTCCGTTGCTAGCGAGTTCGCGCCCGAGGTCTTCATTCCCGAGCGCGCACGCCCGGCTGTGCGGCCGGTGCGACCGCGCCATCTATCGGCGGTGCCGGCGCAATGGGCGCCCCTCGATCTCGACGAGGAGCTGGCGACAGATGCGTTGCTGTACGCCGACCCTTGCCTGGATGCCCTGGCAAGCGAGCGTGATTCCTACCGCGCTGCGCGTTCGGCCGTGCGGCTGACCGCACGGGGCCGGCTGGTCGTCTTGACAGCGGTGGCACTCATCGGTGCGTTCATGCTCCTGGTCGCTCACCAGTCAGCGCCTGCGACGCCGAAGGCACCAGTGGTCTCGGCCGTAGTGGTTGAACCTGGCGACACCCTTTGGTCCATTGCGCAACAAGTGGCGCCGAACCAAGATCCTCGCCGCGTCGTGCACGACATCGAAGAACGCAATGGCCTGAGCGGTGCCACCGCGCTTAGTCCTGGCCAAACTCTCAAGATCTCGTAGAGGGTTATATCGACGCGCGCGCGGCGATCACAGTTCGCTAGTGGGCACGAGCCATGAATTTCGATCAAACCTACGGAGTGTCGCCGCTTGCGGAAGTTGTGGCCAGGTTCTAGCGTTACCCCTACATGTAGTAGTTGCACCGATGTTCTTTGTCCACAAGTTGGGGTTGCTGGGTCCACACGCCATCAACAGGTTGGCGTCACCTATCCACCGGTCATCCCCAACCTTGTCAACAGGCGTCGCCGTTCGACCGATATTCCAACGACAGTTCTAGGAGAGAGGGCGGAGTCGATGCGCTGTCCGTATTGCCGCTTCCCGGACTCCCGAGTCGTCGATTCACGCGAACAGGACGAGGGCCAGTCCATTCGCCGCCGGCGAAGCTGCCCCGAATGCGGCCGTCGATTCACCACGGTTGAAGAGGCGACGCTCGCCGTCATCAAGCGCAGCGGCGTGACGGAGCCGTTCAGTCGTATGAAGGTCATCAACGGAGTGCGGCGTGCGTGCCAAGGTCGCCCCGTCGATGAAGACGCGCTGGCCCAACTCGCCCAGACCGTCGAAGAAACCATTCGCGCTACTGGCGCCGCCGAAGTTCCGGCGCCAGAAGTCGGTCTTGCCATCCTTGGCCCGCTGCGCGCTCTCGACGAAGTGGCTTACCTGCGATTCGCCAGCGTGTATCAGTCATTCAGCTCGATCGACGATTTCGAAAAAGCAATCGGCGAGCTGCGCTCCGAACATCGGCCTGCCGGTCCGCACCCGGATGCGTCCACCGACGCCTAGAACTCAGCCCATCATCACCAAGCGAAAGGGAACATCGAGCTATGACCGAAGTTGTCGAAGGCGGCTCCGCCGGGTCCAGAGGCTCCGCGAAGTCCAGCCCTGCGCCCAAGCAAGGCCAGTCCAAGCAGTCGAGCGTCGGTGACATCAACTATCCCGTCAACGGTCTGTCGGTGGAACGTGTCTACACCACGGCGGGCGTACACCCATACGACGAGGTCGACTGGGAACGACGTGATGTCGTGATGACCAACTGGCGGGATGGGTCCGTCAACTTCGAGCAGCGTGGCGTCGAATTCCCCACGTTCTGGTCCGTCAACGCGGCCAACATCGTCACCACGAAGTACTTTCGCGGCGCTGTTGGTACGACCCAGCGGGAATGGTCACTCAAGCAGTTGATTGACCGCGTCGTCGGCAAATATCGCGTAGCGGGCGACCTGCACGGCTACTTCGCTTCGGCCGCAGACGCAGAGGCGTTCGAACACGAACTCACCTGGATGCTGATGCACCAGGTGTTCAGTTTCAACTCACCGGTCTGGTTCAACGTCGGCACGACGTCTCCCCAGCAGGTGTCCGCCTGCTTCATCCTCGCCGTGGATGACACGATGGACTCGATCCTCAACTGGTACCGCGAAGAAGGATTGATCTTCAAGGGCGGATCGGGCGCGGGGCTGAACCTCTCCCGCATCCGCTCGTCCAAAGAGCTGTTGTCTTCCGGCGGGACCGCCTCAGGTCCGGTGAGTTTCATGCGCGGTGCGGACGCATCTGCAGGCACGATCAAGTCCGGTGGCGCAACACGTCGCGCAGCGAAGATGGTCGTGCTCGACATCGACCATCCCGACATCGTTGAGTTCGTCGAGACCAAGGCTCGCGAGGAAGACAAGATCCGGGTGCTGCGGGACGCCGGCTTCGACATGGATCTCGGCGGAGCCGACATCACGTCGGTTCAATATCAGAACGCCAACAACTCGGTTCGTGTCTCGGATGAGTTCATGCGTGCCGTCGAAGAGGGCTCCGAGTTCGGGCTTCGGGCGCGCGAGACCAATGCCGTTATCGAGACCGTCGACGCGAAGGAACTATTCAATAAAGTCGCGCTGGCCGCCTGGGAGTGCGCCGACCCGGGCATCCAGTACGACGACACGATCAACGACTGGCACACCAACCCCGAGTCGGGTCGAATCACGGCGTCGAACCCGTGCTCGGAATACATGAGCCTGGACAACACCTCCTGCAACCTGGCGTCGCTGAACCTGTTGAAGTTCCTCAACGAGGACAACACCTTCGACTCGGTCAAGTTCGTCAAGGCCGTTGAAGTGATCATCACGGCGATGGACATCTCGATCTGTTTCGCCGACTTCCCGACCGAGGCGATCGGCGTGAACACCCGCGCATACCGTCAGCTCGGCATCGGTTACGCGAACCTCGGCGCACTGTTGATGGCCACCGGTCGTGGCTATGACTCCGAAGGCGGCCGGACTCTCGCCGCGGCGATCACCTCACTGATGACTGGCACTGCGTACCGCCGGTCGGCCGAGTTGGCCGGCATCGTCGGACCGTATGAGGGCTACGCACGCAACGCCACTGCCCACGCCCGGGTCATGCGCAAGCATGCTGCGGCCAACGACGCGGTGCGTTCGCTGCACGATGCCGACAAGTCCGTGCTGGCCAGCGCCACTCGCGAATGGGCGAAGGGCAACGAACTCGGCGCGATCAACGGTTGGCGCAATGCCCAGGCCTCGGTGTTGGCACCGACCGGCACGATCGGTCTGATGATGGATTGCGATACGACTGGTATCGAGCCCGACCTCGCCTTGGTCAAGTTCAAGAAGCTCGTCGGCGGTGGCTCGATGCAGATCGTGAACCAGACAGTGCCGCGTGCGCTGCGGGTACTGGGTTACCAGCAGGAACAGGTGGAAGCAATCGTCGAGTTCATCGGCGAACACGGCCATGTCGACGGGGCGCCTGGCTTGAAGACCGAGCACTACGAGGTCTTCGACTGCGCGATGGGCAAGCGTTCCATTCGGGCAATGGGCCACGTCCGGATGATGGCGGCAACCCAACCCTTCCTGTCCGGCGCGATCTCGAAGACCGTCAATCTGCCTGAGACGGCAACGGTCGCGGACATCGCGGACGTCTATTTCCAGGGCTGGAAGCTCGGCCTGAAGGCGCTCGCGGTCTATCGGGACAACTGCAAGGTCGGCCAACCGCTTTCGGCCGGCAAGCAAGCAAAGCGGACCGAGACGGCGGAGGTCCCAGCACCGACGGTGGAATATCGCCCGATCCGCAAGCGCCTGCCAAAGTCACGCCCGTCCCAGACGGTGTCATTCTCGGTCGGTGGCGCCGAGGGTTACTTGACCGCTGGCTCGTACCCGGACGACGGTCTAGGTGAGGTATTCCTCAAGCTGGGCAAGCAGGGGTCCACCCTGGCCGGCGTCATGGATGCCTTCTCGATCGCGATCTCGATCGCGCTGCAGCACGGCGTTCCTTTGGAGACCTACGTTTCCAAGTTCACCAACATGCGATTCGAGCCGGCCGGGTTGACGGACGACCCGGATATTCGAATGGCACAGTCGATCGTGGACTACATTTTCCGCCGCCTTGCCCTGGACTACCTGCCTTTCGAAACCCGTTCGGCAATGGGCATTCACACCGCGGAGGAGCGTGCTCGCGAACTCGACACCGGCAGCTACACACCGGTTGACGAGGTCACTGAGGACGATCTCGAAACGCTCGCCCAATCGGCGCCCGTACAGGTCAAGCCGGAACTGAAATCGGACACGGTGTCCGAAGTAACCATCGCGCGGTCCTCGGCCGAGCTGATCGAGTCAATGATGGGTGCCTCTGCTGATGCGCCGCTCTGCATGAATTGCGGCACCAAGATGCAGCGCGCAGGCTCGTGCTTCCTCTGCGAAGGCTGCGGAAGCACGTCCGGCTGCAGCTGATCTGGGAATGCTTTACCTGTCTCCCTGTGAGGCGCTCCGACGATGGAGCATCGCGGTGGCGCCGGGCTGAAACTCGATGGGGGAGGTCTCTCGTACAGCTCGTCACTGAATCTGCCGGGAGGTCATCGCGAAACGTCACGCGTGGTCATCGGACTGTCCCGTGATCACGAAGGACAGAAGTATTCGAGGCTGGCTCCGTTTACCGACCTCGGTAAACGGAGCCGCCCCGGCCCTTTTCTTGAGGGCTTGCTAGTCGGTGATCGGTTGCAGGCTTGAGTCGCTCGCGTTGAGGTGACGTTCTTCTGCAGGTGTGGTGGGGTGGCCAGTTTGCCGCCGACGTGGCGCTGCAGCGGAGTGGCGATGGCTCCGGGATTGACCGCGTTGGCCACGATGCCGTCCGCGGCCCACCGCTGGGTGGCGCCCACGGCGAACAGGATTTCGGCGGACTTGGATTGTGCGTAGGCCGCCAGAGGGTCGTAGGCCCGGAATCGGAAGTCGATATCGTCGAAGACGACCGGGCCGAACAGGTGGCCTGAAGAGCTCAGCGCCACGATCCGGGCACCGTCTGCTGCTGCCAACGCGGGGTGCAGGCGGGTGGCCAGGTCGAAGTGGCCGAGGTGATTGGTCGCGAACTGCATCTCATGACCCTCCGCCGACAGGGTCAGATCTTGGATCGCCACTACCCCGGCGTTGTTGATCAACAGGTGCAGCGGGCCGGACCAGGCCGCGGCGAAATCCGCGACCGACTTGCGGTCGGTGAGCTCGAGGGCGGCCACGTGGACGTTGGGGTTGCCGGTGTCGGCCGCGATCTCATCTGCGACCTTCTGTGCGGCGTCGACGCGGCGGGCTGCGATAGTGACCGAGGCGCCGCGGCGCGCCAGGGTGCGGGCGGTCTCGACACCGATGCCAGACGCGCCGCCGGTGACGATGGCGCGTTTACCTGACAGGTCGATGCCCTTACTGACTTCGTCGGCGGTGGTCTCGCGCGTGAACGCGGACACGATGAAGTTCCTCATAGTGCTCTCCTTCCAGCGTCGCCGTCATCGGCTATCCCGAGATGGGGACACCCGGGCGGCGCTGCTGAAACGAGTCTCGACGCGATGCCGCTGGCGAGGTCAGACCCCGCTAAGACAGGGCCCTGACAGGACCAGGATCAGCCGCACACTCACCCCCTTCGCCCCGCGCCGGACCGATCCAAACGGCACCAGACCCGAGCTACCAGGAGCTGCACGCGGGCGCTGGGCGCCACTAGATTCGACTTCGTGGACGTCTCGAACCCGCTCGGTGCCTACCTCAAGGCGCGACGCCAACTCGTCACGCCTGAAGCCGTCGGCATCCCCCGAGGGCCGCGGCGGCGAGTGCCGGGGCTGCGCCGCGAGGAACTCGCCCTGCTGGCCGGCATCAGCCCGGACTACTAACTACGGCTCGAGCAAGGCCGCGATCACCATCCCTCGCGACAGGTCCTGGACTCGATCGCCGCGGTGCTGCAGCTAGATGCCGATGCGGTCACCTACCTACACCAACTCGCCCAGCACAGCCTGAAGCAGCCGCCGCGACCAGCGTTCGAACGCGTCCCGACCGGGGTGGTACAGCTCTCGATCAGCTCACGGCACCGATCTTCATCCAAGGCCGGTTCATGGATGTGCTTGCTGCCAATCCACTCGCTCGCGCCCTATCGCCACAGTTCCGACCCGGTGTCAACCTGCTGCGCGCCGTGTTTCTCGACCCACGGGACAGGGAACTGCACCAGGATTGGGAACGCGCGACCGAGGAGTCCGTGTCCGGGTAGCGCGCAATCGTGGGGGCCGATCTCGACGACCCCCGCCTTAACGAACTGGTCGGCGAGCTGTCCCTGGGCAGTGAACGGTTTCGGCAACTGTGGGCCAAGCAAGATGTCCACAACAAGGAGAGCGGAACCAGCCGAATGCACCACCCGGTCGTCGGGCCACTGGAACTACGCACCGAGAAGTTCGTGGTCACCGGCGCCGATCGGCAGCTCATGATCATCTATCACGCCGATCCCGATACCCGTACCTATAAGGCGTTGCAAGAACTGACGATCCTGGCCCATCACGACGTTCACGCTCCTGAGAACGCCCGCTAGCTCGCGGCGGACACGCCCGGCCCTGAGAACAGCAACACCACTTCAGATTCGCCCGCTCGGTTCGTAATCCCGAGTATCGTGCCCCGCCCAAGCATCGCGCCGGGCGATCCCACATGGATAGGACGAGGGCCGCTGGCGTTTCGCTCAGCTCGATCAGCTTGTGCAAGACCAGCTCAGGCACCGCCGCCGCCGTGGTTGCCGGTGGCGGCGCGACTGGAGGTCGCTCACAAGGACGAGACAGCCCATCGATGTGTGGCGTCAGGTTCCTCCGCAGCGACAGAAAGTTCGCCGGCCGCAACGGGCGCCCCCGCAACGGGCGCCCGCAACGGGCGACAGCCGCATCGAGATCAGCCCGGCGCAGGTGGCGCGGCGATCGACGCTGGGGATTGGTCAACGGTCGAGTCATGGTGGGAAGCCATTGGCGCATAGCAGGCAAGGCCGACGGGAATGGGAATCCAGAACGAGAACAGTCGCCAGGTCAGCACCCCGAGAATTGCGATACCACGCGTCGTTTCGAACGCCACGAGCGAGGGCACCAAGATCCCCTCGACGATTCCCAGGCCACCGGGCGTGAACGGCAGCGCGGCGGCCACATTGGCCAGGCCGTAGGCGACGGTAAGCCCGACCGGTCCGAGCGCATGACCGAACGCGCGCACCGAGCACCACAGCGCCAGAGCGTCGAAAACCCAGTTCATTGTGGCCCAGGCCAATGTCCGCCGAAGAAAAGTTCGATCGGTGACCAATGCGCGGAGAGTGGCGGCCAGGGATTCGATGAGCCGGCGACCGGAATCCGGATTGACGTGCGGCAGCCGAGCCAGCAAACCAGTCGCCAGCTCGATGATGCGCTGCTGTCGGCGCAGGATCAGCGCACTCGTTCCGAATACGACGATGATCAACACCAGCCCGGCGCAGGCAATCGGCGTGTACAGCGCATCACCGCCGTGCAGGATCAGCGCGGCCACCAACCCACCACCGAGGATCACATTGAGCACCACCGCCGATCCGACGGTCTGCAAGGCCTTACCACTCACCGCCGCGCTCGGTGGCACGCCGGAGCGAACTACCAGGCGGTAGCCCAGACCGATGCCGACCAGCGAGCCGGCCGGCACGACGTGGCTCACGGCCAAGGTGCTCAGATCGATCTGCAGCATCTTCGCGAAACTGACCCGGGGCGAGGAGCGAACGGTCAGCTGGCTCAGCCGGGCGTAGGCCAGCAGGGACGCGATCTCGGCCAGCATGCCCGCCATGAGCCACCAGGGGTCGATGCCGGTGAGCAGATGGATCGTTTTGCGAGCACCGGCAATCTGGGGGAGCAGCACATACTCACCGACCAGCAGGATGGCCAGGATGCCGACCGCGGGGCGTATGACCTGCCGCAGGCCGATGCGCTCATGGTTGCGCCGGAAGGCGATCATCGCGGGGACGCCGCGTTCGCCATGATCGAGCGCATCTGGGGAGCCTAGCTGGAGGCCGCGCGGTCTGGATCCGGCTATCAGCCGACGCTAATTCAGAACGTGCATTAACCGCCCGCGGTCGCGGACGAAAATGTCGCGCTGGGCGGCAATTGGTTCCCGATCTGACGAGCGAGCGATTCGGGCGCCCGTCAGGGCGACAGGATGACGCCGGCTTCGCTGGTCTGGACGAGAAACGTGAACGACTCCTGGAAGTAGAGCTCGATCTGACTCGCCGTGTGCGACAAGTATCCGATCGACAGATCCTGCCCGACGTACAGCTCGTAGTCGCCGCCACGGGCCGACAACAACACCGCACCATCCAACGCCGGCGCCCAGATGATCTCTCCGCCATTGAGCACCCGGGCGATGTGTTCGCGAATCGGGTACCCGTGATCGGTCGTCTCAGCGACCTCGGTATAGGCATCGGCTGACAACATCAGCGTGTACGGCCCGCCCACGCCAGCTAGCCGCAGGGTCGTCAAGGCCTGCGCGACGGCGTTCGGGTACTCCAGCACGTTGGCCGGCAGCGTGACCGGGGCGTTGGAGGTACTGGCCCGAATACCGGCAATGCCGGCGGGAACATATCCGTCGAACACCGCGTGGTCCTCGACGAACGCGATCTGCTTGGCCGCGTCCTTGACCGGTTGCCAGTCCGAATCCTTGGCCCCACGGTCGACGTCATCGACGGCCTGCCGATCGACGATGAACGGCACCCGGAACTCGACCAACGGCTGCACGATTCGGCCTCGGGCCCGCACTCCCGGCGCCGGGTGGGCCAGCTCTTCCAGGTGTCCGGTCCCGACCGCGGCAAAGGTCGGACCCTTCGGCCCGATCAGGTCCACCACCCGTCGAGCCGCGACGTGCCGGCTGAAGGTCCGGCGGGCTTCGGTCTCGATGTCCGCCCACGCCGCGTCCGATATCGGCGCAAGTTCGCGATGCAGGTTGTTCATATCGAGCTCCTCTTCAGACTGCCGATGTGCAGGGATCCGTCGGATGGGGCGGTGACGACGACGTCGGGGTCGGGATCGTCCTCAACCGTAGGCCTCTGCGCCGGTACGTCGTCGAGGAAGTCGGCACTCGGAACGAAGAACAAGGTGCCGGTAACTGCCGTGGAAAAATCCAGAATCCGGTCGTAGTTGCCCGGTGGATCGCCCAGGAACATGTTCTGCAGCATCTGCTCGGTGACGTCCGGGGTGGCGGAGTAGCCGATGAAATACGTTCCGAACTCGCCCTTGCCGACCGTACCGAAGGGCATGTTGTCGCGCACGATCTGCTGTTCATCGCCGTCCGCACCGGTGATCGTGTTGAGCGCGACGTGCGAGTTGGCCGGCTTCACGTCGTCGGGTAGTTCGATGTTGGTCAGCTTTCGCCGGCCGATCACGAGCTCCTGGTCGGCGACCGTCAGCGCGTTCCAGGCGTTCAGGTCATGCAAGTACTTCTGCACGATCACGTAGCTGCCGCCCGAGAAATCCGGGTCTTCGTCACCGATCGTCGCGACGTCGATCGCCGACGGGCCAGTGGGATTCTCAGTGCCGTCGACGAAACCGAGTAGGTCCCGTTCGTCGAAATACTTGAACCCGTGCACCTCGTCCACGACCACTCCGTACCCGGTCAGCCGATCGACGAGCTGGCCGGCCAACTCGAAACAGAGGTCCATTCGGCGCGCCCGCAGGTGAAAGAGCAGATCGCCTGGCGTTGCGACCGCGGTGTGCTTCTCGCCGACCAGCTCCTGGAACGGGTGCAGCCCGAGCGGCCGCGGACTGCCGAACAGGCGATCCCACAGCAGGGATCCGATGCCGACCACACACCTGAGCTCACCGTCCGGCTCACGGAAGCCGACCGAACGCGTGATCCCGGCGACGTCGCCCAACAGCTCGACCGTCTCGTCCTCAGCGCCATCATCGACGGTCACAACCAGGAAAATGGCCGCCTCGGTCAGCGGCGTCAGCACCGGTTGCGGTTCCGCTGTCTGCACCATCCCCCGTGTGCTCCTCACGCGACGTGACCTGTCTGGCGAGCCTATCCCGGGACTGGCGCCGGGACCGTGACGGGTCGGCAGCCGAGCAGCGTGTGCCCCACGCCAGTGGAGTCGATCGCGTACGCGCACACCTGGTTGCGACCGGAGGTGGCCCGCACCGACGTCACGAAGCCGTGGTTGGCGCCGAGGCCCGGGTAGCGGCGGCCGACGTCCGGACGCGACGCCGCGGCGGTGATCGCGATGGCATTGCGGCCGACGTAAACATGCACCCGGATCGGCTTGCTGGTATCCGGATCAAGAGCCCACCCGGCGGCGCTGACCGAGCCGGCCGCGCCACGCACGATGTCGAGCCGGCCGATCGGCGCCCCGCTCACCGTCACCGTGCGGCAACCCAGCCCGGTGTGCCCGGCGGCAGCCACCGCATAGACGCAGACCTGGTGCCGGCCGGCCGGCTCGGCCAGCGTGAGGACGAAGCCATGGGCCGAACCCGCACCTGGGTGTGCTCGAGCTACATCCGGTCGGGACCGCGAGGCTGTGCTGGAACGGCCTCGACCGTCGATGTATATGGCCACCCGGATCGGGGCGGACGTGCCCCGGCCGACCGCCCAGCCCGACACCCGCACGCCCTTGAACACGGCGCTGACCGCGTCCAGAGACCCGTAGGGCAACGGGGTGCCGATTCGCACGTGTCGTGAGCTGGCCAGCCGCTGCCGTTCGGCGGCGGTGGGCCACGAGTTCGGCCGGCAGCCTTGTAACGATATCGACTGTTGCTGCATCACCGGCGCTGCCTGTCCGGCACCACCGCAGAACTCGTGCGCGAACCCCAACCAGTGCCCGGTCTCGTGGTTGATGACCATCGTTCGGTATAAGCCCAAATTTGCGCCCGAGGCGTTCCAGGCGGCACTGCCGTCGAGCCAGCGATCTTCGTTGATGATCACGTTTCGCCCGCTGGTACAGGAATATTCGCTATCACAGGGCGAGCCGAAGCCCGGCACTCGGCTGGCGGCGCTGAGCCACAGGGTGAAGTTTCCGCCGCTGGCGACCCGCCGGAAGACGATCGATCCACCCAGCCCCCAGCCGCGCGGGTCGGCGTAGGTCTGCGCGGCCAGCTGGGCCAGTGGGGTGAGACTGCTGCGGTTCTGCAGACCTCGTACCTCGTAGGTATAAATGATCGGCCCGGACGCCGCCGCGCGCGGGCTGCGCAACACTGCGACCGCGTACCCGCCGAGCAGCGGCACCAGCAGCGCGAGCGTCACCAACCCGGTCAGGCGGCGGGACGATAGGCGTCTCGTCATGGCGGCAAGTTACCGCCCGGCCGGAAGCGGCGCACGCGAGGATGCGGAACTGATGCCGGCGGCTTGATCAGGTCACATCTCCGGAGCGACCTCAGCCGGCGTCACCGCGTTCACCCGCACCCGACCGCCCACCTGATCGCGGCTCAGCGTTGTCACCAGCCGGACGGCCAGGATCGAGGCGACCAGCAGCGCGACCGCGACGATGCCGTCGGCCCAGTAGTGGTTGGCGGTCGCCACCACGACGAACACCGTGATGGCCGGGTGCGCGACGATCCACCATCGGTACCGGCTCGAACTGACGGTGATCACCGCCCAAGCCAGCAGCACCGACCAGCCGACATGCACCGACGGCATCGCGGCGAGCTGATCGACGGTCAGCAGCGATTGGTTGTACATCGACTGTCCGTGGATGGCCGCGGTGTCGATGAAGCCGCCACCGGGTAGCAGGCGCGGCGGTGCGACCGGAATCAGCTGCAGCAGCAGGCAAGCCGCGGTGAGGGCAGCCAACACGTTGCGGACGAAGGGGTAGCGGTCCCGATGCCGGATGAACAACCAGACGAGGAAGATCCCCAGGCCGGTGAAATGCATGACCGCGTAATAGACGTTGCACGCCTGCTCGATCAGCGAATGACCATCGATCAGACGTTGGACCCTTGCCTCGGACGGCAGATCGACGAGCCGCTCCCAACGCAGCAACGTCTGCCCGCGAGAGATCGCGTCGCCGCTGCCGAGGAACGAGACCGAGCCGGCCAGCTGCCAGAGCGTGTACAGCCCGGCGATGATGGCGGTCTCGCGCAGATACGGCGCCACCTTTGCCCGCCAGCCGGTGAGCGCGCGGGCCGTGGCGATCCCGGCGCCGGCCAACCCGACGGTCAGGACCGCGGTCTGGTGCCAGTCGAGTTGGACGCTCTGCATCGCACCACTATCGCGCATCTCGCCACTGAGGCGGTGTTACCCGTCTTCGGTCGCGATCACGTGCAGCACGGCATTGATCAATGCCAGATGCGTGAACGCCTGCGGGAAGTTGCCCAAATGGCGGCCGGTGTGCGGATCGATCTCTTCGGCGTAAAGCTCCAGCGGGCCGGCGAACGAGAGCAGCTTCGCGCACAAGGCCCGCGCGCGAGCCAATTCACCGATCTCGCAGAGCGCGGACACGAGCCAGAACGAGCAAATGGTGAACGTTCCCTCCTCGCCGCTGAAACCGTCGTCGGTTTCTTCCGTTCGGTAGCGCAGCACCAGGCCGTCCACGGTCAGCTCGTCCGCGATGGCCAGCACCGTAGCCCGGATCCGGGCGTCGTCGGGCGGCAGGAATCGGACCAGGACCGCCAGCAGCAACGAGGCGTCCAGCGCGGTGGTGCCGTAATGCTGGGTGAACACGCCCCGCTCGTCGACGGCGTGCTCCAGGATGTCCGCTTTGATCTCGTCCGCCGCCTCTTGCCACCGCGACGCCTCGAGGTCCTGGCCGATCATGGTGGCCAGTTTCGCGCCACGATCTACAGCGACCCAGCACATGATCTTGGACGAGGTGAAATGCCGCAGTTCCCCGCGTACCTCCCAGATGCCGGCGTCGGGCTCGTGCCAATGCTCCAGCGCCGCGCTGACCTGCTTGCCCAGGATCGGCCAGATCCGGCCGTCCAGGTGATCGGCGGTCTTGGAATGCAGGTAGACCGAATCCAGCAGCGCGCCCCAGACGTCGTGCTGGACCTGCGTGCTGGCCGCGTTGCCGATACGCACCGGCCGGGAGCCGGCGTAACCCGACAGGTGATGCAGGATCGATTCCGGCAGTTCTCGTTCACCACCGATGCCGTACATGATCTGCAGGTCGTCGTCACGTTCGGCCAGGTCGGCAATAAAGGAAAAGAAATCGACGGCCTCCCAGTCGAAGCCGAGAGAATACATACCCCACAAGGCGAAAGTGGCGTCCCGGATCCAGGTGTAGCGGTAGTCGTAGTTACGCTCGCCCCCCAGCGTCTCAGGTAGCGAGGTGGTCGCGGCGGCGGCGATCGCGCCCGTCGGGGCGAAGGTCAACCCCTTCAACGTCAACGCGCTGCGCTGCAGGTAGCTGCGCCACGGATGATCGGGGAAGCGGCCGCGGGCCAACCAGTGTTGCCAGTGATGAGCCGTCCAGACCAGCCGCGAATAGGCGTCGGTGTACTCGGTCGGCGGCTGTTTGCTGCCCCACGACAGGGCGACGAATCGGGTGTCACCCTCGCGCAGCAGCGTCCGAGCACTGGCCTGGCCGCCTTCGAGTCCCAGCCGCATGTCCGTGGTCAGCGTCAGCATCAGGTCCTGGCCTTCGGCTTTCGTGGTGGCTTGGTGATACGCACGGTCGGTGTAGTTCCACCGGACGAATTCGCGGCCGTAGTCCAGCACGGGCTCGCAGCTCATAACCGTCTGCACTTCGCCACTCACACATCGGATCGTGCGGAGCAAGACGTGCTCGGCGTCGTAGTCCGTCGGTATCCGGCGATGGCTGTGGGACAGCTCGTTCTCGTGCCGCCATGGCCCGATGAGCAGGACGTCGCGCACAATGATCCAGCCCGTATCGGTGCCCCAACTCGTTTCCAGAATCATCGTGCCCGGCAGATATCGACGGGCCGCCGGCACCGTGACGTCGGCCGGCGCAACCCGGAACGTACCGGCGTGCCGATCGAGCATCGCTCCGAAGACGCTGGGTGAATCCATCCGGGGCAGACACATCCACTCGACGCAGCCGGCGGGGGAGACCAGCGCCGTGACCTCACCGTCGGAGAGAAAGCCGTAATCCGAGATGGGTACGGTTCTGGAGCCGAGCGCCCCCCGGTGATCGCCCACGTTGGTCATGGGCTGCTCGGCGTAGGACGAGGTCATGGCGCAAAGCTACCTGGACGAAGGCCGCCAAGCTTGGGCAACTGGGCCGTATTTGTGCGAACGTTGACCGAAACTCGGTAGCCGCCACAGCCGGATCTCTCTAGCCTTCGATCCGTGTCGAGACGGAGCTGGACGTTGTTCGCGGCGATGTGCGTGATCTGGGGCCTGCCGTACCTGTTCATCCGGGTCGCCGTCGAGCACGTCACGCCTGGCACCTTGGTTGTGCTGCGCACCGGCATCGCTGCGGCGATCCTGCTGCCGGTCGCGCTGGTCCGTGGACAGGTAAGGCCGGTACTGGCCCGCTGGCGTCAGCTGTTGCTGTTCGCCGTCGTCGAATTGATGATTCCGTGGTTGTTGCTCTCCGACGCCGAGCGAAAGTTGAACAGCTCGACCGCAGGTCTGCTGGTCGCCGCCGTCCCGTTGATCGGCGCGGTCATCGCCCGGCTGAGCCCGTCGGCCGAGCGAACCTCGCGCAGCCAGATGGCGGGGCTGCTCGTCGGGTTGATCGGAGTGGCGTCACTGGTCGGCCTGGACTTCAGTCATTTGAATCTCTATTCGGTCGGCCAGATCGCGGTCGTCGCGGTCGGGTACGCCCTCGGTCCGGTACTGCTCGCGCGCTGGCTTTCCGATCTGCCCGCACTGGGCGTGATGTCCGTCGCGTTGACCGTCACGGCAGTCGGCTATTCGCCGTTCTTGATCTTCCAGCCGCCCACGGACGTGTCGCTCAAGGTGGCCGGCAGCGTGCTGGTGCTGGCCGTGGTGTGCTCGGCGGCGGCGTTCCTGCTGTTCTTCGAGCTGATTGCGGCCATCGGCCCGAGCCGGGCGACGGTCATCACCTACGTCAATCCGGCCGTGGCAGTTGCACTCGGCGTCACCATCCTGGGCGACGAGCTCACCATCGGCATGCTGATTGGCTTCCCGCTGATCCTGCTCGGCTCGGTCCTAGCCGCCCGACGTGCACACCCCGATCGGCCCGGACGGAGGAACATCGGCGCCGACCCGGTCGCGGTCTCCTAACGGGCGGACGGCCACCCGGCCGAGCGCAGGCTCCGAGCGCAGGCTTCGAGCATTTAGCCGCCGTCGAGGCGCTATTGCCGACGGCGTCAGTCGGCATGCATTCGGGATGCCGTCGGGCTTTCAGTCGATGGTGACGACACCCTTGGGGGACGTGAAGTGCGCGGCGACGATGCCGCTCTCACCGTCATTGTCCGCGACCGGCAGCCAGCGGACTCTCAGACTGTCCAGCGAGGCTGCACCCCGCGGGCCGAGGAATTCGAGCACGTGCTCGCGGCTGCCGGCAATGTCCAGCAGTTCGAGAGTGATCTGCCCGCCGGGTGCCGCTGGGTGCTGCACCCGGTCCGAATCCCAATGGATGAACCATGGCAACTGCGGATCGGCCGCGGTGTCGTTGACCCCGATCTGACGCCAGCGAAGGTCGTATCCGTCCGGGCGGATACGGTGCCCGGCCACAGCGGAGCGCCCGAGTCTGGCTTCGATCGGTGGCAGGTCCGAGACGCCGACGACCCAGCTGAACCAGCCGCCACCGGCAGCCGAACGAGCTCGGACCGCGCGCCCGAACGGGGCCTTCTCGACGGCGGGGTGATCGAGCGCCTCGACGACCTCGAGATACACACCGCCGTTGAGGGCGAGCACGAAGTTTCTGGTGCCGAATCCGGGATGTAGGCCGCCATCGGTGAACGCAGCGCCTAGCTGGGCACCCAGTCGCTGTACGCAGGAAGCGAGACCCTCTGGCCCCGCCGCGTAGGAGAGATGGTCCAGTCGCATGAACCGATACTGGTTCAGTCATCCAGCTTCGGTGTCACCGGGGTCCACCGTGCCTGCCCCGCGCGATCTGCTAACGCCGTGCGCCGAGCTTCCCGGAGTTGATCGGAAGCGTCGAGGTCTGCGTGACCAACTCGAGTTGAGTGCCCGATTGCGCGGCGAGCACGCGTGCGGCCCGGCCGCCGATCCGGAGCCAGGTCTCGGCGACGTCGGCCGCGGTTCGGACATGGTCGCCGGTGGCCAACCGTTCCAGCAGCCCCGCGGCCAGCAGGCCCTTGGCGTATTTCGAGGCGAAGGAGATGACCGCCAGTTCTCCGTTCGGCTTGGGGGACAGGATCCGGACGCCGATGACCCGCCGGGCCAGCGGATCGTCGCGCAGTGGCTGCCACATCGCTGCGTAGTCCGCTGACCGCAGATCCACGATGGGTTCGTCCTGGCGTCCGAGCAATGCCGGCATGGCCAGCTGTAGATACGGGCGCCAGAACGTGCCGGCGATGCCGATCGAATCAAGCTTTGCCTTGGCCGGCACCCGGTAGGCCGGCACCGGTTCGTCACCGCGAAGCACTCCGAACAACCCCGAAAAGATGAGGACGGCGCGGCCGGCCGCTACGCTCGCGGCCGGGCTCAACCGGTCCGCGGCAAGTCCCTCGTAGACGACTCCTTGATAGCGACGCAGCGCCGGCATTGTCGGGCCGGTCAGCACCGCGGAGTTCTCCGCCAGCGCGGTCGGCGCGATCGATTCAGGCAGCAGCAGACGCTGCGCCGCTGACGGCAGGCTGATCGTGCGGGCCAGCGCATCCAGGGCCAGCCCGCGCGGCACTAGCAGCCCGGGCGGGATACGGGTGCTGCTGCGCCGGACCAGCGACCGGCCGCTGCCCCCGGTGCGCTTCCCCTCGCTCGGTGGCAGCAGGATTCGCACGCCGGAACCGTACCCGGCCGCCGGTCGAGACCGCCGCCCAGCCGACTGGAAGTCGAGACGTCCGGGCTCAGCTCAGCAAATCCAAGTCCGCGCGATCGATGGCAACCACGACCTGACCGACGGCCGACAGCGCCGACGCGGTATCGGCGGTGGAGGTCAGGTCGGGGCAGACGAAGACCGCGGGCAGCAGTCGGTTCAAGCCGCCGGCCTCGATGCCGGACGGCAGCTGCGCGGTCCGGATGCCGTCCCGGCGAAGCGTGTCGAGCCGGGCGTTGTCCTCGCCGGCTTCTCCGCCGACCACCAGGTAGAGCTGGGCCGGCAATGCGCGCAGGTGATGCCACGCCGCGGCGAATCCGGTGTGCAGGGGCAGTCCGTCCACCTCGTCGATCGGATGCCACCGTACGGAGACACTCTCGGCGTTGGCCGCGTGCGGACGGACGGCGCCGACCGGACGGGCGACCACCGTCGTGTAGGACCAACCACCATGGTCGTCCTCGTACAGGCCGACCGGAAGAACATCGTCGGGGACCAGGTCGGCTTCTTCGTTGGCCTCGCGCAATGCCGCGGTCACGGCGTCCTCATCCGAGTTTCGCGCGCCGCCCAGCACGCCCCAGGTGTCGCCCTCGTGAGTCCAGGGAGCGCGGTGTTGCAGGACGACATTCGCGCCGTCGGTGATGAGCAGGCCAGCCGCACCGTAAAGGCCCCAATGACGGTGGCCGCGTGCGCAGGTCGTCCACCCGTCGCCCGAAGTCATCCGACCTGCCGTCTCGCGCGGCGAGATCCGCCGGGTAGGGAACGTAGTTGACGCCGGCCCGCCAGGTCGCCTCACGGCAGAAGGCCGCTCGTGGCGGCAATTTTGGGACCGGGGGCCATGGATCGGACCGACGTCGTTGTCCAGACTACCGAGTCACCACCGCGAACACGAACTCGACCGCGCCTATCGGCAGGACGCCTACTCCGTGCTTACCCTGTCCTGGTGACGCGTCCAGATCGCCCGCACCGCCCGGTCCGCCGACCGGACCTGACCGCCTGGGCGGAGGCCGCGCCCGGTTCGGAACCACGGGATCGATCCGCCTTGGCCGAGGCCACCGCGGCCGCGGTCGTGGCACATGGCCGGTCGGGCGAGTCGACGGGGATGGTGGACCTCGCCGACCGGGTCGGACTCGACACCCTCGCCGAACTCTGGCGGGACGAAGCGCCGTCCAGCCTGCCGGGCGCGCTGTGGGCTCTCTACTTGTTGCGCCGTTGGTGCAAGGGCAACGGTGATGAGGTCACTCAGCTATGGCGTCGCGGTCGTGGCTACGCCCCGGCCGACGAGGTAGTCGCTGGCGTGTCCGACGAGGCAGATCCGACGGCGATCGCCGACCTGGCCGATGCCGTCTTGGGCGGCGCCTACGGGGGCGACTTCGCCGTTGCCCTCGAGCGGGCAGCCGCATTCTTCCGCGTCGTCGCCGCGGGCCGCACCGAAGGCGCGGAGTTGAGCGATGACCCGGCGCGCGAGCATCAGTTGGCCAGCCGCAACCTCGACGCCGCTGAAGGCCTGCGGGTAGCGGCGGCTCGCTGGCGGGCCAACGCCCTGTAAGCACTCGCCCGCACCTCATAGCGCATCCGTGGCCGAGGGCGTCGAATTCAGCTCGGGCTGTGGACGAAGGCTCGGCCGTCCACAGATCTGCTCGTGACCCGATTCAGCCCGGCCGCAGCACCGACGATCAGTGCATGAAGACCAATGAAACGCCGCAGATCCGGGTGTCTGGCCCCGGCGACCTGATCGAGGCCATCCCGTTCGTGCTCGGCTTCCATCCGCGGGACAGCCTGGTTCTGGTCGGCCTGCGGAGTCAACCCGACGGCCCGCATGGGGACCTGGCCGTGGTGTTGCGCATCGATCTTCCCGACGGGGTCCCGGCCGAGTGCGAACTCGATGCACTGATCACCGCGCTGCAGCGATCGCGCGCTGACGGCGTAGTCGTCGTACTGATCACCGAGGCGGATCAGGCCGCTCGACTCCGGGCTGACTCGACCGAAGTCGACGAACAGGCGCACACCATCGATCGGATGACCGCGATGCTCTGCGACTTGTTGCGGGCAGCCGCGATCGGGGTACTCGAGGTGTTGCTGGTGACCGAGCAGCGCTGGTGGTCGCTGACCTGCGCGGACGACCGATGCTGCCCGTCGGCGGGGCATGAACGCGAGCTGGGTTACTCCAGGCCGGCCGCAGAGGCAGTACTGGCCGGGATGGTGGCGCTGCCCGATCGTGCCGGGCTGGCCGAGCGGTTGGCCGGCGATCCCCCTGAGATTCGCCGACGACTGCTCGGACGCCTGGCCGAGCAACAGCGGCGGGTCAGCACCGCAGAGCTGGCCGGGCGCCGCCGACGACAACGCACGTCGGATCTGGCGGCGCTGCATCGGGCGGCTGACACAGCACACGCCAGGCCCGCGAGGCCAGTTAGGCAGGGTCGAGGCAACGGCGATCGGCTCGGGCCCGCGGTGCTGGCTCGACTCGGGGTGGCGCTGGCCGATCCGCTGGTCCGCGACGAATTCTGGCTCCAGGTCGACGACGACTCGGTGGCGGCTCGCGAGCTGCTGCTCACGCTGGCCACTCGGCTACCGATTCCCTACGACGCGGCGCCCTTATTCCTCTATGGCTGGCATCAATGGCGTTGCGGCAACGGCGCGATGGCGACCATGGCCGCTGAGCGAGCGCTAGCGTCTGACCCGAACTATTCGGCCGCGCGACTGCTGCTCACCGCGGTGAGTACCGGTCTGGATCCGAACACGGTGCCGCTGCTCCGAGAACTGCCGAAGTGCTGACGCGGCCTCGACCTCAGAGGGGTCGCATCCCGGGTCGGACAGGGGCCGGCAACTCCGTCGTGCCGGTAAGCGTCCGGTCCACCGCGGCAGCGCAGGCGCGGCCCTCGGCGATGGCCCACACGACCAGGCTGGCTCCACGCGAGACATCGCCGCAGGCGAAGACGCCCGCCACCTTCGTCTGCCAGCGCTCGTCGGTGGCCACCCGTCCGTCGGGCCGGCTCGCGACGCCCAGTGCCGCCAGCAGTTCGGGGCTGTCCGAACCGATGAAGCCGGCGGCCAGCAGGACCAGATCGGCGGGCAGCTCCACCCGAGATTCGACCAGCGGCCGGAATTCCCGGATGCCGTCGACTCGCACGATTTCGACCTGCTCGACGACGACTGCCCTTACGGCGCCGTTCATATTAGGCAGGAATTCGACCACTTCCTGAGACCACGCTTCGTGGACGCCTTCGTCGTGGGCGGGCGATGTGCCCCGACTCGCCGGGGCGGCCGGCCATACCGGGTTCACCAGGTTGGCCCGCGGCACCGGGGCGAGGTTGTGGTCGACCACGGTGACCGACGCCGCGCCTTGCCGGTTGGCGGTGCCCAGACAGTCAGCCGCGGTGTCACCGCCACCGATGATCACTACGTGTTTGCCGTTGGCGTCGATCGGAGATTGTTCGATATCACCTGCTGATGCCCGGTTTCCCCAGGGCAGGTACTCCATGGCTTGATGGATACCGGCAAACGAGCGGCCCGGTTGGGACAACTCTCGCGGCCGCAGCGCGCCGACCGCGAGGACGACGGCGTCGAACTCGCTGCGCAGCCGCTGCACATCGCTCGCCTCCACATTCGTGTTGACGAGAAAGGTCGTTCCCTCGGCGCTGAGCTGGGCTACCCGACGATCGAGGATGTCCTTGGGCATCTTGAAGTCCGGGATGCCATACCGCAGCAGGCCACCGACCCGATCGTCACGCTCGAACACGGTCACCTCATGACCCGACCTCGTCAGCTGCTGTGCCGCAGCCAATCCGGCCGGGCCAGAGCCGACCACAGCGACCCGACGGCCGCTGGGCGCCGGGGCAGGCCGCGGCGCCACTTCACCGTCGCGAAAAGCACGTTCGACGATGCTCAGCTCAACCTGCTTGATCGTGACGGGGTCATCGTTTATCGCCAGCACGCAGGCTGCCTCGCACGGCGCCGGGCAGATCCATCCCGTGAACTCCGGGAAGTTGTTCGTCGCATGCAGGCGCTCGCTCGCCGCCGCCCAGTCCGCCGGTTCGTCGGCGGCAACGAACTCGTTCCACTCGGGAATGAGATTGCCCAACGGACAACCGGCATGACAGAACGCCACCCCGCAGTCCATGCAACGGCCGGCTTGCTCGGCAACGACATCTGGGCGCGGTGTCAGGTAGATCGGCTGAAAGTCGCGAACCCTCTCGACGACCGGCCGTTTGGGCGGGTCGATTCGAGCGTGTCGCAGAAAGCCCTGCGGGTCAGGTGCCACGGGTGTCGCGCCTTCACGTCAGGCACCAGCGGGCGGAACGGTGCGGCGGGACGGAGCGCCAGTGATCCGTGGGTACGCGCTCATTCTACCGATAGCACACGCAGCAATATTCGCCTTGACCGCGTCGACGGGCCTCGATTCGCCCGTTCAGCAAAGGATAACGCCGCCGTTTCGGGCGTGTTACTTATGAAGCCGCAACTACGAAGATCCCGTCACCCACGGCCGGGCTGATCAGGATCGGCTCCAAGCCGCCGTTGATCTCGTAACCGGTTGGGATCCGATGTACAGAGACCGTGCGACCGGGGATGACGCCCGAGTCGCTCATGCTCCGCATCAGCTCGGCGTCAGGCTGTAGGTTCTCGCTGATCCGCAGCACGGTCAGGCTCACCGGACCCTCGCCCGTGGACGCGGACAGCGTCGGCAGCAGGCCTTCTCCGAGTTTGCTGAGCGGAAGGCCGAGCTCGTCCAACCCCGGAATGGGATTTCCGTGCGGGCATACCAGCGGCGTCTTGAGCAGGGCCACGATGTGCCGTTCTACGGCCTCGCTCATCACGTGTTCCCACCGACAGGCTTCGATGTGCAGCTGGTCCCATTCCAGACCGATCACGTCCTGCAACAGGCGCTCGGCCAAGCGGTGTTTGCGCATGACCGCGATCGCCCGGCGCCGGCCTGCTTCGGTCAGCTGCAGATGCCGATCACTTTCGACGTGCATCAGGCCGTCGCGTTCCATGCGCGCAACCGTCTGGCTGACCGTAGGACCGGACTGGCCCAAGCGCTCGGCGATTCGGGCCCGCAGTGGCGTAACGCCTTCTTCTTCGAGTTCGTACACCGTGCGCAGGTACATTTCGGTCGTGTCGATCAAGTCACTGTGATGATGAGTACTCACTACCGACCTCTCGCCTTCCAACTAACCGACCGAGCGACGCGCGGGGGTTTGGCTACATGTTAGGACCGACGCCATGACGATTGCCGCAGACTCAGCGCTGCTGACCGTTTCGCACCTCGCCGAGGAGCTAGCTCGCGAGCATCCACCGGTGCTGCTCGACGTCAGGTGGGCGCCCGGTGCGCCGCACCAGCACAATGCTTTTCTGGCCGGCCACATTCCCGGAGCGCACTGGTGCGACCTCGACGCGGACCTGGCCGGCGAACCTGGCGCCGGTGGTCGGCACCCGCTGCCCGATCCGGCGCGGCTGACCGAGCGATTGCGATCCTGGGGGATCGACGCCGACAGCGAGATAGTGGCTTATGACGGCGCTCAGTCACTCGCCGCCGCGCGGGCCTGGTGGATACTGCGCTGGGCTGGACTGCACCGGGTTCGGGTACTCGACGGCGGCTTCGCCGCCTGGTCGCAGGCGGATCAGGCCGTGGAAACCGGTGACGAGCGGGCCAGCGCACCGGGCTCGGTCACCGTCGTTGCGGGCTCGCTGCCCGTTGTCGGCGCCGGCGACGTGCTCGAATGGGCGGCGCGGGGCAAGTTGCTCGATGTCCGCTCGCCTGAACGGTTCCGGGGCGAGGTCGAGCCGATGGATCCAATCGCCGGTCGCATTCCCGGCGCCCGGAACGGCCCGACCACCGAGCACCTGACCAGTGACGGACATTTCAGGCCGCCGCGGGCATTGCTAAGGCAGTTTGACGCGTGGCTGGATCCGGCCGGGGACGATTCGCTTGCAAACGCTCCGATCACCGACAATTCGACCGCGGACGAGCCGGCCTCGGATGGGCCGGACCCGGTCGCCGTCTACTGCGGCTCGGGCGTGACCGCGGCCCACACCCTGCTCGCGATGCACGAAGCCGGCATCGAAGGGGTGCTCTACCCCGGGTCGTGGAGTGAATGGATCACCGATCCCAGCCGGCCGATCGCGAGCGGCTAGCAGAGCGGGACTCGCCGGCCCAGGACTTGAGTTCTGACAACGACCAGGTATTGACGATTCGCTCGACCGGCACCGCGCACTCGACGGCGCGTGCGGCCCCGAAGCGTAGCCAGTCGAGCTGACCGGGCGCATGCGAGTCGGTGTCGAGGCTGAACAGACAGCCGAGTTCGACCGCCAGCCGCAGCAGCTCCTCAGGGGGATCGAGCCGTTCAGGACGACAGTTGATCTCAACCGCAACGCCCTGTTTCGCGCATTCGGCAAAGACACTGGCCGCGTCGAACGTGCTCTGTGCCCGCTTCTTGCCGCCGAGTAGCCGGCCTGTGCAGTGGCCGAGAATATTCGTGTGCTCGTCCTGCACGGCACGGATCATCCGTCGCGTCATGGCCGCGGGCTCCATGGCTAGCTTCGAATGCACCGACGCCACGACGACATCCAGTTCGGACAGCAACTCCGCCTGCTGGTCCAATGATCCGTCGTCGAGGATGTCGACCTCGATCCCGGACAGCAATGTGAAACCTTCGAGCTGCGTGGATACCGCACGCACAATGTCGAGTTGCTCGCGCAGCCGGTCCGCGGTCAGGCCGCGAGCAACCGTCAACCGGGGGGAGTGGTCGGTCAGCGCCAGGTACTCGCGCCCCAATTCGGCGGCGGTGAACGCCATCTCGGCAATCGGGCTACCACCGTCGCTCCAGTCCGAATGGCTGTGCAGGTCACCTCGCACGGCAGCCAGCAACTGCAGCACCTCCGGGCTTAGCGACACCGGTTCGTAGGGCTCGTCCGCCAGCTTGCGCAGGTATTCGGGCTGTTTGCCGGCCACCGCCTCGGCGATCACCTCGGCCGTCACGGCCCCGATCCCGGTGAGCTCCTGCAGCGTGCCGGTAGCGGCCCGTCGGGCGATGTTCTCGCCCTCGGCCAGCACTACCGCCGCGGCGGTCCGAAATGCTTTGACCCGGTAGCTGGGCGCCTGACTCCGTTCCAGCAGGAACGCAATCCGACGCAACGCAGCTACCGGGTCCATGGTGCGTACGAGCGTAAAGCGGGGAAGGTCAGTCGTCCAGGTAGTCGCGGAGCACCTGGGCTCGCGACGGGTGACGCAGTTTCGCCATGGTCTCACGCTCGATCTGGCGAATGCGCTCCCGCGAAAGGCTGAACTTCTTCGCGATGTCGTCCAACGTATGCGGGTTACCGTCGGCCAGGCCGTACCGCAGCCGAACCACGGCGGCCTCGCGCGGCTCGAGCGAATCGAGGACCTCACTCAGCTGGCGCCGCATCAGATCGAATTCGACGGCCTCGGTCGGCTTGGTCGCATCTGCATCAGCAATGAAGTCACCGAGCGAGGAATCCTCTTCGGTACCGACGGTTTGATCCAGGCTCACCAGGTCGCGGGCATGGTCGACGAGTTCGGCCAACCGGTCGACCTCGATGTCCAGTTCCTTGGCCAGCTCCTCGTCGGTCGCGTCGCGACCCAGGGTCTGACCGAGCTCGCGGCGCATCCGCTGCATCTTGTTGATCTGCTCGACGAGGTGAACCGGCAGCCGGATGGTGCGGGACTGGTCGGCCATCGCGCGGCTGATTGCCTGCCGGATCCACCACGTCGCATAAGTCGAGAACTTGAAACCCTTGGTGTAGTCGAACTTTTCCACGGCCCGGATCAAACCAAGGTTGCCCTCTTGGATGAGATCCAGGAACGGCATGCCGCGGCCGGTGTAGCGCTTGGCCAGGGACACCACGAGTCGCAGGTTCGCCCGCAACAGCAGATCCTTGGCGGACTCGCCGTCAGCGGCAAGCGCCTGAAGTTCGCGGCGACGCGCGACGGGCAGTCGCTTGCTCGTCGTGAGCAGATGTGAGGCGTAGAGACCGGCCTCGATTCGCTTGGACAGTTCGACTTCTTCGACCGCCGACAGCAGCGATACCTTGCCGATCTCGTTCAGGTACGACCGGACCAAATCAGCAGCCTGGACTACCTCGTCCAGGTCGGCCGTGGCCTCGACCGGGTTTTCTTCTTCAGTGGTGGCTACGCTGAGCGCGGTCTCGGACAGGCTGGCTGCGCTCTGGTCGGAAAGTTCTTCGATTGCCGGCTCGATGGTGGCCGACGCGCTGGTGCTGGCAGTGATCAATTCGGTGTTCTTCGATTCGGTGGTCTTCGACGACGGGGTCTTGCGGGCCGACCGGTGACCCGGCAACGCCCGCGAGGCCGGGTTACGGCGCTTGGTCGGGGTTGTAGAAGGGGAAGTAGCTGGCTGCGTCACGTCGATATCCGTCCGCTTGGTCCGGGGTGATGTTGTCCCAATCTTTACAACGATTCGGCGCTGACGTTGTTCCCGGATTGGCTGTGCGCCGGCTTTGAGCGATCGGCTCCGCGGCGGCGCCAGGTTGGTGGCGTCAGGTCGGCCGTCATTCGCCGGGCGGCAGCAGCACGCCACGGCTCAGTAGGTCGAGCACGACCGGCCGAAGATCTCGCCAGAGCTCGGTCGGATCAAGTCCACGTGCCCCCGCTAGCACGTCGACGAGCAGGCCGAGCGGACGATGCCCGTCACAGGCACCCACCAGTCCGGACACCGCCGCGTCGGTCTCGATCTCCCACCGCAAACCGTGCGACTGGCGCAACACCGACCGCGCCGCGACCCAGCCGTCCGGGCCGGCCAGCGAGCGGACTTCCGACACCAGATCCGCGGCGACCACCAGCCGGCTCGACCGCAGGGCGTCCTCACCGTGGGAGCGAAGCCAACGCTGGCGTTCGAACCAGCCGTTCACGTCGCCGCCGACGGGCTGCTCCATCGCTTGGGGCACGTCCTCGCACAGCACGACCGGCGTGGCTGAGTCCGTCCGACGCAGGTTGAGCATCCCCATGCCGACACCGAGGACCCCCGCCCGCTCGAACCAGCCCAGCCAGTCGTCGTAGCGTTCGGGCCAATCCGGGTCAGCGGGAGCGCGACCCGAGTCCCGCAACCACATGGTCACGTACTCCGCCGGGTCGGCGACCTCGCGCTGCCACACCCAGGCATCGCAGCCTGAGCCGCCCAGCCAGCCCCCGATGCGCTCCGGCCACGAACCCTCGGCGGTGATGCACCAATTGGCCAGCAACTGGGCCGTGCCGCCCGGTGCCAGCCGGGCCGGCAGGTCGCCAACCAGCCGGCGGCACAGTTCGTCCCCGCTCAGCCCGCCGTCACGGTAGGTGTAGCCACCCGTGGACGGGGTGAAGCCGGGACCCACGATGAACGGCGGATTGCACACAATGAGGTCGAATTCCTCGCCGGCCACTGGATCCAGCAGCGATCCCTGGCGCAGGTCCCAATCGAGGCCGTTCAAGGCCGCGGTCGTGGCGGCCATGGCCAACGCCCGTTCGCTCAGATCAGTCGCCACGACGGACTCGGCGTGCCGGCCAAGGTGCAGTGCCTGTACCCCGCAGCCGGTGCCGACGTCGAGCGCGCGCCGGACCGGGGCCCGAACCGTCGCCTGGGCCAGAGTGGTCGCGGCCTGGCCGACGCCCAGCACGTGATCGGCATCGACCGGCTGACCGGAGACGTCCGAGCCGAGGTCGGACAGGATCCACCAATCCGGTCCGGCCGCCTCACGGTAGGGACGCAGATCCAGGCCGGCCCGCACCCCGTCCGTCCCGCAGCGGCGAAGCAGCGCCGGCAACGACGGGCCCGGTGTCAGCGCCTCGGCCAGCGTGAACGGGCTGAGCGCCGCCACTGCCGCCGCCGTCGACACGGGCTCGCCCAGCACGAACAGTCGCAGCCAGGTGCCGGTGGTGGTGCCGGTGGTGGCGGTGAGTAGCCGGCGGACACCGACCAGATCGCCGCGGCTCAGCAGGGCCTCGCCGGCCAACCCCAAGGTCTCGGCGACCTGATCGGCGGTGAAACCCGAGCGCAACGCCTCTCGCAGCCGGGACAAGCTCGCACCGCGCCACGACGCGATCACACCGTCGTGCCCGGAGCCGAGGCCTGGGCCGGCGAAGCAGCCGACGACAGCACCCGAGCCGCCAGCGAGGTCGTCAGCTCGGCCACGCTGACCGGTTGCCGCAGCGGCAGGTCGTGGCCACCGTCGATCTCGACCCAGCGAACGTCGCGATCGGCGCCGCCGGTACCCAGCCCGCTGGCCAGCTGCTCGTAGGTGTGCCGGGGGATGAGCGAGTCCTGGCGTCCCGAGATGATCAACGTCGGCACCGGCACGCCCGGCAGCGCGGCTGAAATCGCGGGCAGATCATGCACCAGAGCGCGTTGCTCGGTGAGGAAACTTCGCCATACCGGCCGGTGCAACATCGCGCTGCCGCTGGTCCAGGCGTACGGCAGGTCCTCATCCGCAAGCCGCCCGCGGATGATGTTCGCGGCCCGGCGGTGGACGAGCGGTTGGCCGGCTCGCAATGATGCCAGCGCCGCCACCTCACCGAAGCCCGGCCAGGCCAGCAATGACTCGATCGGCAGCAGGCAGTCCGGTCCGACCGACGAGATCAGCGTGATGCCGACGACGTTCGGCAAGTGGGACGCCAGGATGGCAATGCCGCCCGCCCAGCTGTGCCCGACGAGTACCACTGGGCCGCCGGACCCCCGGGCCAGCACCGACGTGAGCCATTGCACATTGGCGTCGAAGTCACCGGCGGGCGACGGATTCGCACCGTAGCCGGGACGGTCCGGGCAGATCACTTGCACCACCGAGTCCAGCCGGGCACGCAACATCCGCCGCAAGGTCAGCAGCGACGCCGACGAATCCGGCTGTCCATGCAACAAGACCACCATGGGACGGGGCACAGATGACATCGTGCACCAGCTGTGCAAGTGGCACGATGGGCAGGTGCGTCCGCTGCGGCACCACCTCGAAGACCCGGTTCTGATCACCGAAGCCAGGCGGAGCCTGGACGACGACTTCAACGCCCGGCGCAAAAAGTACTTGATCATGATGCTCACCCGCGCGGTGTGCATCATCGGCGCGGCGTCCACTTTCCAGATTTCCGGGTGGCTGGCGGCCGCCTTCGTCATCGCGGCCTTGATCCTGCCGTGGGTCGCCGTGCTGATCGCCAACGATCGGGCCCCGAAAGAGGCGGTTCGCTTCCGGCGGTTTCTCACGCCCAACCGCAGCCAGCATGAGCTGTCGGCCAGCGAACCGGCGGGACGGACCGAGGATGCGGCCGGACCCGGCGCGACGCCAGGTAACGCCGACGGACATCCGGCCCCGGCGGCGGCCCCCGATCCCGACCGCAAGCCCACGATCATCGACCTCTGAACCCGCGCGCGACCTGTCGTGCGGCCCGATCAGCTGGCACAATTGGTAACTGTGACCACCCAGACTCTGGACGCTCCCCAGACCGCCGATGCCGAAACGGGCGATCAGGTTTTTCATTACGTGAAGAAGGACAAGATCGCCGAGAGCGCGGTGCTGGGCAGCATGGTGCAGGCCCTGTGCGGCGAGGTGTTCCCGGTGACTCGCACGCCCAAACCCGGATCACCGGTATGCGGCCAATGCAAAGAGATCTACGAGTCGATGCCGACCGGCGGCAACTGAGCGGTCACGTCGCCGGCGGATCCTCGACGCTTGGCCCGTCCCGCTCGGCGGTCGTGCTCGGCTCGTCATCAACGGACTGCCAGCGGCCCGACTTTGGACGGCGCGGCCGACTCGGCGCGGCTTGCTCCATAGCGGCATTGAACTCCGCGCCGAGCAGTACCCCGAAGGCCAGCAGGTAGAAGAACAACAGCGCGGCGATCGGCGCCGCGAGGGTGCCGTAAGCATGGTTGTGCGCCACGATGAAGGCAATGTAGTAACGCAGGCCGGCTGAACCGAGCAAGAAGATGACCATGGCCAGGACCGCGCCGGGAACGCCACGCCGCCACGGCAGCCGGCGCGGCGGGGCCAGGTGGTACAGGCTCGTCAGACCGAGCAGCAGCATGATGATGACCACCGGCCAGTAGGCGTCCTGGATGACGTCGTCGGCCAGGTGCCGTGCGCTGACCGGGAACAGCTTGGGAAGCACGGTCGGTCCCAGCACCAGTGCCGGTAGTACGACGACGCCGACCAGGATCGAAGTCAGATAGATCCCCAGGGCCAGCAGCCGACTCCGCACCGCACCACGCAGGTCGCGCATGCCGTAAGCGATCGTGATCGTGTTGACGAAGGTCGCGGTCGCGGAGCTGCCGGCCCAGAGGGCCAGCACGAAGCTCACCGAGATGACGTCGGCCCGGCCTTCTTTCAGAACCTGGGTCACCACTGGGGCCACCAGCTGGTCGACGACCTCGGCGCTGAACGCGCGGGAGAATCCGTTCAACAGGTTGGCCTGCACCCGGTCGACCGTGCCGGCGCCGGCCAAGTCCGAGAAATAACCCAGGGCGGCCAGCAAGCCCAGGAACAGCGAGGGCAACGACAGCAATTGCCAGAACGCCGCCTCGGCGGACAGGCCGAGGATTCGATCGTTCCAGGCCTTGGAGATGGTACGGCGCAGCACCGTTAAAGCACCGCGCCGGCTGATCACAGTTGAGCAGTCTGCCTACTGCGAATGAGCGCCGCCCATCGGGACACGCCGCAAGACCAAGAAGTGTCGGTACTGATGCCCGGCCGCGGGCGAACCCGGCGGTCGCTCGGGCACCCGCCGGGCCGGTCCGCCTCGCCGGTTCAGGGTCGTCGGTGGCAGCGGTTAATCTTGTCGCCAAAGCAGGAAGTCAGCTGAGCAGGTCGGTGAACGAGAGGAGCGGCGTCGAGTGGTGACACGCCGCACCGGTTCCGCGCGGCTGCGGAGCTGGCAGGTGGCGGCGCTGCAGAAGTATCACGCCGAGCCGCGACGCGACTTCCTCGTCACCGCGACGCCGGGCGCAGGCAAGACCACATTCGCGTTGGCCGCCGCGGTCGAGCTCATCGAACGGCGTGCGGTCGATCGAATCATCGTCGTCGCTCCCACCGACCATCTGCGTACCCAGTGGGCCGAGGCGGCTGAATCCTTCGGTGTCCTGCTCGATCCCACGCTGAGCAATGCGGTCGGGCCCGTCCCGCCGGACCTGCACGGTTACGTCACGACGTACGCACAAGTTGCGGGCAAGCCGAACCTGCATCAGGCCCGGGCCACCGCGCGCCGTTCGCTGGTTATCTTCGACGAGATCCACCACGCCGCGGACGGGCTGTCCTGGGGTGAGGCCGTGTCGCTGGCCTTCGACGACGCGGCCCGCCGGTTATGCCTGACCGGGACACCGTTCCGCACCAGGGTCGACGAGCGGATCCCGTTCGTGCGCTACGAACCGGACGCCACAGATGGGCCGGGCGGCTTGATCTCGACCGCGGACTACAGCTACGGCTACCGCGACGCTTTGCGCGACCATGTCGTCCGCCCGGTGGTGTTCGCGGCCTACACCGGTACGAGCCGCTGGCGGAATTCGGCCGGCGAGGTGATCGCCGCCTCGTTGACCGAAGCCGGCACGAAGTCAACGGAGCAGGCCGCCTGGCGGACGGCGCTCGACCCGCGGGGCGACTGGGTGGGGCACGTGATCGCCGCCATGGACGACCGACTGGATCACCTGCGCGAATCGGGAATCCCCGATGCGGCCGGCCTGGTTCTCGCCTCGGATCAGGACGACGCGCGGGCCTACGC
Organism: Frankiales bacterium; assembly: GCA_025966315.1. Taxonomy (GTDB): domain Bacteria; phylum Actinomycetota; class Actinomycetes; order Mycobacteriales; family Jatrophihabitantaceae; genus Jatrophihabitans_A. The sequence goes on along the minus strand of JAOPUZ010000068.1, from coordinate 76,966 downwards.
CCGCATCGTCGAGGAGGTCACCGGCGAGCGGCCGTATCTGATCCTGTCCGATGACCCGAAAGCGAGCGCGAAGATCAGCGAGTTCGCCCAAGGCGGCGCGCGGATCGCGGTGTGCGTACGGATGGTGTCCGAGGGTGTCGACGTGCCCCGAGCGGCCTGCTTGGCCTGGCTGACCAGCTATCGCACCCCACTGTTCTTCGCCCAGGCGGTCGGACGGGTTGTCCGGGCACGTGGCCGTCACGAATCGGCGACGGTGTTCCTACCTGCGGTGCGCCCGTTGCTGGCGCTGGCGGCAGAACTGGAATCCGAGCGAAATCACGTATTGCCGCCGCCGGCGTCGTCGGACGAGTCGCTCGAGCTGGTCGATGACTTGGCCGAACAGCCTGAACGGGCCGCGTCCGAACTCGTCGCCGAATGGGAAGCCCTCGAAGCTGAAGCTCAGTTTGCGCACGTGCTGCACGCTGGGCGTGCGGTCACCGGCGGTGGCGCCGCTGCCGAATTCGACCCGGCGGACGAGGACTTCCTGGGCCTGCCGGGATTGCTGTCGCCCCAGCAAACGGCAGATTTGCTCGCCCATCGCGACGGCGAGCTGCGAAAACGCGCCCGGGCCCGTAAAACTGCGGCGTCCGAGTCGGCCGAGATGCTCGGTTTCGGGTCGTCGGCCGCCGATTCGACCGGCGGCGACCCCGCCGGATCAGCGTCCGCCGCCGAATCGACCGGCACCGCCGCAGTCGGGTGGCGTGCGGCGGCCGAACTGCGGCGCGAGATCAATCGGATGGTCGCGGTGCTCGCCGCCAGGTCGGGCCGGCCACACGGTGCGGTGCACGCACAGCTGCGGACAGCCGTCCCGGGCCCGGCATCCGCGTCCGCCTCGGCCGAGTTGCTCGAAGCGCGGCGGGAACATTTGATGAGTTTGATGTGACACGGCCCGTGCCCAGCCCGCTACTCAGACGGCTGGCCGTAGCTGATCCGCACTCTACGTGCGGCGAAGAATACAGCCAGCTGCGGAACCCTTTTCATTTCAGGCGTATTTCGTGTTCGCCAGACGCGAAATAGCTCTCATTCGGCGGCCATAGGGAACGTCGGCGCGCCTCAACTGGTTGTATGTATCGAGCGGACACGATAGGCCTCTGAACCATTCAGAGGCGTGATCCGTGAAGTCGAGTAACCGCGAGAACTATTTGCGCAGAAACGAGGGACCAGTGACCAGCACCTTGACCGTTGAGCCACTGACCGCAGTCGACCGCTGTGACCGGTGTGGCGCGCAGGCCTACGTCCGCGTGACCATGTCTGCCGGTAACGAGCTTTTATTCTGCGCTCACCACGGCCGCGAATACACGCCCAAGCTCAAGGCACTGGACGCCGTGATATCTGACCAGTCCGAACGGCTGGACGAAACACAGCCCACACCGGCGGCGTCGGCAGGCATCGAAGCCTGACCAGCAGAGCTGACAACGGTAGGCCCAGGATCGCAAAGATCCTGGGCCTACCGTTATTTTCCCAGCGTGGTGCCGGTGTTGTGGACGTCTGTGGCTCAAGCAAGCAGGCGCTGGCCCCAGTACTCACCGTCGGCCAGGCCGGCCGGGCACGCGAAGATACCGCTCGATACGTGCTTGATGTATTCGTTCAGACCGTCCGCGGCGAGCTTGCGCTGGACCGGGATGAATCCGGTCCGGGGATCTGATTGGAAGCAGATGAAGAACAATCCGGCGTCCAATTGCCCGGTTACCGGATCGGCACCGTCGGTGAACGAGTAACCGCGACGTAAAATCTTCATTCCGGCGTTGGATTCCGGGGCCGCCAGCCGGATGTGCGCATCCACCGGTATGACCGGCTGGCCATCGCTGCCCTTGGCGTTCAAGTCAGGTTCGTCGTGTTCTTTCGTACCGGTCAGCGGAGCCCCCTCGACCTTCGTTCGGCCGATCACGTCCTGCTGATCGCCGATACGATCCCGGTCCCAGGCCTCGATCGCCATTCGAATCTTGCGCGTCACCAGGTAACTGCCACCTGACAGCCATTGCTGGTCGCTGGTCTCATTGACCCACACGTGGGCGTTCATCGCGTCCACGTCCTCGCTGACGACATTGCGCGTGCCGTCCTTGAAGCCGAGCAGGTTGCGTGGCGTCTGCTGGCTGGACGACGTCGAGGAGGTACGCCCGAAGCCCAGCTGGAACCATCGCATCGTGGTCGTGCCAAACCCCAGACGGTTCAGGTTGCGCACGGCGTGGAAGGCGACCTGGGGGTCGTTGGCACACGCTTGAATACAGATATCGCCACCGCTGATGTCGGGGTCGATCACTTCGCGGGCGAAGCTCGGCAACGGTTCGAGCGCGGCGGGCTTGCGAGCCGCCAATCCGAACCGGTTATCGAACAGCCCGGGTCCGAACCCGATGGTGATCGTCAAATCGGCCGCGTCCAGGCCGGTGGCCTCACCGGTGTCGGCCGGTACCTGCTCACCCGTCCCACCGACCGTTCCGATGGGTTGGCCGGCACACATCTTCTCGGCCGCGGCCGTCCAGGTCTGGAGCAGGTCGATCAGGTCCTGCTTGCGGGTGCTGGTCACGTCGAAGGCGGCGAAGGCCATCCGATCCTGCGCCGGCGTGGCGATGCCAGCCTGGTGGGTACCCCGGAACGGCACCTGCGTGACCGGTTTGGGGGCGGCCGCCTTGGACTCGTCACAACCGACCAGTACGGCCGAAGCGCCAGCCACCGCCAGTCCGCCAACGCTGCCGGTGAGGAAGCCCCGGCGGGTCAACCTCGACCGGCGCGCTGGACCCTGCTCGCCGTTGGTCTCCCCGTCGGGGCGTGACACCTCTGTCACTGTTTCCTCTTTCGTAATCGGACTATTCTGTGTTACCGGCTCCGCAATCGGCTCGGAAGGCTCGGAAGCCGGTACGGCCTTGCCGTGGCGGTCGGCTGTGCTACTTGATCGCGACGACCTTCTCGGCGACCTTGGCCAGCGGCTCGGCCAGCGCATCCACCGCGGTCGTCAATTCCTTGATCTGTGCGCTGGTCAGCTCGGTGATCAGCTTGAAGTCACCGTTGCCCAGCGCGTACTTCTGCATCAGCACCCGCAGGTCGCTGAATCGGCCCTGGATCGTGTCGACCAGACTCGCGTCGCCGATCTTGACGGCCGGCGCGACCAGGTCGAACGCGGCCTGCGAGCCTTCGAGGTTGGCGTCGATGTCGGTGATATCGGTGCGCGAGTAGCGCTCTTCCTCGCCCGTAAGCTTCGACGTCCCGACCTCGGTCAGCAGATCGGTGGCGCCATTAGCGAGATCGGCCGGCTGGTACGTCGCGGTCTTGATCTTGCCGGCGAGGGTGTTGACATCAACCAGTAGCTTGTTCGCAATCGGACCCATCCCGGTGGTGTTACCGGCTATCCAGAGCTGCTTCTCGATGCGGTGGTAACCACCCCATCGCGCGGCCGGCACGTCGCCGTCCCGCGCGTCGATCTCGGGGTCGAGGTCGCCGAAGGATTCCGCAACCGGCTCGATGGTCTCGTACGGGGCGCGGGCCTTGGCGTACAGCGCCTTGGCCTGGGCGACATCACCGGCCTTGACCGCGGCCACGAACGGGCCGGTCAAGGTCACCAGCTCCTCGGCCTTGCCTTCCACATAAGTGCGGTATTCACCAGGGGCCTTGGCCAGCAGTTGCGCCGCGTCCGACTTTGCCGAGGCCGAGGTCGCACCGGCGGCACCGGTAACGGTGAACGGGCTGCGCTCCGTCTTGGCGTGCGGGCAGTACATCTGGTAGCTGCCCGGTTGCAGGTTGAGCGAGAAGGTCCCCGACAGGCCCGGCGTGAGCCCTTCCTTCTCGCCCAGGATCTTCGTCCCGTTGACGAGTTCGGCCTCTGAGACCGCGCTACCACCGTCGTTCTTGACCGTGAATTTGGTGGCCCCGGCCGGAACCGAGGCGGGGGACGCCGAGCAGCCGTCGTTGGTCAGGCTGACCGTGACCGCAGTGGTGCCGGGCGCGGACGCCGTCGACACCTTGCCGGACGAGGAACAACCGGCCAGCAATAGCCCGGCCGCGGCGGCGGCAACGGCGGTGTATCTGGTCGTTCGGGCAACGCGGGGCATGGCGTGCATTGGGCTGACACCTTTCGGACTGCGACTAGAGCTGGCAGGCACCGCGAACAGGCAGGTGTGCTTGGGTCAGGCGTCCACGGAGAGCGAAGATTGCGAGGCGCGGGCGGGCGATTTGCGCCTGCTCGACCCGAACAAATAGAAGGCCATCGGGACCAGGTAGGCGAACCACGCGATCAGTTCGATGACGACCGGCTGTGGCTGGATGCCGAGCACGCCGGTCAGCAGCGACGCCTGTACCGAGCCCGGGCGGATCACCGCGGTCAGGTCCACTGCCTGGGCCTGGCCGATGAGTACCCAGCCGGCCTCATGCGCGGTGTGGAATGCGGTCATCACGAGCCCCGCCGCCACCACGATCAGCACGGCGCCGGTGAACTTGAAGAACTTGGCCAGATTGAGCTTGACGCCACCGCGGTAGATGGCGATGCCGATCACGATGGCCACGATCAGACCGAGCACGGCACCGATGAAGCCGGAGCTTTTGTTCTCCGACGCGTTCAGCAGCGCCGTCAAGAAAACGGCCGCTTCGAAACCCTCGCGCAGCACGGCCAGGAATCCCATACTCACCAGGGCCCACTGCGAACCGGAGGCGAGCGCGGATCCGGCCGACATGCGCAGGCTGCCGGAGAGGTCGCGGGCGTGCCGCTTCATGAACACAACCATGTAGGTGACCATCGAGACCGCGATCGCGCCGACCACCGTCTCGAGCATTTCTTGCTGGCGCTGGGGGAGTTCGCGGGAGAGGATGTCGAGCCCGATGCCGACGGCAATACAGAGCACGGCAGCCGCCGCGACACCGATCCACATATTGCGCAAGGCCTGGCGTGAACCTCGCTGCGCCAGGAAGGCGGCGACGATGCCCACGATCAGGGTGGCTTCCACGCCCTCACGAAGCATGACGACAAATGTCGGAAGCATGCGATTCCCCTGTCCTCGGCCGTCCGGGCGACTTACCTAAAGCTTAGGTATGCCTAACCTTCCTGCCGCACAGTATCGCATTAGGGCAGCCTAACCAAGCGGGGCCTGACTCGTGATGAGCCAGGCCCCGCCAGGGTGTTCCTCGTGCGCGATTAGCGCGGTCCGCTAGCCCCGGAGGGTGGCCAGTCGAGCGGCCGGAAGTCGCTGCACGCCGTTCGATCCGGAGCCGGTGGCGGTGGCGGTGGCTGCCGCTGCACCTTCAGGTACCGGTACCGGTAGGGGCGCGCAGGTCGCGTCGGCCTGGCGACCCGGTTTGCGTGCCGGCAGCGTCCCGTCGGCGAGATAGGACGCAATCTGGTCGTCCAAGCAGGCGTCGCCGTCCAGTGAGTTGGCGTGCGACGTGCCACCCGGCAACGCGATGAGGCTGGAATTTGGGAACAGCTTGCGGACCTGCAGGCTGCCTTCGTACGGCGTCGCCGCGTCGAGGGTCTCATCGATCAGCAAGGCACTCTTCACCTTGCTGCCATTGATCTTGAGCGGCTTGTGGGCCGGCGCCGGCCAGGTCAGGCACGGTGCGTTGTACCAGGCGTTTGCCCAGGTTTCGAAAGGCGCCTTGGCGTTGATACGGGTGTTGTCCCGAGCCCACTTGGCTAGGCTGGTCGGCCACTGGACGTCAGTGCATTGCACGCCCAGGTACACGGCGTAGCCGTTGTCATCCCCGAAACCGTTGGCATCGAGGTAGGCCTGTTCCAGCGAGGCAACATCGTTGTCGTTGATGTAGCCGGCGAAGATCGCCGCGTTGTCGAGCCAGGTCACCTGGTAGTAGCCGGCGGACAGGAAGGTATCCGTCCATTCCGAGGCGCCAATCTTGCCGTCGGCCGGCGTCTTGGCCAGCTTGTCCCTGGTCTTGTACCAGAGGGAGCGGACCGCCGCTTCGGTCTTGCCCAGGTGGTACACGCTGTCGTACTGGGCCAGCCAGCCGAACCAGATGTTCATGTTCTTGTCGAAAGCGACGTCTTGGGCGAGGTTGTCGTCGTACCACACCCCGCGCGGATCGACGTTGCTGTCGAGCACCATGCGACGAACCCGTTGCGGGTAAAGGGTTCCGTACACCTGGCCGAGGTACGTGCCGTAGGAGAAGCCGTAGTAGTTGATCTGCTTGGCGCCGAGAGAAGCACGGATCACATCCATGTCCTTGGCGGACTCGATGGTCGTCAGGTGCTTGAGGATCGGGCCGTTCTTCGCCTTGCACGCGGCCGTGTAGGCCTTGGTCTTGGCCAGCCACGCCTTCACGATCTTGGCCGAGGTCGGCAGGTAGTTAGGGCGGTCGAACCCGAAGTAGCTCGGGTCGCAGCTGACGGCCGGAACGCTCGAGCCCACGCCACGCGGATCGAAGCCGATCCAGTCGTAAGCATCGCCGGCGCCGTTGGGCACGAAACTGCCCAACACCGAAAGGGTGAGACCGGATCCGCCGGGACCGCCCGGGTTCACCAGCATGATGCCCTGGTACTGGCTGTCCGGCACGGTGTGCTTGATCCGCGAGATCGCGAGCTGGATCTTGGTCCCGCGCGGGTGACTGTAGTCCAGCGGAACACTGATCATGGCGCATTCGGCGCCGGCGCTTTGCAGTCGCGCGCTCGCACACGTCGTCCATGTCACGGGCGACACCGGTGTGGCAGTCGCCGCAGGTTGGTGGGATTTTGCCCCGATGGCCGCTACCGCGGGTGTGGCCGGTGCGGCCTGTGCGGCGGCGGGCAACAGCCCACCGATCAGGGCGACGCTCGTGGCGATCAACCCCGCTGTTCTGAACTTACTCATACCTGACCCCTCTCTGGCGCCGACGAAGTGGTGTTACGTCGCAGGCCAGAGCCACAGTCTCAGGTGATGGGAATCAGCACAACCCCGCGCGCGACGGACAAACGGTCGTCATACAGAGATGTGTTCAGCGTTGGATCGGTGCTCGAGCGAGGCTGCCGCGGCCGGACCGCAGATCGCGACCACACCACCGACGGCCAAACCGACCGGCGCGATCGGGCTCATCAACGCGAACCCGTTTCCGGCGGCCAGCTCAGTGACGAGCAAGGCCAGCGCGGCCGCTGTGGTCACCGCGGCACCCACCAGCGTGCCGCCGGTCGGGCGGAGCAGCAGGCAGCCCGCGACGCACAAGTACGCGGCGGCGATGCTGACCGCGACGCTGCTGTCGAGGAACGTCTGCGGGTATCGATGATTTACCGACAGCAGTGAGCTGATTCCGGCCACAGCGGCACCTATCGCCCCCGCTGCGAACAAGCTCGCCCGCAGCAACTCTCGGTCGGCAGGACCCGTACCGCCGAATCCGGCGGTCGAGGGCAGCGCCGCAACCTGCCCGGTCGATGAGTCGGTAGGCGGCGCCGGTGCGTACAGCTGCCGTGCGACGACGACGCCGATGAAGAACACCAGCCAGCCGATGAACAGGATGAGATGGCCGGAGTGAACGTGCAGGGTGCTCGACGAATTCGTCACGCGCTGCCATCACTGCGACCGGGACGACTGGCATCGCCAACAGCGTCTGCCGCCGCAATCACCTCAGCCGGTGACAGGCCGCCGGCCGCGGCGAAGGTCTGGAAAGCGTCGACCGAGAGCGGACGGGAGAACAGATAGCCCTGCGACCGGGCACAACCGAGTTCGCTCAGGATGTCCTGCTGGACGACCTCTTCGACTCCTTCGGCCAGGATGTCCAGGTGCAACGCCCGCGCCATGTCGATGATGCCCTTGACCAGCGCGATCGCACCGGGATGGTCACCGAGTTCCTTTATGAACGAGCGGTCGATCTTCACCTCGTCCGCCGGCAGTTTGGCCAGGTAGGACAGGGATGAATAGCCCGTGCCGAAGTCGTCGATCGCGACCCGGGCGCCGAGCGCGCGAGCGGAATCGAGCTGGCGCCGCGACAGTTCCAGATCCTGCAACAGCATCCCTTCGGTGACCTCGAGGGTGAGCTCGCTTGCCTTCAGACCGGAGGCCACCAGCGCGGAGGTGATCGTCTTGAGCAGGTCCGGGTCCCGCAGCTGCACGGGCGAGAGGTTCACTGAGAGCTCGAGTTCGCGGCAACCCGGCAGTTGCCGTTGCCAGCGAACGACCTGGCTGGCAGCGGTCTGCAACACCCACGCGCCGATGACATTGATTTCGCCGGTCTCCTCGGCGATCGGAATGAAGTCCACCGGTGACACCAGGCCGCGGGTCGGATGATTCCACCGCAGCAGGGCCTCGACGCCGCGTACTCGACCCGTATTGCCATCGACCAGAGGCTGATAATGCACTTCGAATTGACCCGATTCCAGCGCGTGGCGGATGTCGGCGGCCAACGCGGCCCGTTCACGCACGATCTTGTCGACACCAGCGGTGTACGTGACGACCTGGTTCTTGCCCGACGATTTGGCCAAGTACATCGCCAGGTCGGCATCGCGCAGCAGATCCGCCGAATCCCGTGATCCGGCCAGCTCGCTGTCGGCCACACCGATGCTGGCCTGGATGAACAATTCCCGGCCGTCGGCGTAGACCGGGGCCTGCAGGTTCTGCGAGATTCGTTCCCCGATGGCTGAGGCCGCGGCGGCGTTTCCACTGACGAGCACGGCGAATTCATCGCCACCGAGTCGGGCTACCAGATCGCCGTCGCGCACCACGCCGACCATCCGCTGGGCGACGTGGCGCAGCGCGATATCGCCGATGTGATGCCCACCGGAGTCGTTGATCGACTTGAAGTTGTCGATGTCCACGAAGAGCACGCTGACCGCGCGGCTCGGGACACCCAGGCGTCGATCCAATGCCTCGACGAAGGCGGTGCGGTTGCGCAGTCGGGTCAGCGGGTCGGAAAGCTCCTGTTGTTCGCTGGCCTTCCACGCGATCAGGTGCGTGATGCTGGCCGACAGCACGAAGCCGCCGTGCACGAACGCCAGCTGGACCGGGTGATTCCAGGCATCTGAGGTGCCGTAGACCCGCGCCGGAGACAGCAGGCCCATGACGGCGTGATGGAAGACCACGATCAGGATGCACAGGCCGAACGCGCTCCAGTCCTGGTACAGCGAAACGATTCCGAGCATGACAAAGAAATGGAAGTGCGCCTCGGTGACACCGCCGGCCACATCGACCACCGCAGCCGACGCGAACATCAGGCTGACGGTCACCGACATCGTGCGTACTTGGCGGCCGACCAGCGTGCTGGCACCCATTGCGGCCGGGAACCCGACGACCAGCACGTCGGCGACAGCGCCGAGGACGGAATACCCACGCAGCAACGCGAACACTCCGATACCCGCGGCTTGAAGCAGGGCGAACTGGGTGATGCCGCGATGCCGGCGTTCCCAGATCGCCTCGGGCAACTTGCGCCCCTCAGGCAACCAGGACCTAAGACGATGCAGCAACACTCTCAGCGGCACAACCGGCTGGAGCTGGGCGGCATTCGGCGTCAGGTCATCAACACTCGGGACGGGCGCGCGCACCGGTGCGTGTATCGCCGTCATGCTCGTCCTCCGCTATCGGCGCGCCGGGCGCGGCCGATCAACCGTGGCCAGGTGAGAGCCTGCGCACAGTCGAAGGATGGATTGCTCACAGTCTGGTAATCGGCCGCCACAGCGAGGAGCTGAGCCATCCGCCCCGCTGCGACCGAGCTCAGCTGGCGCCGAAGTCCGGGACGGTTATCGAGCCGTCCTCGGCCAAGGCAAACCCGGGGTTGTGCGCGATCTCCCAGAGGTGGCCGTCCAGATCGGTGAAGTACCCGGCGTATCCGCCGTAGAACGTCTTCGCGGCCGGCCTCGTGATCGTCGCGCCAGCTGAGCGGGCGGTCGCCAGCACCTCGTCGACCTGCTGTCGTGAGCGGACGTTGTGGGCCAGTGAGATGCCACGGAACCCGGGTGCGGCCTGCTCCGGTAAGCCACCGTCCTCAGCCAGCTCGTGCCAGCCCCACAAGACGAAGGCCACGCCCCCGATCTGGATGAAGACCGTGCCCTGTACCTCTTGACCGTGCCAGCCGAGTTTCTCGTACAACCCGCGTGCTCGGGCCAGGTCGGCGACGCCCAAGGTGATCAGACTGATCCGCTGTTCCATCTGCCCACGATAGTCTGCGGGCACCTCAGGAATGACGGACCTCGAACGCTTGGCTTGCGCTGATGGCATGGCAATAGGCGGTCAATTCTTCGTCGGACAGGGTCATGGCGACCTGGGCCAGCGCGGTCCGCGCCGGTTCCCTGATCTCGTCGACCGGGCGGCCGTGGTACTTCTCGCGTAGCGCTCCGTCGAGGTATTTGATTCGTTCGTTGGTCTCCTCGTACAGCTTGCGGATCGCGTCCTCGAAGATGTCCATCTGCGCAGCGTAGGGCCGGCGGCCAGATCCGGGGAAGTACCCGCTACTCAGACAACGGCCTGCCCGCCACCCACGACGAGGGTCGTCCTGGTCGTGTAGGTGCCCCAGTGAATCGGACGGATGTTGCCGACGGATGTCGAAGGGCCGCTGTCGTCACCGGATATCGGGGGACAGCGGCCCTTCAACCGCCTGCGGCGGTGCACGACAAGTCAGGATTAGTCGAGGTAGTCGCGCAGCACCTGTGAGCGGGACGGGTGACGAAGCTTGGACATCGTCTTGGATTCGATCTGGCGGATGCGCTCACGGGTCACGCCGTAGACCTGACCGATCTCGTCCAAGGTGCGCGGCTGGCCGTCGGTCAAACCGAAGCGCAGCTTGACCACGCCCGCTTCCCGCTCGGACAGGGTGTGCAGCACGGATTGCAGTTGATCCTGCAGCAAAGTGAAGGACACCGCGTCCACAGCGACCACTGCTTCGGAGTCCTCGATGAAGTCCCCGAGCTGGGAATCGCCCTCGTCGCCAATGGTTTGGTCGAGCGAGATCGGCTCGCGGGCGTACTGCTGGATCTCGAGCACCTTGTCCGGCGTTATGTCCATTTCTTTGGCGAGCTCTTCCGGGGTCGGCTCGCGGCCGAGGTCCTGGAGCAGTTCTCGCTGGATGCGACCGAGCTTGTTGATGACCTCGACCATGTGGACCGGAATCCGGATCGTGCGGGCCTGGTCGGCCATCGCGCGGGTGATCGCCTGCCGAATCCACCACGTGGCGTACGTCGAGAATTTGTAGCCCTTGGTGTAGTCGAATTTCTCGACGGCCCGGATCAAGCCCAGGTTGCCTTCCTGGATGAGATCGAGGAAGGCCATGCCGCGCCCCGTGTAGCGCTTGGCCAGCGACACCACCAGGCGGAGGTTGGCTTCGAGCAAATGATTCTTGGCCCGCTCGCCGTCACGCACGATCCAGTTGAGGTCGCGGCGCATCTGCAACGGCAGCTTCTCGCCGGCTTCCTCGAGCTGACGCAGCCGTTCGGCGCCGTACAGCCCCGCTTCGATCCGCTTCGCGAGGTCGACTTCTTCCTCGGCGTTGAGCAGCGCGACCTTGCCGATCTGCTTGAGGTAGGCCCGCACGGAGTCGGCCGAAGCCGTCATCTCGGCGTCCTTGCGCGCCTGACGCAGCGCCTCGGACTCTTCTTCGTCCCAGGTGAACTCACTGGACTCGGCCTCAGCCGGCGGGTCGCCGGCTTCTTCGGTCTCGGCGTCGGCCTCGGGATCGACCGGAACGTCCTCGAGCTCTACGCCATCGGGAACGTCGGTGGGCTCGACCTCTTCGACCTCGTCGCCTGCGACGGCGACGTCGCCGGCCGGTTTAGCGGTCTTGGTTGCCGTTTTGGCGGTCAATTTGGTAGCTCCCCGAGTGCTTGCCTTCTTGGTCGACGGCTTCGCGTCGGATGGTTTCGTTGCGGGCTTGGTAGCCGCCGTGCGCACTGAGGTCGCGCTCTCAGTGTCGGTTATCGACTTGGTGACGGTCTTGCGTGCCGTGGCCGCCGCGCTGACGCGCAGCGGGTCGGCAGCTTCGCTGGAATCCACGAACGCCCTTCCATACAAGCTCTTGCGCACCACAGACATCAAACCGCGGACGGTTTGGTGGGTGTCGCTTCGGGTTGTGTGTGGGGTCAGCCAGCCGCTGGGGTTCACCGATGTCCGTTGCGTCGAGACGCATGACCGCGGTGCCTTCGTTGGTGCCAGGCCCTGCGTAGGACATTGTAGTCACGACTACTCGCCTCTGCGCTCCGCCGCGGCCATCGCCGCTCCGACAATGCCAGCGTTGTTGAGCAGTTGCGCGGGCCGAATCGGGGTCTTGAGATCGAGCAGCGGTACCCAGCGATCGGCGTCCTTGCTCACCCCGCCGCCGACGAGAAATAGATCCGGACTGAACAACGCTTCGACGTGCGACATGTACGCCTGCACGCGTTTGGCCCACTGCTTGTAGGTCAGCTTCTGCTTATCCTTGACCGAAGCAGCGGCCCGGCTCTCCGCGTCGTGACCCTGCAGCTCGAGGTGCCCGAGTTCGGTGTTGGGCACCAGGTCGCCATCGAGGAACAGCGCGCTGCCGATGCCGGTGCCGAAGGTCAGCATGATGACTACCCCGGCGACATCTTTGGCTGCCCCGAACCGTACTTCGGCCAAGCCCGCGGCGTCGGCGTCGTTCAACACGATGAAATCCGCGCCCGTCGCCTTGGAGAAGACCGCGTCGACGTCGGTCCCGATCCACGACGGGTCGACGTTGGCCGCGGACCGCGCGACCCCGTTCTTGATCACGGCTGGAAACGTCGCCCCGACCGGACCGGTCCAACCGGCCCGGTGCAACAGCTCGACGACAATTTCGGCGACGTTTTCCGGACTGGACTCCTGCGGCGTCGGAATCCGCACCCGTGGGGTTTTGAGCTCGCCGGTGCGGGTGTCCACGATCGCGCCCTTGATGCCGCTGCCCCCGATGTCGATGCCGAAAGCAGCCTCGAGGGTGGTGGGCGAGGCGGTCAATCCCTCGGTGGTGGCTGGCTGATCGTCCGATGCTGGCGCGGTCATCTGGTTCCTCCGCTGAAGAGAGTTCTGGCTGGTACTGAACGGCGCTGGCGCGCTCGGGACTCGGGCTATGGCTACGGTGATTGCCGCAAACCTTATCGGCCCCGAACGAACAAATGGAGACGTCCATGACGAGTGCGGCGATACCAGATCCAGCGGGCCTACCGCCCGTCCAGGCCGAACTCGCTCGATTGACCCGCGAACTCGCCGTCGCCGCGGGCGAACTGGCCCTGCTCCGGCGGTCACAGGGGCTCGACATCGACACCAAGTCGTCGGTCACGGATGTGGTGACCGACGCCGACCGCGCCGTGGAGGAGTACCTGATATCCGAGCTTCACCGGCTGCGCCCCGGCGATGCGGTGCTGGGCGAAGAAGGTGGTGAGCAGCGCACCGGGTCGCGGGTTCGCTGGCTGCTCGACCCGATCGACGGCACGGTCAATTTCATGCTCGGGCTGCCGCAGTTCGCGGTATCGATCGCAGCCGAGGTGGATGGAGTCACCGTCGCGGGCTGCGTTCACAACCCGGTGAGCGGGGCAACCTTTCACGCCGAACTCGGCGGTGGTGCGTTCCTGGGCGATCAGCAGCTCACCGGTCCTCGATCCGTCCCGCTCGCCGAAGCCATCGTGGCCACCGGCTTCGGCTACGACGCCGGCCGACGCGGGCGGCAGGGCCGAGTCGTCGGCGAGTTGCTGGGACAGGTCGGCAACCTGCGCCGGCTCGGCTCGGCCTCGCTCGATCTCTGCGCGCTCGCGATCGGCTGGGTGGATCTGTACTACGAGGGGCCACTCGGTCCGTGGGACATCGCCGCCGGTCTGCTGATCGCGGCGGAGGCCGGCGTTCAGCTCAGTGGTCTGGACGGCCGTCCGGCCGGGCCCTGGTTCGTCGCCGGCGGCCATCCTGATGGGGCGCCGGAGTTCTTCGCCGTGCTCACTGACCTCGGCGCTCACCGGGTGTGAGCCGCGATCCGGCCGAGATCGGACAAGCCCTCGAACAAAGCGCGCGGGCTCGCTGGCTCAACAGGCCTTCACCTGGGCCAGCGCCTTGGTGACCGCGGTCTGGGCGGCAAGATTCTCAAAGCCCTTGCCCAGGATCACCTTGACGCTCTTGGCGGCGGTATTGGTGAGAACCGGCTTGAGGCCAGGCAGGTAGTACGTCAACAACGAGGCGGCGGGACGTCCGGCCGGGCCGTACTGGATCTGACCGGCACCGGCGAGCACGCTCGGGGCGTCGGCCACCGAGGGCACCGTGAAGCCACGTGCCCGAAGCTCGGTCTGGACCGTGGCCGCCAGGTGATCACGTTGCGAACCGTTGTAGACCGCGACCGAAACCGCCTTCGGGGCCGGAAGTGTGATCGACTTAACGCCCGGAGTGCATTTCACCACCGGAGTCGGGCCAGTCGTCTGGCCGGTGGCCGAGGATTCCTGCGGTCGGTGCAGAACACGCCACCACACGACAGCCGTAAGTACTGTGAGCACCAATAGAAAGACCAGCGCCGGAAGCGGACGCCGCGCGCTCGTAGCGGACATACTGCGCTATTCACCCCTCGTCAAGGCCAGCTGGTCAGGTCGACAGCCTAGCTGGCGCAACCTTCGGGAATGGTGAGGGCCGCCCGGTCGTTGGACGGCACGCGTGACGCGGTACGGTTCCGCGGCCAAACGCGAAAGCGGGCTCTCCCGTTCTCGTCGGCCGAGCAGATTCGTCGCGTGAAAACTCGTGTACTTGATCGAGGAGTTGAGAAGCAGTGGCCACCGATTATGACGCCCCCCGACGGGGGGATGTAGACGAACTGAATGAAGATTCACTGGAAGAGCTGAAAGCCCGTCGTGCCGAGGCACAGTCGGGTTCGATCGACGTCGACGAGGCCGAAATGGCTGAGTCGCTCGAGTTGCCGGGCGCAGATCTGTCAAGCGTGTCCGGTGAGGAGCTGACGGTCCGGGTACTTCCGAAGCAGGACGATGAGTTCACCTGTTCGAGCTGTTTCCTGGTACACCACCGGTCGCGGCTCGCGCGAGAGAAGAACGGTCAGTTGATCTGCCGGGATTGTGCCTGAGCATCGCCGTCGGTAACCGTCCGAAGACAGCTGCGTCATGCCCGAGCATGAACTGAGTGATGTTCTCGCCCGCCTCGTCGCCGACGACGGCGCGGGCGGGAACAGCCGTGCGCGGCAGAAAGCGCTCGCCGACCTTGCCGTCTTGCTCAGTAAGCGCGCCCGAAAGGCGGGCATCCGTGCCGTCGCCGCCGGCCGGTGGATGGTCGACGAGATCATCGAATTGGCTCCGCGGGTCACGGTGCGCGACGCGACAACATTGCACCGCCAGTTCCCTGGACTGTCCAGCGATCAGATCGCCGAGCGCTTGATTACGACCGCTACCCGAGCCAGTACCGCCCTCGGTGCGGCCGGCGGCGGCCTGGCCGCGGTCCAGTTCGCCGCTCCGCCCCTGCTGCTGGCAACACCGGTACAGCTGGCGGCCGAGACGCTGGCGATCACCGCCATCGAACTGAAGCTGGTCGCCGAGCTGCACGAAATCTATGGACGTCCGGCCGCGGGCACACCGACCGAACGTGGCGGTGCCTACCTGATGTCGTGGGTGCGCAAACGGGCCATCGCACCGGCCGCCGCGGGCGCCGGCCTGGGCACGATCATGGGTGCGGCGGCGAAACGCGAACTGCGGGGCCAGGTGTTACGCCGTTTCGGTCAGAGCACGACAACGCTGGCCCCGTTCATGGCCGGCGCCGTCGCGGGTGCGGAGATCAATCGGCGGACGACCCGAAAGCTCGGTGAGACGCTCGCCGAAGAACTGCGCGGGCTCGCCGACCAACGTCCCGCCGACGAGAAGTGGTTCCGGCGGCTGTGATGGCCCCGGATCTGCCGCGCGAACTGAAGTCGATCAGCCGCGCGAACCCAACGCGCCGCCGTCGATGACCAGTGTTTGCCCGGTCGTCCAACCTGCGTCGGACGACGCGAGGTAGGCAATTGCGCCCGCCACGTCGTCCGGTTCCCCGATCCGCTTGAGTGCGTAGGACGCCGCTACGGCGGCTTCGTCGTCGGCGTACAGCGCTTCGGCGAATCGAGTCCGGATGACGGCCGGCGCCACGGCATTGACCCGGATGGCCGGCGCGAGTTCGACGGCCAGCTGCTTGGTCAGCGAGATCAGCGCGGCTTTGGTGATGCCGTAGAAGGCAAGGTTGGGCGAGCTGCCCAGGCCGGCCACCGACGAGACATTGACGATCGCCCCACCATTGGCACCCATCCAGGCAGCGTGCGCCTGTTTGACCCAGAAGAGCGCGGCCAGCAGGTTCACCTCGAACATCTTTCGAGCCACTCCGGGATCAAGGTCCAGCAGCGGGCCGTACGTCGGGTTGATGCCGGTGTTGTAGACGAGTACGTCGAGGCGCCCGAAGGCCTGCAACGTTGCGGCCACCGCCGCCTGTTGATGTTCGGGATCGTCGGCGGCGCCGCCGGCGATGATGACCCGCTCCGGTGCGCTGAGGGCGACGAGTTCGTCCCGGGCACTGGCCAGACCAGCCGGGCGGCGCGCGGTGATGCAGACGCTGGCGCCCTCGGCCAGGAATCTTCTCGCCGCGGCGAAACCGATACCGCGACTCGCGCCGGTGACCAAGGCGACCTGACCGGCGAAGCGCTGCTGGGCTGGCTGTGACACGTCTGGGTGCTCCCCTCTAGGACTGTTCGCGGGCTACGAGTGGCGCGCTGCGATTCGTCAGCGCAACGGTATGGACGCGGTGCCGAGCGCCGCCAGGAGCCGGTCGGGATGCCTGGTCGACACGACCCAGTAAGGCACCGGTGACTCCTTGTCCAGGATCAATTGGACTCCAGGTCCCACCCAAGACCGGACGAAGGTGTGGGACACCGGATCCGAATGCCGACCGACGAGATGCCGCAACTCGGTGGGGGACAGGCCCACTGCCGTTCGGATCTCGGCCAGGGCAAGCTCGTCCTCGCCCGCGACCAGGCGCCCGCCACTGACCGCGACCCGGCCCGAGGACAGTCGCCAGACCACGCCGACGCAGAGCGGAACCAGGATCGCGCCCGGCACCCATGAGATCCAGCCCGACACCGCCAGCGCGAATTCCGCGCCCAGCAACACCGCCACCGCGATCGCGCCGAGATACCACCACCAGGGCGTGCGCAGCTGCTCTGAATACACGGCCCCACCAGGGCGGTCGGCGGGCGGTTTGGTCACCGCACGAGGGTAGCCTTCTGCGCTGTGGCACCTGTGACTACCGCCGACCTGCGGATCGGCGTACTTCGGCTCGACCCGAGCGTGCCGTTGCCCGAGTACGCCCGCGACGGTGATGCCGGCGCCGACCTGGTCAGTACCGAAGACCTGGTCCTCGCGCCGGGTCAGCGCGCCTTGATACCGACCGGGCTCGCGATCGAGCTGCCGCCCGGCTACGCCGGCTTCGTCCACCCGCGTTCTGGGTTGGCGATCAAGGCGGGCCTGGGCCTGGTCAATGCTCCGGGCACGATCGACTCCGGCTACCGCGGCGAGATCAAGGTGGTCGCCGTCAACTTCGACCGCGACCGTGAGATCGTCATCCGGCGGGGTGACCGGATCGCGCAGCTCGTCATCCAACGAGTGGAGCAGGCCGAATTCGTGGAGGTGTCCGAGCTGGCCGGCTCGGACCGCGGAACCGGGGGACACGGCTCGACCGGGGGAGCCCGGGCACTGATCGTGGCTGGGCCCGAAGGCTCCGCCGGCTACGTTCCCGAGAAAGGTACTGATCACTGATGGCGCGGCGCAAAGAGAAGCGCACCGAGCAGTCCAAGCTGGACGCCACTCCGCCCTGGGATACCCGGCGCGTGCACGAGAGCGCTAAGACGGTAGGCCCGTACGACGTCCTGGACGCGCCGGAGGACGGCCGGCCACGCCTCGATCTGGGTGCGTTGCGGGTGGTCGTGGACGCCGGTCTGGAGGTCCGCGTCGACATTGCCGAACAGGGGCAGGTGGCCGGCGTGACGCTGGCCAACGACAGCGGGCAGATGCAGCTCGGGGTGTACGCGGCACCGCGGTCGGAAGGAATCTGGGACGAGGTCCGGGCTGAGATCAAGGCATCGATCTCGAGTCAGGGCGGCACGGTCGAGGAACAGGACGGCGACTTCGGCACCGAACTCGCCGGCAAGTTACCGGCGCCTGGCGGTTTCACCCCGGTGCGGTTCATCGGCGTGAACGGTCCTCGTTGGTTCCTGCGCGGCATGCTGTCCGGCGCACCGGCGCTAGCCAAAGGCGCGGATGGCGATGCCGATGTCTTCCTGGAGGCGTTCCGAACCCTCGTGGTCGTGCGCGGCAACGAGGCGTTGCCCGTTCGCGAACCGGTGCCGCTGGTCCTGCCCGAAGAGACCGCCGAGCAGATCAACGCGCTTGCCGCCGAGTCTGACGACGGCACCGCCCTCGGGAACGGTTGAGTCAAAGCGTGGCCGAGCCGCATCACGACAGCATCCGCGAACAGACGCGGCAACAATTGCTGTCCTCGTTCGGGGGCTGGTCGGGCACGATCGTCGCGGCAATACCGCCGATTGTCTTCGTCGCAGTCAACGCCGGGCGCGGGTTGCGTGCCGGCATCATTGCCGCCGTGGCCGCCGGGGTCATCGTGGCGATCTACCGCTTGATCCGCCGTCAGCCCGTGCAGCAAGCGGTTATGGGGCTGTTCAGCGTGGTGGTCGCGGCCGCGATCGCCGGGCGAACCGGGCAGGCTCGGGGGTTCTTCCTGCTCGGCATCGCCGCGGCTGTCGTGTACGCGGTCGTCTTCGCAATCTCGATGCTGATGCGCCGCCCGCTGGTCGGTGTGTTCTGGGAGTATCTCGAACCCAGCCCGCTTGCTCAGGGCACCCGCTGGCACCAGGTACGAATCCTGCGGCGGGCCTACGACCTGGCCAGCGGCGCCGCGCTGTTGATGTTCGCGGCCCGGGGCGCGGTGCAGCTGCGGCTGTTTCAGGACAACCGAACGGGATGGCTCGCCGCGACCAAGTTGATCATGGGTTTCCCGCTGTACATCGTGGTGGTCGCGTTCGGGTTCTGGATCGTGCGGCGCGCCCGCGCCCAACTCGAACCGATCGACGACGAACCGGCCGACGGTCCGGACAGCGAGGACCCAGCCGGCACGGCCTCGATGCGAGACGGATCGGTTCGGTCAGGCCGCACAGACGCTGCGCCGGATGGCCGGCTCGGCCTCGGGCAGGGCGACGAATAGCAACTCGTCGCCGGGCTCCAGTGGTTCGTCCGGCGTCGGGATCAACACCCGTGAGTTGCGCACGATCGCCACCAGGGCCGAGTCGGCGGGCAGATCCAGGTCCCGCACCGGAGTGCCGGCGCACGGCGCGCCGATGGGCAAGGTGACCTCGATCAGGTTCGCCTCGCCCTCGCGCAGCGTGAACAGCCGGACCACGTCGCCAACCGAGACGGCCTCTTCGACCAACGCGGCCAGCACCCGCGGCGTGGATACGGCGTAGTCGACGCCCCACGACTCGTTGAACAACCATTCGTTGGCCGGGTGATTGATCCGGGCGACTACCCGACGCACCGAGAATTCGGTTTTGGCCAGCAGTGAGATGACGAGGTTCACCTTGTCATCGCCAGTCGCTCCGATGACGACCTCGTAATCCTGCAGCTTGGTGTCCTCGAGGTTGGCGACCTCGCAGGCGTCGGCCAGCAGCCAGGACGCCTCCGGAATGCGGTCCGGGCGCACCTTGCGGGGATCCTTGTCGATCAGCAGAATCTCGTGACCGTTCTCGATGAGCTCGCGGGCGATTGACCTGCCGACCGCACCCGCTCCGGCGATTGCCACGCGCATCAGTGCAGCCCTCCAGTCGGTCCGTTAGCCGTCGCTTCGCGCACGGCGTCACCCAGCCTGTTGGTCGTCGCGACGTGCAATTCGTCTCCGGCCTGGATGACGGTGTGCGCACCGACCAGTTCGCCGCGCCCGAAGCGGGTTATCAGCGCCACCCGGGAACTGGTGAGTTGTTCGAAGTCCGACACCTTGTGCCCGACCCAGGTTTCGACCGGCACCACGTGCAGGATCACCACCTCGCCGCTCGAATCGCGCCACTCTTCGTCAATGGTGCCACCAAGAATGTTTTTGAGGAGCCGATTCGCCGTCCAGGGCACGGTGGCGATCGTCGGGATGCCGAGTCGCTCGTAGACCTCGGCCCGGCGAGCGTCATAGATCCGGGCGACCACGTGGTTCACACCGAAGGTCTCGCGGGCCACCCGGGCCGCGATGATGTTGGAGTTGTCGCCGTTGGACACCGCGGCAAAGGCGTCCGCGTTCTCGATCCCGGCATCGATCAGCGTCTCGCGATCGAATCCCACGCCGGCCACCGTCTTGCCGGCAAAATGCTCGCCCAGGCGGCGGAAAGCGCTCGGATCCTGGTCGATGATCGACACGCTGTGATCGAGCCTCAACAAATGGTGGGCCAGCGTCGACCCGACGCGGCCGCAGCCCATGACGACGATGTGCACGGCTGCCGACGGTACACAGTCTGGACGCGGTTCGCGGCGACTAGGGTGAAGCCGGTGACCGCTGGCGCGCAACCCTTTCCGGATGGGGCAAATCTCGGCCCAATAAATGTGGACAGTCCGCCCATTCCGGCTGCGGCTGAGCGCCCCCCGCCCGAAGACTGGACCGGCCGGCGGCTGGTCGTCGACGTGACCGCGGTGGCCCATGGCGGTCACTGTGTTGCCCGGTTCGACGGCCGGGTGCTGTTCGTCCGGCACACGTTGCCCGGTGAACGCGTCGAGGTGCTGGTCACCGAAGACGGCGGCGGCAGCTTCGCGCGAGCTGACGCCGTCCGGGTACTGAAGCCAGCGCCCGGTCGGGTCGAGGCGCCGTGTCGCTATGCCGGACCGGGCGGCTGCGGTGGCTGCGATTTCCAGCACGTGACGCTGGCCGCCCAGCTCGACTTGAAGGCCACCGTGGTGGCCGAGCAGCTGTCCAGGTTGGCGGGCCTCGACCGCGAGATCGACGTGCAGTCGCTACCGCCGGCCCCACTCGGCTGGCGCCGGCGGATCCGCTTCGCGGTGACGCCCGACGCCCGGTTGGGTTTGCGGGCGCACCGATCCCATCGAATCGTGCCGGTCGAGGTGTGCCTGATCGGTGCTCCCGGCGTCGGCGACTCCGAGCTGTTGGCCCAGAACTGGCGAGCCCAGCCCGGCGAGCCCGACCGACCGGCCCTGTCCGAAGTCGAGCTCGCGGTGGACGATCGCGGCGAGGTCGCGGTGCTGGGCACCGGTGCGGTGCATCGACACCAGCGCAGACCGCGACCAGATCGGCGGGGAAACCGCCGCGGACGAGCGCCTGAACCCCCGCCGGTCCAGCAGCTCGCCGGTCCCGCACGGCTCAGCTACACGGTGGCCGGACGGGACTTCGACGTCAGTCCGGGCGGCTTCTGGCAGACCCACCCGGGCGCGGCAGCCGCGTTCACGGGCGCGGTATCGGCCGCCGCCGAGCTCCGGTCCGGGGACCGGGTACTCGATCTGTACGCCGGAGCGGGCCTCTTCACCGCACAGCTCGCCGCTGAGGTCGGCCCGTCCGGCGCCGTGGTCGCCTTGGAAGGTGACCGCGCCGCGGTTGCCGACGCCACTACTAATCTCATCGCCTTCGAGTGGGCCACAGTCACCCGTGCGTCGGTCCTGCCCGCCACCGTCGTCGAGGCGGCCGAGACCCTGCGGGGCGTCGATGTGGTCGTGCTCGACCCGCCGCGGACCGGCGCCGGCCGCGCGCTGATGGCGGCCTTGATCGACTTGCGGCCGCGGGTGATCGTGTACGTGGCCTGCGATCCGGCCGCGCTGGCCCGCGATGTGCGGTTCGCGCTGGACGCCGGCTGGCAGCTTGACGAGTTGTCGGCCTTCGACACGTTTCCGATGACTCATCACGTCGAGTGTGTCGCCGCGCTCCGACCCGGCGTCGCCGCAGCGGACCCACAAAAGGAACGAAGTCCGACTGAACCGGACTGAAGCTGCCCGATCGCGCAACGCCCCACCGCTCAAACGCAGGCCAGGGTTGGGCCGAGCGGCTAATGTGAACAGTCGTGACAGATTGGCTGAGACCATGAATTCCGTGCTTTCGAGAGTGTCGAGTCCCGCAGATGTACGCGCGCTGTCGGGTCCCGATCTAGCGACTCTTGCGCACGAGATCCGTGACTTTCTGGTCCGCAACGTCGCGCGGACCGGCGGCCACCTCGGCCCGAACCTGGGCGCGGTCGAACTGACGCTGGCGGTGCACCGCGTTTTCGACTCACCATCCGAACCGATCCTGTTCGACACCGGGCACCAGAGTTACGTGCACAAGATCGTGACCGGACGAGCTGATCGCTTCGATGGGCTGCGCCAGACCGATGGGCTGTCGGGGTACCCGAGCCGCAGCGAAAGCCCGCACGACTGGATCGAGAACTCGCACGCCTCCACCGCGCTGTCCTACGCCGACGGGATGGCCAAAGCCTTCGACGTGCGCGGTGACCGCCGACCCGTGGTCGCCGTCGTCGGCGACGGTGCCCTGACCGGCGGAATGTGCTGGGAGGCGCTCAACAACATCGCGGCCAGCGATCGACCGGTCGTGGTGATCGTCAATGACAACGGCCGGTCCTACTCGCCGACCATCGGCGGCTTCGCCGAACATCTGGCCGGGTTACGACTGCGGCCGAGTTACGAGCGGATGCTGCGCAACGTCAAGGGCACGCTCGGTCGTACCCCGCTGGTCGGGCCGCCGCTGTATGACGCCCTGCACGGTTTCAAACGGGGCGTCAAAGATCTGCTGGCGCCCCAGGGCATGTTCGAGGACCTCGGGCTCAAGTACCTCGGCCCGGTCGACGGTCACGATCTGGAGGCACTCGAGAACGCCTTCCTGCTCGCCCGGCAGTTCGGCGCTCCCGTCATCGTGCACTGCGTGACGCGCAAGGGTTACGGCTACGCACCGGCAGAGAATCACGTCGGCGACCAGATGCACTCGGTCGGCGTGATCGACCCCGAGACGGGCGAGCAGGCATCGCTGTCCAATCGCAGCTGGACGAGCGTGTTCGCCGACGAGATCGTCCGGATCGGTGAATCGCGCGATGACATCGTCGCGGTGACCGCGGCCATGCTGCTGCCGGTGGGTTTCGGCGGCTTCGCCGAACGGTTCCCCGCACGCACCTTCGACGTCGGCATCGCCGAACAGCACGCGCTGACGTCGGCCGCGGGCATGGCTGCCGCCGGCCTGCACCCGGTGGTCGCGCTGTACGCGACGTTCCTCAACCGTGCGTTCGACCAACTGCTGCTGGACGTCGCGCTGCACAAGGCCGGGGTGACCATTGTGCTCGACCGGGCGGGCGTCACCGGCGAGGACGGTCCGTCCCACAACGGTATGTGGGATATGGCGATTCTCGGCGTAGTGCCGGGATTGCACATGGCGGCGCCACGTGACGAAGCCACCTTGCGGGCCGCTTTGCAAGAGGCAACCCAGATCGAGGACGCGCCGTCCGTGGTGCGCTTTCCGAAGACACCGCTGCCGCCTGAAGTGCCCGCGGTACGAAGCGTCGGTGGCGTCGATGTGCTCATCGAACCGGCGCCAGGGCGAGTCGATGTGCTTCTCGTATCGGTCGGGGCCATGGCCACCGACGCCATCGAGGCGGCCGGCCATATCGGCGAGGCGGGCTATTCGGTGCGCGTTGTCGATCCTCGCTGGATCTGCCCACTACCAGCCGAGCTGATCGAGCTGGCGGCCGACGCTGACGTCGTCGTGACGATCGAGGACGGCGTCGTGGTCAACGGAGTCGGCTCGCGGGTGTCGGCGCTGCTACGTGATGCCGGTGAGTCGGTGCCGACCCGGGCGCTGGGAATCCCGGCAGAATTCCTCGATCACGGCAAGGTCGCAGACGTACGGAGCAGAATTGGTCTCACCCCGCGGGGGATCTCCCGTCGGGTCATCGAGTTCGCGGCTGCCGTGTCGGGCCGTGACGCGTCTGGGAGCGAGGTTGCCACGGGGGCGCCGGGTTTCTCGATCGAACCTGAGAACCGGCGGGATTGACGCTTGCCAAACACCGCGACTCGAGCAGTCGTGAGATCGTGATGCCCGATCACCCCGGCAGTTGATGGCCGGGGTCTTTTTCAGAAGCGGAGTAACTGTGCGCGTATTAGTAGTCGAGGACGAGACCCAGCTCGCTGATGCCGTGGTCCGTGGTCTTCGAAGAGAGGGCATGGCCGTTGACGTCGCCTATGACGGCGATGACGGCTTCACCAAGGCCACCACCACCCGGTACGACGTCGTCGTACTGGACCGAGACCTGCCCGGTAAGAGTGGCGACGAGATCTGCCGCATCCTCACCGACGAGGGGGTGCTCACCCGGGTATTGATGCTGACAGCAAGCGGATCGATCGAGGACAAGGTCGAGGGCCTGGCCCTCGGCGCTGATGATTACCTGGCCAAGCCGTTCGCCTTCGCCGAGCTCGTAGCCCGGGTCCGTGCGCTCGGACGGCGCGCCACCCCGGCCGCACCACCGGTCCTGCAGGCCGGCGATCTGGTGCTGGATCCGTCCAAGCGAACCGTGATCCGGTCACACCGCAACATCGACCTGACCCGGAAAGAATTCGGCGTTCTGGAGACGTTGCTGTCGGCGGCCGGTGTCGTTGTGTCCAGTGAGGAACTGTTGGACCGGGTCTGGGACGAGCACGCGGACCCCTTCACCACGACCGTTCGGGTGACCATGATGACGTTGCGTCGCAAGCTGGGCGAACCCCCCATCATCGAGACCGTGGTCGGCTCCGGTTACCGTGTGGATCCCACATTGGTTACCGAGGTCGTCGAAACTGCCGGCGCTGGGGGCGTTGACGAGTCGTGAGGTTAGTGCAGCCGTCACTTCGGATCAGAATGGCGTTGCTGTACGGCGCCCTGGTCCTGCTGATCGGTGCTGCGCTGCTGCTGACCACGTACATCCTGCTGGATCGTTCGTTGGGTCAGATCAAGTTCTCCGGTTACAACGGCCAGTTGCACTTGACTGACACCAACGGCAAAGAGTTCATCTTCGACGCGCCGCAGGTACAGAAGGACATCCGGCATCGCACGCTCAGCTACCTGCTGAACAACGGGCTGCTGTACTTCGGGGCGATCGTAATCATCGGATCGATCGGGGGGTACCTGCTTGCCCGGCAGGCCCTCCGCCCGGTGGCGCGGATCACCGCCACCGCGCGGCGGCTGTCGACCAAGACCCTCAGCGAGCGCATCGGGCTAGGCGGGCCGGACGATGAACTGCGCGAGTTGGCCGACACCTTCGACGACATGCTCGGTCGCCTCGACGCGGCGTTCGGCAGCCAGCGAAGATTCGTCGCCAACGCCAGCCACGAACTGCGCACGCCGCTCGCGGTCATCCAGACCGAACTCGACGTCACCCTGTCCGACGCCGAAGCGAGTGCGGAGGAACTCCGCCGGATGGGTGAGGTGGTGCGCGATGCCACCAACCGAGCTCAGCGGCTGGTCGACGCGCTGCTCGCCCTCGCCCGGCTGCAGGGTCGCGAAGGGCAGGGCTTGGAAGTTACCGAAACGGTCGACTTGCAGGCCCTGATCCCGAACGCCATCAGTGCCGCCGAATCGGAAGCGGCCGTACGTTCGATCGCGATCGAGGCCCACGGCGTGGCCGCCTCGACGATGGGCGATCCGCGGCTGCTCGAACGCGTCATCGGCAACCTCGTTGAGAACGGGGTGCGGTACAACGTGCCCGGCGGCTGGGTTCGGGTGGCAACTGACGTCGTCGGCACCGGTGAGGCCGCGATGGCCCGACTGGTGGTCGTCAACAGTGGCGTGTCCGTCGCCCCGGAAGAGGTAGAAGGTCTGTTCGACGCCTTCCGTCGGGGTGGCCGGGCCAGGACGAACCAGCGCGGGGCCGGGCTCGGCCTGTCCATCGTCCGCGCGATTGTGGACGCCCACCACGGATTCATCCGGGCCACAGCCCAACCCGGGGGCGGACTACGCGTCGAGATTGCGCTGCCCGCAACGGCGGATCAAGCAGCGCCTGCTCCGGTGTGAGCCCGCCCGTCCCGACGCCGTGCCGACTCGGATGACGACCCATACCCGGCTGCGTCTCCGACTGCCACGCTGGACGGCCCACCCTGGCTTCGGCGTAGCGGTCCTGCTCGTCCTGGCGGCGGTGCTGATCGTGCACGGCGAGCCGCAGCCCTCCGCTCGCGATAACGGGCGCTCGGTCGTCGTCACTGGATCCCCGTCGGCACCGGTCGACCCTGTCGCCGGTCTGGTCGTGCACGGCGGCAAGGTGGAGTGGCGGCTTCGCGATCAGGTACGCCCAGTCACCCTGCCGCGTGGCGCGGTACCGGGTGAGGTCATCACCAGCCACGGATTGAGCGTGGTGCTGGCGGTGCTGAAGGATCGCCAACATGCCTATGCGGTAAGGCGGAACCTGCAGGTTATCGATCTCGGGTTCGCCGACGCGGTGATCCCATCGGTCGCCGAGGGCACGGCCGTGCTGGTGGAGTCCGCGGTGCAGGATGCCGGTGCGGTCGGGCCGGAAGGGGCCGAGCCGCCGCCGACACCGAGTACCAGCAACACCAACCGCGCGTCACCCTCGGACTCGTCCAGCACGAGTGCCCCCCGCAACGACCCGCCACCGCTGCGCGACTTTTACGTTCAGGGTTTCAGCGCCGCCGGCCAGCCGGTCGGCGGGCTGCTAGCCCTGCCGACCGGAATGCAGGCCGCCGTGGACACCGCGGTCGGGCTGGTCGCATGGAAGCCGGTGAACCGGGTCATCGATGCCGGCATCCCGGGCGAGTCCCTGTCAGCCGCGGCCACGTTGATCCGGCCGGACGGATCGACCCGTGAAATCGGTCCCGTTCACCCGCTGGCCGCCTCCGACCGGGATCTGCTGGTCTGGAACGTGAGCAGCCGCCAGTTCGGCCTGATGCCGCTGAACTACGTCACCGCGACCGAGACCTCGACCGCGAGCCCGTCCGTCACGCCAACCGAAACCAAGTCCGGCTCCGGCGAGGAAACCCCGAAGCCGAAGCCCAGCCCGAGCACGGTGGCCGGCACCCGCTGGTTCAATCAAACGCGGGGTCTCGTGGTCACCGGGCCGGCCTCGTTCGGGCCGGGGGACTCGGCCTTCGCCGTGTACGCCTTGGTCGGCAACCGGCGCCGGCTAGTCGTGTCGAACGTCGGCGACGCACGGGCCGAGCAGATCGAGGTGCTCGCGCTGGCTCAGCCGACGTCGTCAGCCAGCCCCTCCGCCAGCACCTCGGCGACGCCGTCGGTGTCGGTGTCGGTGTCGGTGTCGGTGTCGCCGAGCGATACGACCAGCAGCGCCAGCGCCAGCGCGACGGTCGGCGCGCCGGTCTTCCATCCAGATGGCTTCCCGATCTCCGCGCCGCTCATCCCTATCTGGTGGGGCAGCCAAGTCGTGGCCGTCGGCAACGAAGGCACCGTGGCCGCCTACGAACCCGGCAGCGGCAAGGCTGTCGAGCTGGACCTCGGTACGACGGACGTCGTCTCGATCGCGCTGGCGCCGTAGCGATTCAGACGCTGCCGTAGCGATTCAGACGCTGGGAGCGCTGGCCACGCCGGGCGGCAGGAACCGGCGACCGGTGACCCGCTCCGACACTCCGGCGCGATCCAGGTACGGCGAGATACCGCCGAGATGGAACGGCCAGCCGGCCCCCAGAATCAGGCCGAGGTCGATGTCACGCACATCGTCGACGACGTGCTCATCCAGCATCCGGGCGATCTCGTCCGCCAGGGCTGCCAACGCCCGATCCCGAACCTGCTCCGACGTCGAAGCTCGGTCGCCCAACTCGAACAGCTCTTCGGCCGCTGGATCGAGCCGCGCGGTCCGGTCACCACGCTCGGCCGGCAGGTAGATGGACGGCCGGCCGGCCGCCACCAGCCGGCGCAGATTGGACGAAACCGGGAACCGCTCGCCGAACGCCTCGTGCAGGGTCTCGGCCACGTGCAGGCCGATCGCCGGACCGACCAGACCCAGCAGCGCAAACGGGCTCATCGGCAGACCGAGCGGCGCCATCGCCCCGTCGGCTACCTCGATCGGGGTACCTTCATCGACCGCCGCGGTTATTTCGCCCATGAACCGGGTGAGCAGTCGGTTGACCACGAACGCCGGCGCATCAGATACCAGCACCGACGATTTCTTCAGCGTGCCCGCCACCGCGAACGCGGTCGCCAGCGTCGCCTCGTCCGTGCGCTCGCCGCGCACGATCTCCAGCAGCGGAAGCACCGCCACCGGATTGAAGAAATGAAACCCGACGACGCGCTCGGGATACTGCAGATCGCGGGCCATCGCCGAGACCGACAAGGACGACGTGTTGGTAGCCAATACCGCGGTCGGCGCCAGGTATTTCTCCAGTTCGCCGAAGACCTGCTGCTTGACCGCAAGTTGCTCGAACACCGCCTCGATGACGAAATCAGCGGCGGCGAAATCGGCCCGCTCGAGCGTGCCGGTCACCAGCGCGGTCAGCCGGTTGGCTTCGTCCTGACCGAGCCGGCCGCGCTCCCGGAGCTTGGCGATCTCGGCGTGCACCCAGGACACACCCCGATCGAGCCTTTCGGAATCGAGATCGGTGAGCATCACCGGCACCCGCAAGCGCCGCACGAACAGCAACGCGAGCTGGCTGGCCATCAAGCCGGCACCCACGATCCCGACGGTGGTCACTGGCCGAGCCAGTGCCTTGTCGGGTGCCCCGGCGGGACGCTTGGCCCGTCGGTTGACCAGATCGAAGGCATACAGCCCGCTGCGCAACTCGTCGGTCATGATCAGGTCGGCCAGCGCATCGTCCTCGGCCGCAGTACCGGCCGCGAACTCAAGGGTTCGGGATTGCTCGATCAGTTCGAGCGCCCGGTACGGCGCCGGAGCCGCCCCGTGCACCCTGGCGTCGGCCACCATCCGGCCCCGGGCAACGGCCGCGGCGTAGCTGGCCTCATCCGCGAGCGGGGCGCGGGCAACGCTCACCGAGCCTTCGATGACCCGTCCCGCCCAGCGCAGCGACTCGGCCAGGAAGTCCGCGGAATCCAGCAACTCGTCGGCGATTCCGAGGTTGGCCGCGTCGGAGGCACTGAGCATCTTGTTCTGGTTCAGGGCGTTCTCGACGATCACCGTTACCGCCGCGGCCGGTCCGATCAAGGCGGGCAACAATTGCGTGCCACCCCAGCCCGGAACCAGGCCGAGAAAACATTCCGGGAAGGCGACCGCGCCGGCCGACCGGGAGATGGTGCGGTAGTCGCAGTGCAGCGCCAGCTCCAACCCGCCGCCCAGCGTGACGCCGTTGAGGAAGGCAAACGTCGGGACGCTCAGCGCACGCAGCCGGGCGAAGACAGCATGCCCGGCTCGAGCAATCGCGAGGGCTTGCGGGCGGGTCTGCAGCAGGGCCACGCCGCCCAGGTCGGCTCCAGCCGCGAATACGAACGGCTTGCCGGTGATGCCGACCGCGGACACCGCCGGCGACCGGGCTTCGATCTGATCCAGCGCGGTCGCGAGGGACGCCAGCCCGGCTGGTCCGAAGGTCGACGGCCGGGTGTGATCGTGACCATTGTCAAGCGTTATCAGGGCAAACTCGCCCGCTGAGCCCGGCACGTCGAGATAGCGGACGAGCGAGCGGGTCACGACCTCGCGCGGGAATTCAGTCGCTACGGCAGTCATCACTGGCCCGCCTCTCGCGAGGAGCCGGCCGGCGAGACGTAGTGCGGATTTTCCCAGATCACGGTGCCGCCCTGCCCCAGCCCGACGCACATTGCAGTCAGCCCGTAACGCACTTCGGGGTGCTCGGCGAACTGCCGGGCGAGCTGGGTCATCAGCCGAACGCCGGATGACGCCAACGGGTGCCCGAGAGCGATGGCACCGCCGTACTGGTTGACCCGCGGGTCGTCGTCGGCCAGCCCGTAGTGATCGAGAAAGGCCAGTACCTGTACGGCAAACGCCTCGTTCAACTCGAACAACCCGATGTCCTCGATGGCCAAACCGGTCCGGGCCAGGGCTCGTTCGGTGGACGGGATCGGTCCGACGCCCATCACCTCGGGGTCTACTCCAGCAAAGCCGTAACCGACCAGCCGCATCGCCGTCGGCAGGCCAAGTTCGGCGGCGGTGCCGGCGTCGGCGAGCAGGCAGGCAGTCGCGCCGTCGTTGAGCCCAGCGGCGTTGCCAGCGGTGATCCGGCCGTGCGGGCGAAACGGTGTCCGCAGCGCGGCGAGGTCGGCCAGCGTGGTGTCCGGACGGGGCGGCTCGTCCTTGGTGGCCAGCCCCCACCCGAGCTCGGCGGAGCGGATCGCGACCGGCACCAGGTCGCGTTGGATCTTGCCTTCGGCGTAGGCCTTGGCGACTTTCTCCTGGCTGTGCAAGGCATAAAGGTCGGCTCGCTCCCGGGTCAGGTGCGGGAACCGGTCGTGCAGATTCTCCGCGGTCGCGCCCATGCTGAGTGCCGACGTGTCCACCAATCGATCGGACAGGAAGCGGGGATTGGGATCGGCGGCCTCGCCCATCGGGTGCCGGCCCATGTGCTCCACGCCGCCGGCGATCACCACGTCGTACGCGCCGAAGGCAATCGATCCGGCCGCGGTCGTCACGGCGGTCATGCCGCCGGCACACATCCGATCGATCGCATAACCCGGCACGGACTTGGGCAAACCGGCCAGGATCGCCGCCGTGCGTCCGATCGTCAGGCCTTGGTCACCGATCTGGGTGCTGGCCGCGACGGCAACCTCGTCGACCCGCGCGGGCGGCAGTTCCGGATGTCGGCGCAGCAGTTCACGAATAGCCGCGACGATCAGATCGTCGGCCCGGGTCTCGGCGTACATGCCAGTGCCCGCTCGGCCGGCGCGGCCGAACGGAGTGCGCACCCCGTCACAGAAGACGACGTCGCGGATCGGGCGGTCCGGGCGATCGGAAAGAGTCGAGGTCACCTGAGTGCTCCTAGTTCGGCCGCGATGGGGGCCCGCGGCGATGTTACCCATCAGTAACTTAATTCTAGCTCCGCGGTTCGTCCGATGCATCCACGCCGGCGGCCGAACTCGCGGCTGATACCGAGGGCCCGGTCGTTTCGGCGCCGTCGACGGATTCGGCTTCGGCTAGTGCTGCGGCCGACGTCGCCGCTGCTTGCTCCAGAGCGGCGGTGAGATCTGCGGCCAGGGTGTCGACCTGCCATGCTCGCGCGCCGAGCTTGGCCAGTTCGGTCCGGACCTGGGCTTCGTCCAGCACGGATGTCGCTCGCCAGGCCAGCCGCCGGATGACGTCGCCGGCCAGCAGGTTCTGGCTGACCACCGCGAGTCGGGGGGCCGCCTCGGCGACGACCTGCTTGATCGCGGCCAACCGCACCGCGGCCTGCGGATCCCGCTCGCGCCAACGTGACGGTGCCGGCATCGAGTCCGGATCGAACGTGGGCGGTGAGACGAGCGGCAGTTCAGGGTCCTCGAGCTGGCGTGCAGTCTCCAGAGCCCGGAACCAGTAGTCGGCTTGCCGACGCTGACGAGGACCGTTGAACACCGGCAGCGCGCTGAGCTCGGCCGGCGATGACGGACCGGCCTTCACCGCGCTCATGATCGCCGAATCAGGCAGGATCCGTCCGGGAGCGACGTCCCGCTCGGACGCCAGCCGGTCCCGCGCCTGCCACAGACCGCGAATCATGGCCAAGGTGCGCCGGTTGCGGATGCCGTGAATGCCCGAGGTACGCCGCCACGGATCGACTCGGGGCGGCGCGGGCGGCGCGTTCATCACCGCCAGGAACTCCTGGGCGGCCCACTCGAGCTTTCCGGCCCGGCGCAACTCCTCGACCAGCACCTCGCGCAGCTCGATCAGCAATTCGACGTCCAGGGCGGCGTAATCAAGCCAGTCCGAAGGCAGCGGCCGGGTTGACCAATCAGCGGCGGAGTGACCCTTCTCGAGGCGGACGCCGAGGTACTGCTCGACCATGGTGCCGAGCGCGACCCGATCCGAGCCGAGCAACCGGCCCGCCAGCTCACTGTCGAACAACGCCCGCGGCCGCATGCCCAGGTCGGCCAGGCACGGCAAATCCTGGTTCGCCGCATGCAATATCCACTCGGCATCGGCCAGCGCATCGTCAATGGCACTCAGGTCCGGTAGTGCGATCGGGTCGATCAGGACGGTTCGATAACCGAGGCGACGTAGCTGGACCAGATACGCGCGCTGGCTGTAGCGGTAGCCGGAGGCGCGCTCGGCGTCGACCGCGACCGGACCAGTGCCGGCGGCCAGTCCGCGGGCGGCCTCGGCCAGTTCTTCGGGCCTGGTCAAAGGTGTCGGGGTGCCATCCCGAGGGGTCCGCAGCAGGACCGGTGGCGGGCTGACTTCTTCTTCTGGAGCGGTGCCGTCGGTGATTTCTGCGGCGTTCTCGTCAGCGACCACCTAGGACGGCCACCCCTTCGGGCGGCAAGCCTGCCGCCACGGACAACAAGTCGACAAAAGCCAACACGTGCCTGCTCAGGTCCGGCTCGATCGCGGTCCACGAGCCGCGCAGTTCGAGCTGAGTCGTGGACGCAGGTCCGTGGACATCGCCGAAGCGCGTCGACGTGGTCTGGGTGACCGTTCCGCCGACCGCGGTGTGCTCGGCCGCGCGCTGGGTGAGCGACTCGGTCAGCCAGCTCCAGCCGACCGCGGGCAGCAGCGGGTCACCGGCCATGTCCGCCGCGAGATCGGCCTGGGCGTAGGCGACCAGGCGGAGTTCGCCGTCCCACGCCTCGGCCCCGTCGGGGTCGTACAGCACGACGAGCCGGCCGGTCGCTAGGTCATTTCCGCCCGCGCTGACGTCGACTGCGACCGCGAACGACCACGGCGCAAGGCGTTGCGGGGGACGGATTCGCTCCATCGTGGCTTCGGGCCGTAATTCGGTCGCGAGCAAGCTGGACACGGCGCGGCGGAACGGCTCGGGTGCGGTCATCGGAACCGCATCGGCGTCGTCGGGCGGTACGTCGGCGATGCCGGCACCGCCGACCCCGGACTCGGGCAACATCTGGTTCCCTCCCCGCGCAGGCTGTGGCTGTTCCGCTGTCCGGGTGGCGACCGCTGAGCTGATGGCTACCCGGAGTATCTAGTATGCGCGAAGCGTCTCGTGCGGACCGGAATTTCGCACGCCACGCCCGGGGATTGGGTGAGGCGCGCCGCAGTCGGATGAGGAGATCGATGACGACGAGCAGCGTGCCCGCCACCGCCGAGCGACCGTTGTTGTTGCGCGCGGCCGGCGGCGAGCAGACCCCGCACCCGCCGGTCTGGTTCATGCGCCAGGCTGGGCGGTCGTTACCGGAGTACCGGAGACTGCGGTCCGGCGGCTCGATGCTGGCGGCCTGCCGCGATCCCGATCTGGTCACCGAGATCACGCTGCAACCGGTCCGGCGCCATCACGTCGATGCGGCCATCCTGTTCTCCGACATCGTCGTCCCGCTGGTGGCCGTCGGCCTGCCCATCGAGATCGTGGCCGGGACCGGTCCGGTCATTGCCGAACCGATCCGTACCGCCGCCGACGTCAATCGGCTGCGCCGGCTGACCCCCGACGACGTCCCGGATATCGGGCAAGCCGTCCGGCAGCTGGTCGCGGAGTTGGGCGACGTGCCGCTCATCGGCTTCGCCGGCGCGCCGTACACACTCGCCAGTTATCTGATCGAGGGTGGCCCGTCCCGCGACCACGCACGCACGAAGGCGCTGATGCATTCCGCGCCGGGCGTCTGGCACGCATTGCTCGACGTGCTCGCCGATATCTCGACCACCTTCCTGCGGGTGCAGATCGAGGCCGGGGCGGCGGCCGTGCAGCTGTTCGATTCCTGGGCCGGCGGGTTGTCGGCGGCCGATTACACCGAGTTCGTGTTGCCGCACTCACAACGGGTTTTCGCCGAACTCGGGCACCCGGAGGTACCCAGGATCCACTTCGGCGTCGGGACCGGCGAACTACTGGACCTGATGCGCAGCGCCGGAGCCGACGTGGTCGGCGTGGACTGGCGAACCCCGCTCGATGTGGCGGCAGCCCGGATCGGTGGGCAGACCCCCGTCCAGGGCAACCTCGACCCGGCGCTGTTGCTCGCGGACTGGCCGGTGATCGAGACCGAAGTGCGCCGGATAGTCGCCGAGGGCCGGCGGGCACCCGGACATATCTTCAACCTCGGTCACGGCGTGCTGCCCGACACCGACCCGGAAGTGCTGACCCGGGTCGTCGAACTAGTGCACGCGAGCTGAGATGGCCGACTTCGCGGTGGTGGGCGGCGGCATCTCCGGCCTGGCCGCCGCCCGACGACTGAGCGAGCTGCGGCCCCACGACCGGGTGCTGCTGCTGGAGGCCGCCGACCGGACCGGCGGCAAGCTGCGCCGGGTCGAGATCGCCGGCGTGTCCGTGGACGTCGGCGCCGAGGCGATGCTGGCCCGCCGGCCAGAAGGGCTGGCGCTGGCCGGCAGTCTCGGGCTCGCCGCGGACGTGATCCAGCCGAGCACGGGTTCGGCCTTGCTACGTAATCGGGGGACGAACAAGCCGCTGCCGGCTCGCACGTTGATGGGCATCCCGACGGATCTGGACGCGGTGCGGGCGGCCGGCGTCCTGTCGGCCGGAACCCTGGACCGGCTGGTCGCCGAGCAGTCCGAGCCGCACCCGGTATTGAGTGAGGACATCTCGGTCGGCGATCTGGTCGCCCAACGCCTCGGCCACGAGGTGGTGGACCGGTTGGTCGACCCATTGCTCGGCGGTGTCTACGCGGGCCGCGCCGATCAGATCTCCTTGCAGGCGGCGGTCCCGGCGCTGGCCAGCCGGCTGGCGGCCGACGGGGGATCCCTGATCATGGCCGCGGCGGCGAGCGTGGCGGCGGGCGCGCGCGAACCCATCACGAACCGGCAGAGCGAGCCGGCCCCGCCCGTCTTCGCCTCGTACCGGGGCGGGTTGGCGCGCCTGGCCGAGCTGGCCGGTGCGGGCCTGCAGATCCGCACCAACACCGCAGTCCGTCACATCACCCGCAGCGCGGGCGGCTTTCGGCTGGTGCTCGGTTCGGCCGCGCACCCCGAAGAGCTGCTGGTGGACGGCGTGATCGTGGCCACCCCGGCACCGAAGACCGCATTGCTCCTCGCCGAGCTCGCGCCGGCCGCCGCCGCCGAGCTCGCCACCATCGAGACGGCGAGCGTGGTCATCGTGACGCTGGCGTTCCGTCCGGCGGACCTGGCCGCCCTGCCGCCCGGGAGCGGCATCCTGGTGCCGGAGGTCGAAGGATCGCCGGTCAAGGCCATGACGTTCTCCAGCCAGAAGTGGCCGATCTCGACCGCAGCCGGCGATGACGGCGGCGCGACCGGTGTCGCGACGCTGCGGGCCTCGTTCGGCCGGGCCGGTGATGAGCGGACGCTGCAATTCGGCGATGCCGAGCTTGTCGCCCAGGCCCGACGGGAGTTGGCCACCATCACCGGCGTCGCCGCGGCGCCGCTGGACGCCCACGTGCAGCGCTGGGGCGGCGCCCTGCCGCAGTACGCCGTTGGCCATCCGGCGTTGGTCGCTCGCGTCTTCGCGGCGGTGGCCACGGTGCCGGGGCTGGCGGTGTGCGGCGCCGCCTACAACGGCGTGGGGATCCCCGCGTGCATCGCTTCGGCTCAGCAAGCGGCGGACCGGGTGTCGACCTCGGTTGCCCGCTCGGCACAATGAAGTCATGGTCGATGGCAAGCAGGCACGAGAACTGAACGACGTCATCCGGTACACCGCCTGGTCGGTGTTTTCGGTGAGCGAGAGCCTGGGTGATTCGGACCGGACGAAATACAGCGACGAGGTGAGCGAGCTGTTCGCCGAATTGGCCGCGGCGGACATCGTGGTCCGGGGAAGTTATGACGTCTCGGCGCTGCGGGCTGACGCGGAGCTGATGATCTGGTGGCACGCCGAGACCGTCGAGGAGCTGCAGGGCGCCTACAGCCGGTTCCGGCGCACGGCGTTGGGACGTCATCTGCGGCCGGTCTGGTCGGTGATGGCGCTGCATCGGCCGGCCGAGTTCAACAAGAGCCACGTACCGGCGTTCCTGGCCGACGAGGAGTCCCACGCCTACGTCTGCGTCTACCCGTTCATCCGGTCCTATGACTGGTATCTGCTCGAGGACACCGAGCGGCGTGAGCTGCTGGCCGAACACGGCAAGATGGCGCGCGG
Source organism: Frankiales bacterium (assembly GCA_025966315.1). Classification (GTDB taxonomy): domain Bacteria; phylum Actinomycetota; class Actinomycetes; order Mycobacteriales; family Jatrophihabitantaceae; genus Jatrophihabitans_A. Next base: position 40,953 of record JAOPUZ010000068.1, on the reverse strand, counting down.
ATACCCGGATGTTCGGGCCAACACCGTCGCGTCGTTCGCGCTCAACGACTACGAATGGATCCTGGCCTTCGAGGCGGACGAGTTACATCGCATCGTCGACCTGATGCGTCACCTGCGCGGCTCGCGGGCCCGCCTGCATGTCCGCGACGAGGTGCCTTTCTACACCGGCACCCGCCGGACCATCGCCGAACTCGTCCAGTCACTGCCGTAGTCCGGCGACCGGCAGGCGCACCGCTGGCCATGGACGCCGGGCGGGCGACGGCTAGGCGGTCGGCGAGCTGAACGTCATGCTGATCGAGTTGATGCAGTAGCGCAGATCGGTCGGCGTGCCGTAACCCTCGCCCTCGAACACGTGACCGAGGTGGCTGTGGCAATTTGCGCACAACACCTCCACGCGACGCATCCCCATGCTGCTGTCCACCTTCTCGATGATCGCTTCGCCGGCCAGGGGCGAGAAGAAGCTCGGCCAGCCGCAGTGTGAATCGAACTTCTCAGTCGATCGGAACAGTTCGGCACCACAAGCCCGGCAGGCGTAGACGCCCTCCGCGTGGCTGTCGGTGTATTCACCGGTGAACGGGCGTTCGGTTGCCGCCTGGCGAAGCACGGCGTACTCCTGTGGCGAGAGCTCGGCTCGCCACTGCTCGTCCGTCTTGGTCACCGCGGGGGTGCTCTGGGTGGCTGGTGTCGATGAGGTCGTCATGGACCCAGCGTACGAGGCCGTCGCCTGACCTACCAGCTCGCCAGTACCGCCACGAAGCTGACGATGATCGGCAGCAGAATGATGGCCAGCAGGCCCAGGATCATGGGCTTGGATACCGCGCGGTTGCGGCTCAGGCCCCGGGCGAAGTCGCCCATCATCCGGATCTCGCCCTCAGGGGAGTACTGGCTGACGGGCCGGGCGCTGTAGGGATCCAGGAACACGATGTGGCGCGGCGGATGCTGGCCACGTCCGTCGCGTGGATCTGCTGAGCCCGGATAACCTTCCGGCCGGTTCTCCGGCCGAATCCCCTCGCTGGTCATGTCATCAGCATGCCTGCTCGAACGCCCAAAGTCAGTCGGTGAACCGCAATGCGGTGAATCGTGCGATCAAGTCAGCCGCGGCTGCTTCGACGTACAGCTCGCGACGCCCGTATAGCCAGAGCAGCAAGTCCGACGCCGTGCCGCTGATCACCGGCAGATCGGACGGGTCGCCGTCGCGCCGGAATGCAACCGTGCCCGGTTTCGAGCCGTCCTCGACGACCCAGCACGCGGGCAGGTCGGACGCGCGCAGTACGAAAGCCCCGCCCAACGCCGGGCGCGGCTGATCGGGGGTCTCAACCGAATTCGCCACCGAATAGGTCAGAAATTCCTCGATCGCATCGACGGACATCCGCGCGTCCAGGCTGACCTCCCGGCTCGCCGCATGTTCAGCGTCCCAGCGATGAACCGCCGCTTCCTGTACCTGGTGGCGCAGGATGAACCCGATGTCCTGCCGGGCCGGTGCCCAGGTCCACACCGATTGGGCCGGGTCGGCATCGGCGAGCACCTCGACGAGATGCCGGGCACCGGCCCGGAACGCGGAGATCAGTCCGTCGTCCGGCAGCCGGCTCGGGTGCACCTCGGCGAACTCACCTTGACCGGACGGTGCGTCCTGCAGTCGTCGTTCGACGATCAAGGCCCAGAACCACTGCACCTCGCGAAGGTGTTCGAGCAGGTCCCGGACCGTCCAACCGGGACAGTGCTCGACGTCGGCGTCCAGGTTTGCCTCGGCCGCGTCGGCCAGCGCCCGGGACTGCGAGCCGATCTGGGCGAGGAAGTCGACGTCGACGGCCAGCGGATGACGAGCAGGAATTGCCGGCTGTTGCATGCCGGCAACGGTAATCGCAGTAACGTCTTGGCATGGCATCGCCGTTCACAGAGGTCGAGGTGGGGGACCGGCTGGTCAAGATCACCAACCCGGACCGAATTTATTTTCCCGAGACCGGCCAGACGAAACTCGATCTCGTCCGGTATTACCTCTCGGTCGGCGAGGGCATCGTGCGGGCGTTGAGCGACCGGCCCTGCATGCTGCATCGGTTCCCGGACGGCACGGGCGGCGAACGGATCTATCAGAAGCGGATCCCGAAAGGCGCGCCCGATTGGGTGCAGACGGTGCAGGTGAAGTTCCCGTCCGGACGCACCGCGGACGAGTTATGCGTGACCGAACTGGCCAGCGTCATCTGGGCCGTTCAGATGTCCACGGTTGAGTTCCATCCGTGGCACTCCCGGCGAGCGGATACCGAGAAACCCGATGAGCTGCGCATCGACCTCGATCCGCAGCCGGGCACCGGTTTCGCCGAAGCCGTCGAGGTCGCCGGGATGGTGCGGGAGCTGCTGGCCGAGATCGGTGCGGTCGGCTTTCCCAAGACGTCGGGATCTCGCGGTATCCATATCTACCTGCGCATCAAGCCTGAGCACGGCTTCACCCAGGTGCGCCGCGCCGCGCTCGCGCTGGCCCGTGAAATCGAGCGCCGCCGCCCAGCGTTGATCACCACGGCCTGGTGGAAGGAGGAGCGGGGCGAGCAGATCTTCATCGACTTCAACCAGAACGCCCGGGACCGGACGATCGCCTCGGCGTACTCGGTGCGGGCCGCGACCGGGTTGGTGTCGGCCCCGTTCGACTGGGACGAGCTGGCCGAGCTGCGGATGGAAGATTTCACCATGGCCACCATGCCGGACCGGTTCGCCCGGCTGGGCGATGTGCACGCCGCCATCGACGAGCAGGCCTTCGACATCGGTGAACTGCTCGAATGGTCCGAGCGCGACGAGCAGGACCGCGGCCAGGGCGACGCGCCGTATCCCCCGAACTTCCCGAAGATGGAGGGCGAACCGAAACGAGTCCAGCCGAGCAAAGCCCGTCCGGACCTAGCCTGAGACTTGCCCGGGTAGTTCTCACCGCACGACGCCTGGATCGGCGTGCTGCCCTAGGCGCACCGTTGCTCACCGGGTTATCAGCACGACCGAGAGCACGGCCACGCCCAGCCCGACTTGCTGGATGCGGCCCGTCCGTTCTTTGAGCACCAATACCGCCAGCATCACCGTGCCGGCCGGGTACAGCGCCGTGATGACCCCGGACAACGACAACAGACCGTGCCGGGAGGCCAGCAAGAAGCCGAGATTCGCGCTGGCGTCCAGGATGCCCGCAACCAGGGCAAGCAGCAGAATCGACCCCGGCAGCCGCCGGAACGGATTGCCGGGCACCACGATCGCGGCCAGCGGCAAGATCAGTACCGACGACACCAACCGCGAGATCACCACCGGCCAGATGCCGGAATCCGGGGCGGCCTTGGCCAGGCACACGAAGTACGCGCCGAAGCCGACGCCGGCCAGCAGGGCCATCGCGATCGGACGCAGACCAACCCGGCCGTGTGGTTGATCCTCGGGTTCCCGGGAGATCAACACGACCGCCCCGAGGCCCAGCACAATGCCGATCCAGGCGGCCACCGCCGGGCGTTCGCCGGACGCCACGCCACTGAGCACCGGTACGACCGCCGACATCACGGCCGTGATCGGCGAGATGATGTTCATCGGCGCAATCGCCAGGCTGGAATAGAGCAACGCCACTCCGGCCAGACCCGCGCCGCCACCGGCCAGGCTCCAGATCAGGGTCCGGAGCGACACCGGCCCGCCGTAGAAGGGCAACAGCGCCGCCATTGCCACCGCGCCGATCGGGTAGCTGAACAGCAGCACCGTCAGCGCGGGAACCCGGCGAGAGGCGAAGCCTCCGACGAAGTCACTCACGCCGTAACAGGCAGCAGCAATCAAGGCATACAGGATGGCCATCGGCTGCGGTCAGGACGCGGGGCAGCTGTGCCCAGCCGGCACCGCGCCGGTGAAGAGATAGCTGTTCACCTTGGTCGTTATGCACGAACTCCGGCCGTACGCGGTGTGTCCCTCACCGTCCCTGGACAGCACCACCCCGGAACCCACCGCTCGGGCCAGCAGCCCCGTGGCGCTGAACGGAGTCGCTGGGTCGTGCAGGGTGCCGATCACCAGCAGCGGCGGCGCACCGACGGCGCCCGCGGGCGGCAACGGATGCCCGGACGCCGGCCAGCCGAGGCAGTTGTACAAGGTGGCGGCCATGTTGGCGCCGAACAACGGGTACTTGGCGATCCACTCGCGTGCCTTGGCAGCAACCAGCGCGTCGGTGATCTTCAACCTCGAGTCGTTGCAGTTGATGGCCCAGTTGCTGTCCACCAGATTCGAGTAATGCCCGGTGCTGGAATCTCGCCCGTAGTAGCTGTCGGCCAGCGCGAACAGGCCGCGCGAGTCACCGTCCTTGGCGTCGATCAGTGCGCTGGCCAGCTCCGGCCACGCGCTGGAGTTGTAGAGCGCCTCAGCCACCGCGATCAGGACAATGCCGCCCGTAGCCCGGCGGGTTTCCTGCGGCAGCGAGGACTTGATCGGGGACTTGTCGGCGGCCGAGACCAAGGCTGTCACCGTCGCCCGCGGCTTACCCAGGTCCTGGCAGGCCGCCCGCCGCTGACAATCGGCCGCGAATTGGTCGAAGGCCTGTTCGAAACCCTGAGCCTGCCGCTCGTCCACCGTGAGCTCAGGCGTCTGCGGCTCGAGGGCACCGTCGAGCACCGCCACCCGGATCTTGGTCGGGAACAGATGGGCGTAGGCCGCTCCGAGCCTGGTCCCATACGAGAAGCCGAGGTAGTTGAGCTTGTCGTCACCCAGGGCCTGGCGCAGCAAGTCCAGGTCCCGAGCCGTCTCTTCGGTATTGAAGTGCGCGAGCGCGGCCCCGTACCGAGCCTTGCATTCCTTGACCACGGCCGCCGCGGCGGCTTTGGCCGTCGCCCGTCCGGCGGCGGTTCGGACATCGGGATCGAGCCCGGCGAGTTGGTCCTTCTGCTTGTCGGTAATGCAGGTCACCGGCGAGGACAGCGCCACCCCGCGCGGGTCGAACCCAACCAGGTCGAATCGCGTCAACACATCTTGATCGATGCTGGTAACCAGCCCGGCCGCCAGGTTCACCCCTGAGGCGCCGGGTCCGCCCGGGTTCACCAACAACGAGCCGAGCCGGTTGGTCGGTTGTTGCTCGGTGTCATGGATCTTCAGTACGAACAGGCTCACCTGCTGACCGGTCGGGCGGGCGTAATCGAGCGGAACGTTGAGTTTGCCGCAGGAGAACTCCAACGACTTGGTCCGGGAGTTGTCGATCGCGGTGCGGAATTGCCCGGTGCAGTCGGAGAACTGGATTGTCGGCCGCGCGACGGCGGTGGACGTCGATGACGGCGCGGGGGTGGTCGCCGGGGTGGTTGTCACCGTCTTTGCCGGGGCCGGCTGAGACTGCTGCGACTTACTGGTGCACGCGACCACCAGTGATACGCAGAGGACAACCAGCGTGAGCAGTCGTGCGACACCCCCGACTCGGCTTTGCGGTTGGGATTGTCGGGGTGGCGGCACCTGATGAGGTTACCGACCGCGGCCAGCTACCTGTCACGCCCGCGACCGCGGCGCTTCGGGTCAGCTCAGCCCGGGGACGATATCGCCCAACTCGAACGTGACCGGTCGTTCGAGTTGCTGGTACGTGCAGCTGTTCGGGGTGCGGTCAGGTCGCCAACGGTTGAACTGCGCGGTGTGCCGGAACCGCTCACCTTCCATGTGGTCGTAACGGACCTCGACGACCCGCTCGGGCCGTAACGGTACAAAGGACAGATCCTTGCCCGCGTTCCAACGCGATCCCTCACCCTTGCGGGGAGTGCGCTCGCCCGCCTCGTGCGCGGCCCAGTTCCACGGATGGTCGTCGAAATCGGCCACCAGCGGTTGCAATTCGGCGAACAGCTCACGGCGACGAGCCATCGGGAACGCGCCGATCACGCCGATCGCATTGAGCACGCCCTCGTCGGTATAGAGCCCGAGCATCAGCGAGCCGACCGCATCCGGCCCACTCTTGTGGACCCGGTAGCCGGCGACCACGCAGTCGGCCGTCCGTTCGTGCTTGATCTTGTACATCACGCGTTTGTCAGGTTGGTAAGCCACCGTCAACGGCTTGGCCACGACGCCGTCCAGCCCGGCGCCCTCGAACTCGGTGAACCACCGCTGCGCCACGTCCAGGTCCGTGGTGGCCGGCGTCAGGTGGATCGGCGCACCGACCTCGGCCAGCGCTACTTCGAGCGCGGCGCGACGTTCAGTGAACGGCCGGGCGGTGAGGTCCTCATCGCCCAGTGCCAGCAGATCGAAGGCGATGAAGGACGCCGGGGTCTTCGTACTCAGCATCGTGACCCGTGAGTCGGCCGGATGAATCCGTTGCTGCAGCGCCTCGAAGTCCAGGCCGGCGTGGGTGGCGATGACGATCTCGCCGTCGATGACGCACCGCACCGGCAGCTGCGCCTTGACCGCGGCCACCAGCTCGGGAAAGTAGCGCGTCATTGGCTTCTCGTTGCGGCTGCCGAACTCAACCTCGTCACCGTCGCGAAAAATGATGGACCGAAAGCCGTCCCATTTGGGTTCGTAGGACGCGCCGGGCGGGATGGTCGGCACCGACTTGGCCAGCATGGGCGACACGGGCGGCATCACGGGCAGCTTCATCGGCACAGTCTTTCACCGCAATGTGTGACGGCGGGCCGGTGGATGTGCAGCTCGGGTTGGCCACTTAGCGCTCGGCTGCGCTTGGCGGCACTGGCCAGCGTGAACGTTACCGGGATCGGGGAGCGGCCAACGCGATCATGAACTGGCCACCGCCAGGCTCGACCGCGGCCGTCACCGGCATCTCGGGGACCAATCGCGTGAAGCGATCAACCAACCAGAGCGCCACAGCATCGGCGTCGTCCCGGCTCGGGCAGCGGGCGACCACTTCACGGCCCCCCTTGCGAGCCAGCCGCTGTGAGACCGCAAACAGCGGCGCCGGGTCGGCGACGAACAGGCCGGTGGGCCACGGAATCACTGGCAATACCGCGCCTTTCCTGGTGTTGCACGCCCGGTGGGCCAGTCGCTCGCCGGTGAGCGGCGGGGCGCCGTCCTTCGCCGAGCGCTGGGCAGTTTTCGCCGACTTGTTGCCGCCGCCAGCCTTGCCACCGGCCTGCATGCTGTCCACGCTCGGCCCGCGGTCGTCGTTGACCGACCGACTCGGATCCACCGCCTCGTCACACAGCCAGCATCGCCACTGGTCCTGCTCGCCGACTTCGTCCAACCGACTCATACCGTCACCGCGCACTCATGGGACCCATCATCTACCACCGAGCGCAGCAAGGTCGCTGACCGAGCTAATGGCGGACGAGGTAACGGCAGAACAAGGCGTCGTCCTCGATGAGCAGTCCGGTCAGGCTCAGCTGCGGCAGAAAGTCAGCCGGCCAGGCCGGACCGTTCAGGATTCGCGGGGTATCGGTGCCGCCGAGCATCGGCGAGATCGTCAGGCACAGCTCATCGATCTGTCCGGCGGTGATGCCGGACGCCAGCACCCGCGGGCCGCCCTCGCACAGGATCCGCCGGTAGCCGAGCTCACGCAGTTGCGCCACCGCGGCCACGAAGTCGACGTTGCCGCCCGCATCGGCAGGGACCTCGATCAGTTGCAACTCGGACACCGATGCCGCGAGATCGATGATGTCGTTGCGCCGCGACATAGGCGCCGCGGAGCTGGTCACGATGATGGTCGGAGCGAGCCGTTCGACGGCGTTGAACAGCGGCCGGCTCAGGTCGAGCCCGAGGCTGCCGGACAGCACGGCGATGGCCGGCGCCTCGGCCAGACCGAGTTCCAGTCGCCGAGCCCGTCGCTGCGATCCCGGCGCGGCCGGGGCGTAACCCTCGACGCTGGCGGTGCTGGCACCGACCAGGATGACGTCAGCCAGGTCGCGCAGCGCGGCGAACACCCGGTTGTCGCCTGGCGTCTGCAGTCCAGCCGACACGCCCGCGGCACTGGCCGCTCCGTCGACGCTGGCTATGAAGTTCGCCCGTACGCCGCCCTCGTCCAGCCAATTGGCGCCGTAATGGGCGTACAGGTCGGTCTCGGGCGACTGCAGCTGCGGGCCTCCTTCAGCAGGCGTAGCGGGATCGGGCCGGGCGGTCGACGGGTCGGGCAGCAGCGTCCTCACGGCCACCATCTCAGCACAACTAGGATCGACGTCCGTGCCGGTCCACCTCGTCGAGCGGCGTCCAGACGTCGACGTCGACACCCTGATGGCGGGACTGGTTCCGCCACCGATGTTCGCGCGAACGAGCTTCGACGGCTTCCAGCCCGACCCGGCCGAGCCCAGCCAGGCCCGCGCCCTGACCGCGATGCGCGCGTTCGCCGCCGAAATTGTGACGCCGGCGCGGCGTCGGTTTCGCCGCCGAAATGCTGGCATTCGCCACGCGGCGAGCGGCAACACCGGTCGCACCGGGATCTACCTCGATGGTGGATTCGGCGTCGGCAAGACGCATCTGCTGGCCGCGACCTGGCATGCCGTCCCGGGGCCCAAGGCCTATACGACGTTCGCCGAGCTCACCCAACTCGCGGGCCTGCTCGGCTTCACCCGCCTGGTGAGCGAGCTGTCGAGGATGCGATTGCTGGCCATCGACGAATTCGAACTCGATGACCCCGGCGACACCGTCCTGATTACCAGCTTGCTTGCCCGGCTGGCTGAGGCCGGCGTCCGATTCGCCGCGACCTCGAACACGCTGCCCGATCGGCTGGGTGCGGACCGCTTTGCCACCGAGGACTTCCTGCGCGAGATCCAGACGATGGCCGAACGGTTTGTGACGGTGCGCATCGACGGCCCCGACTACCGGCACCGGGGGCTGGCCGCGCCGACACCGCTCTCCGAAGACCAGGTCCGCGCCGCCACGACCGGAGCAAACGCCAGCCTGGACGACTTCGTGGCCTTACTCGACCAGCTGGCCCAGCTGCATCCCTCCCGCTACGGTGCGCTGCTCGACGGGGTGCAGCGGGTCGGGCTGCTCGATGTCGTACCGGCCCACAACGAGTCTGTCGCCCTGCGTCTGGTCGTGCTGGCCGACCGGCTCTACGACCGGCAGCTGCCGCTGTATGCGAGCGGGACCGCGCTGGATTCGCTGTTCCCACCCGAGATGCTGGCCGGCGGCTACCGCAAGAAGTACCGGCGCGCGGTCTCCCGACTGGTGGCCCTGGCCGCCGCGGCCCAGACGCCGTCGCCGTCCTGCGAATGAGCACTCCGGGTCCGGCCACTATCGTGCATCGCATGGTGTCTGAATCAGCGGAGCCCGGGTCCTTGCGTGCAGCCTTGCGGGTAGCGGACGGACCGGTGAACCTGCTCGGCTACGACACCGCCGCCCGGCCGCTGGCGCCAGGGGGCAAGGCTCGGACGCTCAAGCACTTGCAGGACGGAGGCGAGCAACTGTCCCGCCTGCAGGAGATGCTCTATGCCAACGGATCGAGCGGCGACCAGCGCCGGGTCCTGCTCGTGCTGCAGGGCATGGACACCTCGGGCAAGGACGGCGTGATCTCGCACGTCATCGGGCTGGTCGGGCCGGCCGGCGTCAGCATCAAGGCGTTCAAGAAGCCGACTCCTGAAGAAGCCGCGCACCACTTCCTGTGGCGTATCCGGCGCGCGCTGCCGCCACCGGGCATCATCGGCGTCTTCAACCGATCGCACTACGAGGACGTCGTCATCACCCGCGTCCACGACTGGATCGATGAGGACGCCGCGGCAGAACGAATCGAAGAGATCAACACGTTCGAGCGCGAGCTGGCCCGTCAGGGCACGCTGCTCGTCAAGTGCTTCCTGCACGTCAGTTACGCCGAGCAGCGGGCTCGGCTACTGGCTCGACTCGATGACCCGACCAAGATCTGGAAATTCAATACCGGCGACATCGAGGAGCGGGCGTACTGGTCGGATTACCAGTCGGCCTACGCGCACGCGATCGCCCGGACCACGAACGACACGGCACCCTGGTACATCGTTCCGGCCGATTCGAAGTGGTACCGCAACTGGGCCATCGGGCAACTGCTGCTGGAAACGCTCAGCGACCTCGATCTGGATTACCCGGCGGCTGATTTCGACGTCGAAGAGGCTCGCCGCCGGCTTCGTCCGCCGTACTGATCGTCCTAACCCGAAAAGTCCTACTCTGCCGTCGCTATGACAACGCCAGAGTAGGACTTTCGGGCCGTGGGGCCTGGGGTATGTCCAGCTCAGCGGCGATCTAGCCGCCCGAGCGCGCTCAGTTGACGAGCCTTCATGCCCAATAGCGTGTGAGTGCTCTGCAGGCTATGTGGTGTCGCCGGCAGCACCAGGGACGGCGGTAGCTTCACCTGCCGCCCCGCGTCCAGGTCCAGCGCGATCGTCATCCCCGTCTTGCCGGTGGTGACGACGTCGACCGCCGCAATGTCGCGCCAGCTGTAACTGTCGGTCGACATCAGGTGGCGAATCGCGATCCCGTCGGCGTCGGCGTAGATGAGCTGACGCGCACAGTACGTGGCGGTCACGGCAAAGGCGACGCCGAACGCCGCGATCGCCAGCCGCAGCACGACCGGCAGGCTGGTGTAGATCGCAACCGCGAAGATGGCCGCGGCAATCACGTACAACGTCGCCGTCAACGTCGGTGCGATCCGCCAGTACACGTGATCGTCGGGCGATTCGTGCGGTTGCGGACCTGGCGGTGGCGGTGGTGGCATCGCACCAATCTGCCTGACGGCCGGAAGAGTGCCAAAGTCCGGCTAGAGTAAGCGGTACTGAAGGGGAGTAATCCCGAACCAGCAACACCGCGACCACCTCGTCATCACGGATCGTCAGCCCGGCAAAGCCGCATCGGCCGGCAGCACGGCGATCCCGGGGAGTCGGCCCGCTATCCGGGTGGATCAGACCTTCGGCAGCTGGACCGTGCATTCGTACGGTCCCGAATCGCTGACCGAAGGACGGTTGTTGAAATGCATGTCTCCCCGCTCGTCTGGATCATCCTCTCGCCGTAGCCATCGCGTTCCTGGCGATCGACGTATTCGTGATCGGCCGTCGGCCGCACGAGCCGAGCATGCGTGAGTCGGGGCTGCACCTGGCCTTCTTCATCGGGGCGGCCGTGCTGTTCGGGGCGGGCGTGTTCGTGGTCAGCGGCATCGATTACGGCACCCAGTTCCTCGCCGGGTGGCTCACCGAGTACTCGTTGTCGATCGACAACCTCTTCGTTTTCTTGATCATCATGACGAAGTTGGGCGTGCCCCGGGCGCTGCAGCAGTCGGCCCTGCTGATCGGCATCGTGCTCGCGCTGGTGTTGCGCGGCGCGTTCATCGCGCTCGGGGCCGCGGCCATCAACGCCTTCTCCTGGGTGTTCTACCTGTTCGGGGCATTCCTCGTTTACACCGCGGTGAAGCTGGCCAAGGAGAACGGCTCCGATGACGAGCAGGACTACGAGGACGGACGGGCGATCCGCTGGCTCCGCCGGCGCGTACCGTCCACCGACGACTACGTCGGAAGTCAGCTGACCGTCAAGCGGGGCGGTCGCCGGCTGATGACGCCGATGGCGATCGTCATCGTGGCCCTCGGCACGACCGACCTGCTCTTCGCGCTTGATTCGGTTCCGGCCATCTACGGGCTCACTAACGAGCCCTACCTCGTGCTCACGGCCAACCTGTTCGCGCTGATGGGACTGCGCCAGCTGTACTTCCTGATCGGCAACCTGCTCACGAAACTGGTGTACCTCGGCCTGGGGTTGTCCGTACTGCTCGCGTTCATCGGCGTGAAGCTGATCCTGCACGCGCTGCATGAGAACACGCTGCCCTTCGTCAACGGTGGCAAGTCGGTGCACTGGGCACCCGACATCCCGATCTGGCTCTCGCTGGTCGTCATCGTCGGCGTGCTGGTCGTGACCACGGTGGCCAGCCTGCTCAAGTCCAGCGGCTCGCCGGCGCCCACCACGAACAGCGCCGCCACCGGTCGCTAGCTGACAGCTGAATCGCTACGGGTTGTCAGAGGTCGGCCGTACCGTGGAGGCATGCGCGTTGATTCCGACATCGTCCCCTCGTCCGGCAAGTTCGAGGTGGTCAGCGACCACACCCCGTCCGGCGATCAGCCCGCCGCCATCGCCGAGCTCGAGAAGCGGATCCGCGAGGGCGAGCGGGACGTGGTCCTGCTGGGCGCCACCGGCACCGGCAAGTCCGCGACCACCGCCTGGTTGATCGAACGGTTGCAACGCCCGACGCTCGTGATGGCTCCGAACAAGACGCTCGCCGCTCAATTGGCCAACGAGTTCCGCGAGATGTTCCCGAACAACGCGGTCGAATACTTCGTCAGCTACTACGACTACTACCAGCCCGAGGCCTACGTCCCGCAGACCGATACCTACATCGAGAAGGACTCGGCGATCAACTCCGAGGTCGAGCGGCTCCGGCACTCGGCCACCATGTCGCTGCTGACCCGTCGCGACGTCATCGTGGTGGCCACGGTGTCCTGCATCTACGGGCTAGGTACGCCCCAGGAGTACGTAGACCGCGCGGTGCGACTGAGAGTCGGCCAGCAGATCGAGCGCGAGAAGATTCTGCGGGGCCTGGTGGGCGTGCAGTACGCGCGCAACGATCTTGCTTTCAACCGCGGGGTGTTCCGGGTCCGGGGCGACACGGTCGAGATCTTTCCGGTGTACGAAGAACTCGCCATTCGGGTCGAGATGTTCGGCGATGAGATCGAGCGCCTCTACTATCTACATCCGCTGACCGGCGAGGTGATCCGCGAGGTCGACGAAGTCTTCATCTTTCCGGCGACCCACTACGCGGCCGGTCCGGAGCGGATGGAGAAAGCCATCGCCGGCATCGAGGCCGAACTCGAGCAGCGGCTGGCCGAACTCGACCGGCAGAACAAGCTGCTCGAGTCGCAACGGCTCCGGATGCGCACCAGCTACGACATCGAGATGATGCGGCAGGTCGGGTTCTGCTCGGGGATTGAGAACTACTCGCTGCACATCGACGGCCGCCAGCCGGGCAGCGCTCCGAACTGCCTGCTGGACTACTTCCCGGACGATTTCCTGCTCGTGATCGACGAGTCACATGTGACGGTGCCGCAGACGGGCGGTATGTACGAGGGCGACATGTCCCGTAAGCGCACCCTGGTCGACCACGGGTTTCGGCTGCCGAGCGCCATGGACAACCGGCCGTTGAAGTTCGAGGAATTCGTCGAACGGATCGGGCAGACCGTCTACCTGTCCGCGACACCCGGCAACTACGAGCTCGGCAAGACCGGCGGGGACGTCGTCGAGCAGGTCATCCGGCCGACCGGCCTCATCGATCCCGAGGTGATCGTGAAGCCGACCAAGGGGCAGATCGATGACCTGGTCCACGAGATCCGGCTGCGCGCGGACAAGAACGAGCGGGTGCTGGTCACCACCCTGACCAAGAAGATGTCCGAGGACCTCACCGACTACCTGCTCGAGCTGGGCGTTCGGGTCCGGTACCTGCACTCCGAAGTGGACACGCTGCGACGGGTCGAATTGCTGCGCGAGCTTCGGATGGGGGAGTACGACGTGCTGGTCGGCATCAACCTGCTGCGTGAGGGCCTCGACCTGCCCGAGGTGTCACTGGTGGCCATCCTGGACGCCGACAAGGAAGGCTTCCTGCGATCCGGTACGTCGCTGATCCAGACGATCGGACGAGCCGCTCGGAACGTGTCCGGTCAGGTGCACATGTATGCCGATCGGATCACCAAGTCCATGGAACAGGCCATCGACGAGACGAACCGCCGGCGCGACCGGCAGATCGCCTACAACACCGAGAACGGCATCGACCCGCAGCCGTTGCGCCGCCGGATCGCCGACATCACCGACATGTTGGCCCGTGAGGACGAGGACACCCAGGAGCTGCTGGGCAGCACGCCCGTCGGCGGTTCGGGCCGGTCCCAGTCGCGCGGCAAGTCGCCGGTGACCGGTCGTGGCAAGTCGCCGGTCCCGGGCCGGGCTGGCCGCGGGGCGGCCGCATCGGCCGGTGTGATCGGCGTCGGGGTGCATGCCGACGGCAAGCTGGATGTGGCCGAGCTGCCTCGCGCGGAACTGGCCGATCTGATCCAGCAGCTCAACGACCAGATGCTCGGCGCTGCCCGCGAGCTCCACTTCGAGGTGGCAGCGCGCCTGCGCGACGAGATCCAGGATCTCAAGAAGGAGCTGCGCGGCATGGACGCAGCCGGCGTGCACTAACCGGCACCCACCACGTTGACGGAAGGTCCTACCGAGACGTTGCTATAACGACGCCGCGGTAGGACCTTCCTCAGCTGGCCGCGGTGGCGGTGGCCGGCCGCCCGGCTGCCCCACCGCGAGGGCGCCGACCGAGTTGCCGGCGACAACCGCTTGCGTCAGGGTCGCGCCCTTTCGCAGCGCGTCGATGAGGCCGGCGGCGAAGGCGTCCCCGGCGCCGGTGGTGTCGACCGACTCGACTGGCGTGGTGACGACCTGTCCCGCCACGCCGTCCTGGGCCCAGATCGCCCCGCGCGGGCCGTCCTTGATCACCACCCGCCGACCCGGTCCGGCCAACGTGAGTGCGGCCGTCGGCAGGTCCACTCCATCGACCAGCACCCGGGCCTCATCGGCATTGAGCAACAACAGGCACTCCCGGGGCAGCCAACTCAGAAACTGCGAACCGCCCACCTGGGCCAGCGGCACGGCCGAGGCAACATCGACCGAGAGTCCGGCTCCCACCGATTGCGCGCGGTTCAGCGCCTGGCGAGCAGCCGCGCGGGTCTGCGGGCGTAGCAATGAATACGCCGATACGTGCAGGTGATCCGATGCCGCCAGATCGACGCTGTCAACGTCGACGCTGCTCAGCGCGGCGTTGGCGCCGGCCGACGGGATCATGGAACGCTGGCCCTGCGAACCGACCAGCACGATGCAGATCCCGGTCGGCTCGGTCGGGTCGACCGCGGTCTCGATGCGCACCCCGAACGCCCGCAGCTCCCGAAGCGTCGATCGCCCGAACTCGTCGTCGCCAACTCGGGCCACCAGGCTGACGTCCGTGCCCAGCCGGACCAGCCAGCAGGCGGTGTTGGCCGCGGATCCGCCGCCGCTCAACCGGATCGAGGCGGGGGAGTCCGAACCTGGCGCCAGCTCGCCGGACAGCAGGGCAACCACATCCACCATCACGTCGCCCAGGCAGACGACGCGGCCCCCGGGCGTCATCGCCGGACGCTGTACGCGGCGGCGATTTCGCCGGCCACGCGAGCGTTGTTCAGCACCAGCTGGACGTTGGTGGTCAGCGAGGCGCCCGCGGTCTCGCGGTGAAAATACTCGAGCAGGAACGGCGTAACCGCCTTGCCTCGGATGCCCCGGGCCCGCAACGCGGCCAGACCGCCGGTGAGCGTGCGGTCGTGCAACTCGGCGTCCAGCTCATCAGCGGCCGGCACCGGGTTGGCCACGATCAACGCACTGCTGTCCGTGCCGAGCAGGCCCCGTTGAACCATCACCTCGGCCACCTCGGCCGCCGTGTCCACCCGCCAGTCCAGGGCGTACCCCGAGTCGGCCCGATAGAAACCCGGGAACGACTTGGTCCGGTAGCCGAGGACCCCGATGTTCAGGGTCTCCAGCCGCTCGATGGTGGCACCGACGTCCAGAATCGATTTGACCCCGGCGCACACCACGACGGCGCGCGTCCGGGACAAGGTGGTCAAGTCCGCCGATTCGTCCCACGACTCACGGGCCTCGCGGTGCACGCCGCCGAGCCCGCCGGTCGCGAAGACCTCGATGCCGGCTCGCGCCGCCAGATGCGCGGTCGACGCGACGGTGGTGGCTCCGTTGCCACCTTTGGCGACGACAGTGGCCAGGTCGCGGACGCTGACCTTGTCCGTGTCCTCGGACCACGCGATCTGGCTCAGCGCGTCATCGTCGAGCCCGATGTGGGGGACGCCGCGAACAATCGCGATGGTGGCCGGCACCGCACCGGCATCGCGTACCGCCTGCTCGATCTGGCGGGCAATCTCGAGGTTGCCGGGCCGGGGTAGCCCATGGCTGATGATGGTGCTTTCCAGCGCCACCACGGCACCGCCCTCGGCCAGCGCCTCGCGCACCTCCGGGTGTACCTGCACAGTCGACCGTCCGATCAGGTAGAGATTGCCGCATGCCTGCCACGCCGAGCCTGGATCATGTCACCATCGTCACCGACGATTTCGCCGCGACCCGACCCGCCTACGACGCGGTCCTGGGCGCGCTCGGTTTGACGTCACAGGTGGAGTACTCCGACCCGGAGGGCGACGAGGATGACACGGATGAGGTCGCCGCGATCGGCTACGCCGTCGAGGGAGAAACCGCTGTGCTGTGGCTGGTCGCGGGTTTGCAACCGACCAGCGGAGCGCACCTCGCACTACGCGCGAGCGACCGGGCGCAGGTGATCGCCGCGTACGAGGCAGCCGCGGGCACATCGGCCCGGCAGCACCAGGCCCCCCGTCAATGGGAGGACGTCCAACTGCACTACTTCGGGACCCAGCTGGTCGACCCCAACGGCAACGTCATCGAAGTGCTCTACCGCGACTGAGGGCCGCCGGGCGAGCCGCTCAGACGCTCACGTCGGTGAAGTGCTCGACGTGTGGCGGCTGCGCGAAGTGCGGGCCGATGCCGGCTCGCCAGATCGGGAAGCGATCCGAGTCGCGAAACTCCTGGTGGGCGGCCAGGGAATCCCACTCGACCAGCAGCACGAACCGAGTGGGCGTCTCGACCCCATGCGTCATCCGGATGCTGCGCAGGCCTGGTGATTCGGCCAGCGCCGATCTGGCCGCCGCGTAGCCGGCCTCGAAGTCGGCGTCGTGACCGGGCAGGACGTCGATTAGCGCGATCTCCAGAACCATCAGTCTGTCTCCCAGGTGAATCGTTGGGTGTGGATGTCGAAGTAGGGGAAGGATTCGACGCTGGACACGCCGTTCATCGGGCGGATGAGTCCGTTCATGATCTCGAACAGCTCGGTCATGTCCCGGCAGACGACCTCGGCAAACAGGTCGAACGACCCGCCGGTGACCACGACATAGATCACCCGGGGGATGGCGCCGAGCGCATCCGCAACGGCGAGCGCGTCACCACTGACCTTGATGCCCACCAGCGCCATGACCGGCAGCCCGAGCGCGAGCGGATCGGTCACCGCCACGATCTGCACCACACCGCCCTCGACCAGTCGCTGGACGCGCTGTCGCACCGCAGGCGCGGAGAGGCCCACCGCCGGGGCCAGCTCGGCGTAGGACGCGCGACCGTCCCGCTGGAGCAGGCCGATCAGTTGATGATCGATCTCATCGAGCGGGATCCGCGTGATGTGCTGTTGCGGGATGCGTGCGTTCACGAACCAGACGCTATCGGTCGCGGTCGCGGTCAGGCCAGCGCAGTTATGCGGTCGGCCAGATCAGGATCCTGTTCGGGGCCTGGACGGCCGTCGGGATCGGTCGCTCCGATGTAGAGCCAGCCGAGAATCTTCTCGCTCGGGCCGACTCCCATCAGCTGTTTCACGGGAGCCATCTCGGTGCCCGGTCCGCTGCGCCACATCGCGGTCCAGCCGGCATCGAACAGCACCAGTTCCAACGTCGTCACCATCGCCACCACGGCCGCAACCTGCTCCCATTCCGGCACCTTGGGATGGTCCTGGATGGCGGCGACAATGCCGAGTAGCAACGGAGCCCGGGTGGCTTTGCCGGCCGTGCGACGGGCCGAGTCGGAACCCGGTTCGTCGCCGAAGCCGGCCACCAAGGCGGCGCCGAGTCGTTCTCGGTCGGCGCCGCGCAGCGTGACCAGGCGCCACGGTCGCAGCGCGGCATGATCGGGGCTGTGCGCGGCCAGCGCCAGATACTGCGCCAGCTGGACGTCGTCCGGGGCCTCGGCGGTGATCCGGGCGCCCGAGCGACGAAGGCGAATCGCGTCTTTGAGTTCCATGCTTCCCAACCGTGGTCGTGGTGTCGCCTCGATCATGCCCGAACCCGGCGAGAGAACCATGTGCGTCGGGCTGGTTATGGTGGACCCGTGTCGAACGCCACCGAAGATTTGCCCGGCTTACCGCAGTTGAGCGGGCCAGACGCCGACGTATACCGCCACGTCCTTGGGCACTATCCCACCGGCGTGGCCGTGATCACCGGGATCGTGGACGGTGCGCCGGTCGGGCTGGCGATGAATTCGTTCACCTCGGTGTCGATGCACCCGCCGCTGGTGCTGTTCTGTCCCGCGCGGTCCTCGACCACCTGGCCGTTACTGCAACGCGCACCGGCTATCTGTATCAACGTGTTGTCCGCCGGCCAGGAGTCGGTGAGCCGGCAGTTCGCCCTCAAGGACGCCGACCGGTTCGCGGGGCTGGAATGGACGCCGGGACGAAATGGTGCGCCGCTGTTGTCCGACGCGCTCGGCTGGCTGGAGTGCGTCGTCACGGCCGAGCAGCCGGCCGGGGACCACAGCGTCGTTATTGCCGAAATCGAGCAACTGGGCGTGCACGCCGACATCAGCGAACCGCTCGTCTTCTTCCGCGGCCGGTATCACCGCGGGCTGCCGCCGCTCGACGACACGGACCGTCCGTAGCGGCGCTCGCACGCCGTATCAGCGTGGGTCGAGCCGGTCCATCGCGTCCTGAATCCGGCGGACGGACACCGGGCGGGCGGTACCAAGCTGCTGAGCGAACAGGCTGACGTACAACTCCTCGATCTGCCAGCCGATGTCGGTCAACGCCGGGGCGACGTCGGGCGCCTCCGCGCGATCGCCGAGCCGGGTCCGCAGCTCGTCGAAGTCCTTGCCGACGACGGCCAGCGGAGCGGCGCGCTCGGCGTCCCGGTTCGCCCCGCGGGCTGCGTCGGCCAGGCGCTGTTCGATCGCCTTGAGGTAGCGCGGCAACTGCGGTAACCGGTCCGCTCCGACGATGCTGACGAAGCCAGGTGGCACCAGAGTGTCGATGTGTCGCCGCTCGGCCGCCGCCACGGTTTGCGCGGTCGGTCCGATCGCAGCGGACAGCGCCAACTCGGTGGCCTGCAGTGCTTCAACGGTCTGACTGGCCGCTCGCAATACCGCAAGCGCCCGGGCCGGCAGCTGCTCGGACACCTGCGACCGCAACCGGTCGAAGCCGGCCTGATCCCACGCGGGCGCACCCGACCGCAGCATCGTCGCTTCCACGGCCGCGGCCACGCAGTCTTGCAGCAGGTCCTCGAGCGAGGCGTAGCGGGCGCGACCCAGAATGAGGCGATCCCGCGGTGCGAGGCTGGCCCGCAGCGAGCGCATCGGCGAAGCCACCGTGTTCAGCAGCAGCCTTCTGGTACCCCGCCACATCTGGCGTTGCTGGGTTTGCGGCGAATCGAAGACCCGCAGCGCCACCGTCTCACCCTCCTCGGCCAGCGCTGGGTAGCCGATCACCGGCAGCCCGTTGACGCTCCGTTGCACCGACCGTGGGATCTCGCCGATCGACTCAGCCGTGACCGGGTTGCGTTCCAGGTCGGCGGTTGCCTGCTGCACCGTTCGGACCAGTTCGGCCGAGAACTCCTTCTGCAGCGCGGCCAGATCCCGGCCCTCACCGATCGTCCGGCCGGCGCTGTCGATCACCCGGTAGTTCGGTCGCAGATGCGGCGGCAGCTTGTCCAGATCCCAGTCGTCGGCGCCGATCATGACGCCGCGGGTGCGTCGCAGCTCGTCGGCCAGCAAGACCGTGAGCGCCGACGCACCGGCCGGAGCTTCGTTGGGTAGTCGGTCGATGATCGCGGCGGCCGTGTCGGGGATGGGCACGATCTCGCGCCGCAGGCTCTTGGGCAGGCTGCGCAGCAGGGCGATGACCAGCTCGGCCCGCAGACCGGGGACCTGCCAATCGACGCCGCCGACCGCGGTCGAGCCGAGCAGCGGCAACGGGATCGTCACCGTCACCCCGTCCGACTGCGCCCCGGGTTCGAACCGGTAGCTGAGCTCGAGATCGAACGCACCGGACGTCCAGGTCGTCGGAAACGCATCGGCGGACGGTGTACCCGCCTCGTCGCGCAGCAAGTCCGCACGCTGCAGGTCTAGCAGCTGCGGCGTTTCGCGCCGCTGCTTCTTCCACCATGCGTCGAAGTGCCGCGCCGAGGTCACCGAAGCCGGAATGTGCTGATCGTAAAAGGTGAACAGCACCTCGTCATCGACCAGCAGATCGCGTCGCCGGGTTCGGTTCTCCAGCGTCCTGATGTCATCGATGAGCTGCCGGTTGTGCTGCAGGAACTCGTGCCGGCTCGACCAGTCACCCTCGACCAGGGCGTGCCGCAGGAACAGGTCCCGACTCATCTCCGGGTCGACGCGCTGATAACCGACGGTGCGGCCGGCCACGATCGGCACGCCGTACAGGGTCACCCGTTCCACCGCGACGACCTCACCGCGTTTTCGGGACCAGTGCGGCTCGCTGTAGGACCGGCGCACCAGGTCTACGGCCAGCTCCTCGGCCCATTCCGGCTGGACGGCCGCGTTCACCCGTCCCCACAGCCGGGAGGTCTCGACCAGTTCGGCGGACATCACGAACGCCGGCTGTTTGCGGGCCAGCGCCGAACCCGGGAAGATCGCGAACCGGGCGCCGCGGGCACCCAGGTAGTCCTTGCGGGCCTCGTCGCGCATGCCGAGATGGGACAGCAGGCCGGCCAGCAAGCTGCGGTGAACCTGCTCCGGGTCAGCCGGCTGGCTGCCGATCGTGACGCCCATGCTCTTCACGATCTGACGCAACTGGGTATACAAATCCTGCCATTCCCGGATTCGCAAGTAGTTGAGGTACTCGCGCCGGCAGGTCGCCCGGAACTGGTTGGCCGACAGCTCGGCCTGGCGCTCGCGCAGGTATCGCCACAACGACAGGTAGCCGAGAAAATCCGAGGTGGGATCGGTGAACCGGGCGTGCAGGGCATCGGCCGCCTGCTGATGGTCGGCCGGCCGCTCCCGCGGATCCTGAATGGACAGGGCCGCGGCTAGTACCAGCACGTCGGTGAGGCAGCCCCGGTTCTCGGCCTCGATGATCATCCGGGCCAGCCGCGGGTCGACCGGCAACTGAGCCAACCGGCGGCCCGTCGGGGTGAGCCGCGGACCGCGCGTATCCAGACGCCGGTCCCGATCGGCAGCGTCGTCGCCGGCATCGCTCGCGTCGCCGACCAGGGCACCCAGCTCGGCCAGCAATCCCAGACCGTCCGCGATCTGGCGCCGGTCCGGCGGATCGAGGAAGCCGAAGTCCTCGACTCTGCCCAGGTCGAGGGAGGCCATCTGCAGGATGACCGACGCGAGGTTGGTCCGCAGGATCTCAGGATCGGTGAACACCGGACGCGATTCGAAATCTGCCTCGGAATACAGCCGGATGCACACGCCGGGAGCGGTCCGCCCGCAACGG
Organism: Frankiales bacterium; assembly: GCA_025966315.1. GTDB lineage: Bacteria > Actinomycetota > Actinomycetes > Mycobacteriales > Jatrophihabitantaceae > Jatrophihabitans_A. Next base: position 19,745 of record JAOPUZ010000068.1, on the reverse strand, counting down.
CCGGCTCGTTGCGTCGCCGAAGCCTGCGAGACCGCCTCGATGGGCAGCAGCTGCACCTTCGTCCGGCTGCTGTAACGGGAAATGCGGGCGGTGCCGGTGTCGATCACGTAGCGGATGCCGGGCACGGTCAGCGAGGTCTCCGCGACATTGGTGGCGAGCACGATCCGGCGTTGCCGGTGCGCGGCAAAGACCCGGTGCTGTTCTGCCGAGGACAACCGGCCGTACAGCGGCAGCACCTCGGTGTCGGGCAGCTGCATGCCGGTCACCGCGTCGGCGGCATCGCGGATTTCCCTTTCACCGGAAAGGAAAACAAGCACGTCACCAGCCGGCTCGCGGCGCAGCTCGGCCACGGCGTCGCAGATCGCGCTCACCTGATCGCGGTCTTCGACGTCGGGACGGTCCGGGTCGGACACGGGTCGGTAGCGCACCTCGACCGGGTATCCACGCCCGGATACCTCGACGATCGGCGCGTCGCCGAAGTAGGTCGCGAAGCGCTGCGGATCGATGGTGGCCGAGGTGATGATCACCTTCAGGTCTGGCCGGCGGGGGAGCAGCTGCTGCAGGTAACCGAGCAGGAAGTCGATGTTGAGGCTGCGTTCGTGCGCTTCGTCGATGATGATCGTGTCGTAGCGCCACAACATCCGGTCGCGTCCGATTTCGGCCAGCAGGATCCCGTCCGTCATCAGCTTGATCAGGGTCTTGTCACTGACTTTGTCGGTGAACCGGATGGCGTAGCCGACCTGCTCGCCCAATCCGACGTCGAGCTCTTCGGCGACGCGTTCGGCCACCGCCCGGGCCGCGATCCGGCGGGGCTGGGTGTGCCCGATGAGGCCGCGGACCCCGCGACCCAGCTCGAGGCACAATTTGGGCAGCTGTGTGGTTTTGCCCGAGCCCGTTTCGCCGGCCACGATGACGACCTGATTGGCCTCGATCGCGGCGGCCAGGTCGTCGTGCCGCTGGCTGACCGGCAGTTGCGGCGGGTAACTGACCTTGGGCACGCCGCGGCGACGAGCTGCAACCAGCGATTCGGCCTGGGTCAGGTCTCGGTCCAGGCGGCTGAGGGCGGAGGGATCGAGCGGGCTGCTCCGGGCGAGGCGGTCGATGGTTTTGCCGAGCCGGCCGGCGTCGAACAGACCGATCCCGCTCAGCCGGGCGCGGGCCGGTTGCAGTTCCGGATGCTGGTGGACTGTGCCGTGGTCGCGCTGGTTCGCGGCCCTCGGGTTCGCCGTGCCCTGGTTCGCCGTACGCCGACGGTGCGGCCGTCGCGAACGTCGAGCAGGAGCATCGGTCATTGTGCTTCCAGGATATTCGCCGATCCGGCGCACCGCGACCGGTTAGCCGTTCACCGTCTGGACTATGACGCCGTCATCGTCCACCTGCACCATTACTCGGTTGGGCCGAAACATCGCGAATACCGCCTCACCGGGCTGCACAACCTGCAACAATCCTCGCGCCGCCGTGACCTCCGCCCGGATGTCTTCGGGCCTGCGGCCTACGAAGCTGGATAGATCCAAGTCCCGCAGTGCCTGCGGACTTCGCGGGTTTTCTCGGCTCTGGTTCGTCATAGCCGACCCTGCGACCAGGCAGCGGTCACCGCCACGGGTTCGACCGACTCACCATCCGCGTTCGCGCCACTCCGCAAGATGGGGTCTTTCCACACCCAGCACACTGTCGTTGCCGTGCCCGGGATAGAACCAGGTCCGGTCGTCGTAGACATCGAAGATCCGGGCGCTGACGTCGTCCAGCAACGACCCGAAGTCGCCCGCCGCCCAGGTCTTGCCGACGCCACCAGGGAACAGTGAATCACCGGTGAACAGGTGACCGACCCCGTCCGGGTCCCGGTAATGCAGCGCCACGGAGCCAGGCGTGTGCCCGCGTAGCCCGATCACCGCCAGCTCCAGGTCGCCGACGTGCACCGTCTCGCCGTGTTGCAGGCTGCGATCGGTGGGGACCGGGATGGCTTCGACATCGTCCGCGCCGGCCATGGTGCGCGCACCGGTCGCGGCCACCGTGGCCGCCAGCGCCTGCCAGTGATCGGGGTGCCGGTGCGTGGTCACGATGGTCGTGATGGGATCGCCGCCATAGCGCGCCAGTTCGGCGACGCGCTCCGGTTCGTCGGCCGCATCGATCAACAACGCCTCGCCGGTTGACCGGCAACGCAGCAGGTAGACGTTGTTGGATCCCTTACCGACCGCCAGCTTCGCAATCGTCAGCGCGGGCAGCTCGCGGACATCCACAGGGCCGCCCACGTAAACCTCGCCGGTGTAGCTGTCACTCATCGACTGCCTACTCTCATTCGGTGATCACGGGCATTTCTTCCGTGATCGGCTCGGTCAAGATTCGCACAGACGCGTCGGGCAACTTCGACAAGACGGTGCGCAGATAGTCCTCGACCGCTGCGGGGCGTCCCACGTCTCGGCCCAGCCGCTCGGACATCAGCCACCGGTGCTCACCGATCTCGTAGTACAGCTCGGCGTCCGGCATCTTGCTGCGTAATTCGGCCGGGATCAAGCTCAGCACGCCGTAGAACTTCTCGTCCAGCCAGCGACGGGCCGCCAAGTCCTCGGGGATGTCATGGCCGACGCCGTCGATCCACTTAGCCCGGAAGCGGGCCAGATCGGACAGGATCTGGCGGGCCTGATTTTCCTGAACCCGCAGCCCAGTCAAGGCGTACACGCGTCGCGCATGGTGCCCGGGCTCGACGATGTGCGTTTCGAATCGCAGCTTCTGGCCGGCGTCCTCGGTCTTGATGCCGATCTCGGACACGTCGAAACCGAGGGTGTTCAACCGCCGCACCCGCTCCTCGATGCGGTAACTCTCGGCCGAGGGGTACACCTCGGCGTCGGTGAGTTCGGCCCACAGCTGCTCGTATCTGGGCTGCAGCGCCATCGCGATCTCGACCGCGTCCGCCTCCCCGCCCAGGTAACCGCCGGCCTGCAGATCCATCAGCTCGCCCGCGATGTTCTCGGTCGCGATGCTGATGTCGTGATGGCGTTGACCGTAGGTCAGGGTCGGGTGCATCTCGCCGGTCTCGGCGTCCACCAGGTACGCCGCGAGCGCGCCGGCGTCGCGCCGGAACAGCGTGTTCGACAGCGAGCAGTCGCCCCAGAAGAAGCCGGCCAGATGCAGCCGGACGAACAATTGGGCCAGCGCGTCGAGCAGCCGGGAGCGCAGATCGGGCAGCGAACGTTCGGTGAACAGCGAGCGGTAGGGCAGCGAGTACGGCAGGTGCCTGGTGATCAGTAGGGAGTCGAGATGCTCGTTGCTGTGCGAGCTACGGTCCACCACCGTGCCGAAGGCGTCCACGACCGGGACCGAGGCTTCGGCCAGCTCGCGCAGCAGGTGATGTTCGCGGACCACGTAGCGGGTGGTCGCCTCTTTGAAGGCGAAGATCTGATTCTGGGCGCGGACGAAACGCACTACGTGCCGTGAGATGCCTCGCGGCAGTTGGACGATCCGGGGGTCGGTCCAATCAGCCAACGGCTTGTCGAGAGGCAGCGTCAGCAGCTCGGTTGCCGCGCCCAATGTTGTGATCGTGTAATTGCCCATGACATGGCAAATCGTACGGCTCCGCGGGCTCCACGGCAGTCGCATAGGGTGGCCGGCATGCCTGCGCGTCCGCTGTCCCAGATCGTCGAGACGGGATGGGCCGGCGCGCTCGGCCCGGTGGCCGACGACATTGCCCGGATGGGCGACTTCCTACGCGCGGAAGTGCAGGCGGGGCATCGCTACCTGCCGGCCGGGGACTGCGTGCTGCGGGCGTTCAGCCAGCCGTTTGCCGGCGTCAAGGTGCTCATCGTCGGGCAGGATCCTTACCCGACCCCGGGCCATCCGGTTGGGCTCTCGTTCGCGGTCGCGGCCGAGGTGCGCCCGCTGCCTCGCTCGCTGGTCAACATCTACACCGAACTGCAGTCCGACCTCGGGGTGCCCGCGCCGAGCTCCGGTGATCTCACGCCGTGGACCGAGCAGGGGGTGTTGCTGTTGAACCGGGTACTCACGGTCCGGCCCGGACAATCCGGCTCGCATCAGGGCAAGGGCTGGGAACGGATCACCGAACAGGCCGTCCGGGCGCTGGCCGCGCGGGATCAGCCGTTGGTCGCCATCCTCTGGGGACGGCAAGCTCAATCGCTGCGGCCACTGCTCGGCGACGTCGTACGGATCGAATCGGTGCATCCGAGCCCGCTGTCGGCCAGCGGCGGGTTCTTCGGGTCGAAACCGTTCAGCCGCGCCAACGAGGCCCTGATTGCCCGCGGGACGGAGCCGGTCGACTGGCAGTTGCCCTGACGCGCGGCTGGGCCGAATCTCGGCGGTGCCGAACCGTCAGTCGTTGGCCAGCCGAGCCGGAAATCCGCCGGTGGCAATCGGACCCCAGCGCGTCGGCGTGATCCGGATCAGCGACTTGCCCTGATCGATCATCGCCTGCCGGTATTCGTCCCAGTTCGGATGCTCACCTGAGATGGCCCGGAAGTAGTCGACGAGCGGTTCGAGCGCTGCCGGCAGGTCCAGAACTTCGGCCGTCCCGTCGACTTGCAGCCACGCGCCGTTGAACTCGTCGGACAGCACCAGCACCGAGCAGTCGGGGGCACGGCGCAGATTGTGGGTCTTGGCGCGTTCGGGGTATGTCGAAATGACGATCCGGCCGGCTTCGTCCACCCCGCCTGTCACCGGTGAGGACTGTGGGGCGCCGCCGGCGCGTTGCGTGAGCAGGATCAGATGATGACGGGGACGGACGAAGTCGAGCATTGCCTCGCGGTCGACGTCGGTGTTGGTGGCGATCGTTCTGGGCATCACCCGATCATGCCCGAACGCTGCGACTTACGTCCGCCCAGCCGGATGGGTACCAGTTCCGGCCAGGCCCGACGGCCCAAAAATGCGCAAGTGAGTTGGTGGTATCACGGTGATACCATTAACAGTATGGCTATGACTCTCCGCCTCACCGATGAACAAGATGAACTGCTCGAATCGTTGGCCAAGGCCCTGCAAGTGAGCAAGCAGGAAGCAGTGATCCGCGCTATTGAGGAACAGTCCGCGCGGATTGGCGTCGCCCAGGACGTGTCCGACTTCGCCGATCAGGCGTTTCCGCGCTATGCAGCTCTGCTCCATCGCTTAGCTCAGTGACGAATCCACCTGCGGTGAACGTTAGATATCTCGGACTCGAAAACGTTCTGAGTTTGGCCGCTCGCTTGGGCGAGCCACACGCGCGCGACGTCGGATTGGTCGAATCTGCAGTTCAACGCCCCATGACGACCGTATTCGGTGACGATGCATACCCGACCCTCGACCTCAAGGTCGCGGCATTGATGCACTCGCTGGCCCGAAATCATGCCTTCGTCGACGGCAACAAGCGCGTCGCGTGGCTCGCGGCGGGCGCAATGTACTGGATCAACGGATTTTGGCTTGAGGCACCAGAGGACCCGGCGTACGACCTGGTAATCAGCGTCGCAACGGGTGATATAGATGTACCTGACATCGCGAAAGCGCTATCTGCCTGGGTCGTACCACGGTGAAATTCGACGGACGTGCCCTGGCCGGCCCCGGAGGCTCGGGCGAAACGCGGTTGTCGTAGGTCGCTATTACTGTCGAGGGCAGCATCCGTTCATCGGGTGCTCTCATCTCCAGCGATACGTCAGAAAGAAGATCCGTGGCTGACCGTCTCATCATCCGTGGTGCCCGCGAGCACAACCTCAAGGATGTGCACCTGGATCTACCTCGGGACGCCCTGATCGTGTTCACCGGCTTGTCCGGTTCCGGCAAGTCATCGCTTGCCTTCGACACGATCTTCGCCGAGGGGCAGCGCCGGTACGTCGAGTCGCTGTCGGCCTACGCTCGGCAATTTCTGGGCCAGATGGACAAACCCGACGTCGACTTCATCGAAGGCCTGTCGCCTGCGGTGTCGATCGATCAGAAATCGACCTCACGCAACCCGCGCTCCACCGTCGGCACGATCACCGAGGTTTACGACTACCTGCGGCTGCTCTACGCCCGCATCGGACATCCGCATTGCCCTGTGTGTGGCGAGCCGATCAGCAAGCAGACGCCGCAGCAGATCGTGGACCGGGTGTTAGAGATGCCCGAGGGCACTCGATTCCAGGTGCTGGCCCCGGTGATCCGGGAGCGCAAGGGCGAATACGTCGACCTGTTCGCCGACCTGCAGACCAAGGGTTACTCCCGGGTCCGGGTGGACGGCACCAACTACCCGCTCACCGAGCCGCCGAAGCTGAAGAAGCAAGAGAAACACACCATCGAGGTGGTCGTCGACCGCCTCACGGCCAAATCGACCAGCAAGCAGCGAATCACCGATTCCGTCGAGACAGCTCTAGGGTTGGCCGGCGGTCTGGTCATCCTGGACTTCGTCGACCTGCCCGAGGACGACCCGAACCGGGAGCGGCGCTTTTCCGAGCGACTGGCATGTCCGAACGAACACCCGCTGGCCATCGACGAGCTCGAACCGCGGTCGTTTTCCTTCAATGCACCGTTCGGTGCCTGCCCGGTTTGTTCGGGCATCGGCACCCAGAAAGAGGTCGACCCGGACCTGATCGTCCCCGACCCCGAGAAATCATTGTCCGAGGGCGCGATCTCGGTGTGGGCGACCGGACAGAACAACGAATACTTCCTGCGCCTGCTCGAAGGGCTCGGTAGTCAACTCGGGTTCAGCGTCGACACCGCCTGGGATCAGCTCTCCGCCAAGGCCCAGAAAGCGGTGTTGTACGGCGCCGCCGACCAGGTGCACGTCCGGTACCGCAACCGGTACGGGCGCGAGCGCTCCTACTACGCCAGCTACGAAGGCGCAGTTACCTGGCTCGAACGCCGACACGCTGAGACCGAGAGCGACTGGAGCCGCGAGAAGTACGAGGGCTACATGCGCGAGGTGCCTTGCCCGACCTGTCAGGGCACCCGGCTCAAGCCCGAAATCCTCGCCGTACTGCTCGGCGGCAAGTCCATCGCCGAAGTCTGCGCGATGTCGATCGGCGAGGCCGCTGTCTTCCTCGGTCAGCTCAAGCTCAACCAACGCGAAGAGATGATCGCGGTGCGGGTGCTGAAAGAAGTCCATGCACGGTTGGGCTTCCTGGTCGACGTGGGTCTGGACTACCTCTCCCTCGACCGGGCCGCGGCCACCCTCGCCGGCGGTGAAGCCCAACGTATCCGGCTCGCGACCCAGATCGGGGCCGGGCTCGTCGGCGTGCTGTACGTATTGGACGAACCCTCCATCGGGCTGCATCAGCGCGACAACCGGCGCCTCATAGACACCCTGGTCCGGCTGCGCGACCTCGGCAACACCTTGATCGTGGTTGAGCACGACGAGGACACGATCCGAACCGCCGACTGGATCGTTGACATCGGTCCCCAGGCCGGTGAGCACGGCGGCCAGATCGTGGTGTCCGGCACCGTCGACGATCTCCTCAGGTCCGAGGAGTCCATCACCGGCGCCTACATGTCCGGGCGGCGTGCCATCGAGGTGCCGATCATTCGCCGGCCGCGCACGCCGGACCGCGAACTCGTCGTACAGGGCGCCCGTCAGCACAACCTGCGCGATATCGACGTCGCCTTTCCGCTCGGCGTGTTCGTCGCGGTGACCGGCGTGTCCGGGTCGGGCAAGTCCACCCTGGTCAACGACATCCTGTACACCTCACTGGCCAACCGGATCAACGGAGCAAAGCTGCCCCCGGGCCGGCACAAGCGCGTCACCGGCCTAGAACACCTGGACAAGGTGGTCGGCGTCGACCAGTCGCCGATCGGCCGCACGCCGCGCTCCAACCCCGCCACATACACCGGCGTGTTCGACCACATCCGCAAGCTATTTGCCGAGACCACCGAGGCCAAGGTCCGCGGTTACCTGCAGGGCCGTTTCTCGTTCAACGTCAAGGGCGGTCGCTGCGAGAACTGCGCCGGCGACGGCACGATCAAGATCGAGATGAACTTCCTGCCCGACGTCTACGTCCCCTGCGAGGTCTGCAAGGGCGCACGGTACAACCGCGAAACCCTCGAAGTGCACTACAAGGGCAAGACGATCTCCGAAGTGCTGGATATGCCGATCGAAGAGGCGGCCGAGTTCTTTCGCCCGATCTCGCGGATTGCGCGACACCTCGAGACGCTGGTCGACGTAGGCCTTGGCTACGTACGGCTGGGACAGCCGGCGCCGACCCTTTCCGGCGGCGAGGCTCAGCGGGTGAAGTTGGCGAGCGAGCTGCAGAAACGGTCGACCGGTCGCACGATCTACGTGTTGGACGAACCCACCACCGGCCTGCACTTCGAAGATGTCGCCAAGCTGCTCGGCGTACTGCAGTCCCTGGTGGACAAGGGCAATTCGGTGCTGGTCATCGAACACAACCTGGATGTCATCAAGACCGCCGACTGGGTCATCGACATGGGTCCGGAGGGCGGCTCCGGCGGCGGCATCGTGGTGGCCGAGGGGACTCCGGAGCAAGTTGCCTCGGTACCCGAATCGCACACCGGACAGTTCCTGGCCGACATTCTGGCCGACCGGTTGCACCACCACGCGCCGGCGAAAAGGACCGTGGCCGCCCGGCGGACGGTTCCGGCGAGCAGGGCGACGGCGACCAGGCAGTCCAGCGCAGCTGAGTCGACCGCAGCCGGATCCAAGGCGGCGGCGTCCAGCGCAACCGGATCCAGCGCAACCGGGTCCAGCGCAACCGGGTCCAGCGCAACCGGGTCCGAGGCCGCCGGGTCTAAGCGAGCCTCGGCGAAGTCGGTCGCAGGCAAAGTGGCGACCAAAGGCGCGGTCGCCCCGCCGGCTGCCACCAAGGCCAAGGCGGCCAAGTCGGCCAAGGTGACGAAGGTCGGGGCCCGCGCGGTCGCGGCGGCCGGCTCATCCGGGGCAAGCGCGGCGCGGCGGACCGTGACCAAGGCAACGTCGAACAGGGGCTGACGACGCCTCCGGGCGGAGGACAGTACGGTACAGTTTCGTTAGCGAGACGATACCGTACCCACTCCGCCGTTGAACTGGCGGCTTGTCCGAAAGCGAGTCCACGATGGTCCGGTCAGACGGTCAGGTGCTGTCCCGCCGGGCGGACGAGGATGCCCGGGAGCAGCAGCTGCTGAATGCCGCGTTGGATCTGCTGGTCGCCTCCGGGTACGAAGCGATGACCATGGATGCGCTGGCCAAGCATGCCCACGTCAGCAAGGCCACTATCTACCGGCGCTGGTCGGGCAAGGCTGATTTGATCGTGGACGCACTGCAGGGCGGCGCCGCGTCCTACGACGGATTGGATCGCGGCTCGCTGCGCGCGGACCTGCTCGCGCTCGGTGCGTCGTTCGAAACGGAGGACGACCGCGCGCCGGCAATCTTCACCGCGACCGCCCATGCTGTGCGCACCGATCCGGATCTCGCCGCCGCCGTCCGCGAGCGACTCGCGCAGCCACTGCGGGAGGCATCCATGGCGGTCGTCGAGCGTGCGATCGGGCGCGGTGAGGTACCAACCGCGGCCCGGGACCTCACCGTCTTCGCCGACCTGCTTCCGTCCCTGCTGCTCTGCCGAATGCTGATGCCGCCGGTGGCCGACAGCGAGCTCAGTGTGGCGCAGATCGTCGACACTGTCCTGCTTCCGGTGCTGCTCGCCGCGCGTTAGCCAGCGCAGGCGCCGACCCGAAGTAAGCCCAGCGCCGCCAGGCCGGCCCCGGCCCACCTCACAACGCCGGTCGTACCGAACCGAACCAACGAAATTCACCGCAACAGAAGAGGAAACTGTGAGTACGCAATCAGTCGAGCAGTCGGTCGACGCGGATCTGGACGTCGCTCCCAACCGATGGTGGGCGCTGGCCGTCGTTGCCCTGGCGCAGTTGATGGTGGTGCTCGACGGGACGGTCGTGAACATCGCGCTGCCCGACGCGCAGCGGGCGCTCGGCATGTCCGACACCGATCGGCAATGGGTCGTCACCGCCTACGCCTTGGCGTTCGGCGGGCTGCTGCTGCTCGGCGGTCGAATCGCTGATTACTGGGGCCGCAAGCGCACGTTCATGGTCGGCATGGTCGGCTTCGCGTTGGCTTCGGCAATCGGCGGCATTGCCCAGAACAGCGGTGAACTGTTCGCCGCCCGCGCCCTGCAGGGCGTGTTCGGAGCCCTGCTCGCGCCGGCATCGCTATCCCTGCTGCAGGTCACCTTCGCCGAAGGTAAGGAACGGGCCAAGGCGTTCGGCGTCTACGGCGCGATCGCCGGTGGCGGCGCCGCGGTCGGCCTGGTGCTGGGCGGGCTGCTCACCGAGTACGCCAGCTGGCGTTGGTGCTTGCTCGTCAACGTGCCGGTGGCGGCGGTGTCGATCGTCGGCGCCGTGCTGGTGCTGCGCGAGAGCAAGGCTGAAGGCGACGCGCGCTACGACGTTCCCGGAGCGGCCTCGGTCAGTTTGGGCCTGGCCGCGCTCGTGTTCGGGTTCACCAAGGCGTCCGAGGACGGCTGGGGGTCGGTCGTCACCATCGCCAGCCTGATCGCGGCCGTTGTGCTGCTGGTCGTCTTCGTGCTCATCGAACGGTCGTCCTCACATCCGCTGCTGCCGCTGCACATTCCGTTGCATCCGACCCGCGGCGGGGCGTACCTGACCTCGCTGCTCGCCGGTGCCGCCCTGCTCGGTGGCCTGCTGTTCCTGACGTACTACTTCCAGATCACCCTGCAGTACTCGCCGCTGAAGTCCGGCGTCGCCTCGCTGCCGCTGACCGCGGCCGTCCTCGTGATGGCCGGCGTGGTCACCCCGTTGGTAACCCGCATCGGGCCGAAGCCATTGATGGTGGTCGGGCCGATCGTGGCCGCGGCCGGCATGGCCTACCTCACCCAGATCTCAGCCACGACGTCGTACGTCAGTCACGTGCTGCCCTCGATGATCCTTATCGGAGCCGGCCTGGCGATGCTGTTCGTGCCGCTGTCCAACCTCGCGCTGGTCGGAGTCGGCAACCATGATGCCGGCGCGGCGAGCGCGCTGGTCAACGCCACGCAGCAGGTCGGTGGCGCGCTCGGCACCGCGCTGTTCAGCACCATCTACAGCAGTGCCGTCGCGAGCTTCCTCGCCCGCAACGGAGCCGACGCCGTCGCGCAGGGCAACGCTCTGGTGCACGGTTACACCCATGCCTTCGGCTGGGCAGCGGCAGCAATGCTGCTGGCCGCCGTTCTCGCCGCGATTTTCATCCGGGCCAAAAAGGAGGATCTGCCGACCGACGCCCTGGTCCACGTCGGCTAGGTAAGGTTGAAACGTGGCTGACCCGTCCTCGTACCGTCCGGCAACCGGCAGCATTCCGGTCGAGCCGGGTGTGTACAAGTTCCGGGATCAACATGGCCGGGTCATCTACGTCGGCAAGGCCAAGAGCTTGCGGTCCCGGCTCAACTCCTATTTCGCCGACCTGTCGGCCTTGCATCCACGTACCCGCCAGATGGTCACCTCGGCGGCCGGCGTCGAGTGGACGATCGTCACCACCGAGGTCGAGGCACTGCAGCTCGAATACAACTGGATCAAGGAGTTCGATCCGCGGTTCAACGTCCGTTACCGCGACGACAAGTCCTACCCGTCGCTGGCCGTGACGTTGAACGAGGAATACCCGCGATTACAGGTGATGCGCGGTCCGAAGAAGCCGGGTGTCCGGTACTTCGGCCCGTACGCGCACGCGTGGGCGATTCGCGAAACGCTGGACCTGTTGCTACGAGTCTTCCCCGCCCGCACCTGCTCGGCCGGCGTCTTCAAACGGGCTGGCCAGATCGGGCGACCGTGCCTGCTCGGCTACATCGGCAAGTGCAGCGCTCCCTGCGTCGGACGTGTCAGCCCCGAAGAGCATCGCGAGATCGTGGACGACTTCTGCGACTTCATGTCCGGTCGCACCGACGCAATGATCCGGCGCCTGGAGAAGCAAATGGCGCAGGCGAGCGCGGAACTGGAATTCGAGCGGGCCGCCCGGCTGCGCGACGACCTCGGTGCGTTGCGCCGCTCGATGGAAAAGCAAGCCGTCGTCCTGACCGATGGCACCGATGCCGATGTGGTCGCTTTCGCCTCCGACGATCTGGCCGCCTCGGTGCAGGTTTTCCACGTGCGCGGCGGCCGAGTCCGCGGGCAGCGCGGCTGGGTCGTGGACAAGGCCACCGAGGTCACGACCGGCGAACTGGTCGAGCAATTCGTGCTGCAGTTCTACGGCCAAGAGGATGCCGCCATCCCGCGCGAGATTCTGGTTCCCGAACTGCCCGAGGACGCACACGCGCTGACCGAGTTGCTGTCGTCCGTGCGCGGCAGCCACGTCAACCTCCGGGTCCCGCAGCGGGGCGACAAACGTTCACTCATGCAGACGGTCGAACGAAACGCCGAGCAGGCCTTCGTCCAGTACAAGCTGCGCCGGGCCAGCGACCTCACCGCGCGCTCGCAGGCGCTGTCCGAGCTTCAGGAAGCCCTCGGTATGCCGGACGCTCCGCTGCGCATCGAGTGTTACGACATCAGCCACGTGCAAGGCACGAACGTCGTAGCCAGCATGGTGGTGTTCGAGGACGGTTTGGCTCGCAAGAGCGAGTACCGACGCTTCGCCATGCGCTCTACCGGCGGTGACACCGATTGGATAGCCGAGGTGATCCGGCGCCGCTTCGTGCGCTACCTGCAGGAGCGCACGATCGAGGCCGAGACCGAGCGAGCCGAGATCGAGGCGGCTGGCGGCCGAGCCCGGAAGTTCGCCTATCCGCCGAACCTGGTGGTGGTCGACGGTGGCGCCCCGCAGGTCGCGGCCGCGCAGAATGCCCTGTCCGAGCTGGGCATCACCGACGTGACCCTGGTGGGTTTGGCCAAACGGCTGGAGGAAGTGTGGGTGCCGGGGGAGGATTACCCGGTCATCCTGCCCCGCAGCTCCGAGGCGCTGTACCTGCTGCAGCGCGTCCGCGACGAGGCCCACCGCTTTGCCATCACGTTCCACCGGCAGAAGCGATCCAAGGCCATGGTCGAGTCAGAACTGGCCGAGATTCCTGGGCTCGGGCCGGCACGGCGCAAGGCGTTGCTGTCCAGGTTCAGTTCGCTCAAACGGATTCGTGAAGCCAGCATCGACGAGCTCAGTGACGTTCCCGGTTTTGGACCCGACCTCGCGAAGCGGGTAGTGGATGCCCTGACCAGCACCGAAGAAGCGCGGGAACCGGCCGTCAACATGGCCACTGGCGAAGTCGTCAGCTGACTACCCATACGGTATGGGTCAGATGGACCGGATTCGGTCGCGACCCGGACCGCGCCAGACAGTGAGGGAGACACCCGCATGACGACAGCCGAGCGCGGTGCGCTGCAGACCGTCATCGTGACCGGGTTGTCGGGCGCCGGGCGCAGCACCGCGGCCAAGTGTCTGGAAGATCTGGGGTTCTTCGTCGTCGACAATCTGCCCCCGGAACTCGTCGCCACGATGGCCGACCTGGGCAGCCGGAGCCAGGGGGCGGTGACCAAACTCGCCGTCGTGATGGACGTCCGCAGCCGCGCCTTTTCCACTGATCTCACCGGTGTGGTCGCCGACCTGGCCCAGCGCGGTCTCAGCCCACGAGTGCTGTTCCTGGAAGCGTCGGACAGCTTGCTCATCCGGCGGTTCGAGAGCGTGCGGCGAGCTCATCCGCTGCAGGGCGACGGACGCCTGGTCGACGGGATTGCCGCCGAACGCGTTATCCTCGAACCACTGCGCGGCATAGCCGACCTGATTATCGACACCTCGGACCGCAGCGTTCACGAACTTCGCCGGGCCATCGAAGAGGCGTTCAGCAGCGACGGTCTGGGGGCGCCCGAACTACGGGCCACCGTGGTTTCGTTCGGATTCAAATACGGTCTGCCGCCGGACGCCGACCTTGTCGTCGACGTCCGATTTCTGCCCAACCCGTACTGGATTCCGGAGCTGCGAGAACTGACCGGCGAGGATCCCGCGGTCGCTGATTACGTCCTGACCCAGGAGTCGACGCCCGGCTTTCTCGATCGTTACGTCGAGATCCTGCAGATCATCGGCGCCGGCTACCGCCGCGAGGGCAAGCACTACCTGACCCTGGCGGTCGGCTGCACCGGCGGCAAGCACCGCTCGGTGGCGATCAGCCGCGAACTCGTCCGGCGGCTGACCGAGCTCGGCGTCCGGGCGACCGTGGTCAACCGGGACCTCGGGCGCGAGTAGTGCCCGAACCGACCGATCACCGACCTCAGCAACCACCTCGAGCGCTTCGGGTCGTGGCCCTGGGCGGTGGGCATGGACTGTTCGCTTCCTTGTCCGCGCTGCGGCTGCTCGACGTCGACATCACGGCCATCGTCACCGTGGCCGATGACGGCGGGTCGTCCGGACGGATCCGGCGCGAGCTCGGCACGCTGCCGCCCGGGGACCTCAGGATGGCGTTGGCCGCACTAAGTAGCGAACAGGTCGGGACGGGGCCACTGCGCTGGGACGACGTCCTGCAACACCGGATGGGCGGCGTCGGCGCGCTGGCCGGGCACCCGATCGGCAATTTGCTGCTCACCGGGCTGATGGAGCTCCACCAGGATCCGGTATCCGCGCTGGATGACCTGGCCCAAACGGTTGGCGCGGCCGGTCGGGTGCTGCCGATGTGCCCGCGGCCACTGGACCTTATTGCTGACGTGGACAGCACCGATCCCGACGACCCGGTGCGCTCCCGGCGGATCAGAGGACAGTCGGCCATTGCCGCGACGCCCGGGCGGGTGACGTCCATCGAGTTGGTGCCGCCCGATGCAGCAGCGTGCCCGCAGGCCGTCGCCGCCATCGACGCCGCCGATGCGGTGCTGCTCGGCCCGGGATCCTGGTTCACAAGTGTGATTCCGCACCTACTTGTCCCCGAACTCGCCGACGCCCTGCAACGGACCGCCGCACGGCGGGTCATCATCGTGAATCTGGAGCCCCAGGTGGGGGAGACGGACGGCTTCTCACCGGAGGAGCACATCAGCAGCCTGCGCCAGTATTGCCCGAAGTTGCCGATCGACGCCGTCATCGCCGACCAGCCCGCGGTGGCCGACCCGACGGCCCTGCGCCGCTTCACCGACAGCCTCTCGGCTGAGCTGGTGCTGTCAGCCGTGGCTGCGGACGGGGCCGAAGCAAGGCATGATCCAACCAAGTTGAGTCTGGCCATCGCCCGCGCGGTCGGCTTGGATTCCTACGCACGACAGTGATGGTCGAGCCAGCAATGGCAGGACGAGACGGCCGGGGCGATCCCGGCCGAAGCGAATGGAGTGCACAGATGGCGATGACCGCCGCGGTGAAGGACGAACTCAGTCGGGTATCGGTGACCAAAACCACCGCGCGCCGGGCCGAAATCGCCACCATCCTGCGGTTCGCAGGTGCGCTTCACCTGATCGGCGGCCGGATCGTGGTCGAGGCCGAGTTGGACACCGGATCGGTCGCGCGCCGGCTCCGCCGCGAGATCGCCGAGGTGTTCGGCCACAGCGCCGAGGTTCAAGTCGTCACCGGCGGCAGTCTGCGCAAGGGCACTCGCTACCTGGTGCGCGTCGCCAAGGACGGTGAGGGGCTGGCCCGGCAGACCGGTCTGATCGATCTGCGCGGTCGCCCGGTACGCGGCTTGCCGACCCAAGTCGTGGCGGGCACCGTCGCTGAAGCCGAGGCGGCCTGGCGGGGCGCATTTCTGGCCCACGGGTCGCTGACCGAACCCGGCCGGGCCGGATCCCTGGAGATCACGTGCCCGACCAACGAAGCTGCGCTGGCCCTGGTCGGTGCCGGGCGCCGGCTGGGCGTGCTGGCCAAGGCGCGCGAAGTTCGCGGGGCTGATCGGGTCGTGGTCCGTGACGGGGACGCCATCGGTGCGCTGCTGACCAGGATCGGCGCGCACGATTGCGTGCTGGCCTGGGAGGAGCGCCGGATGCGCCGGGAGGTTCGGGCCACCGCCAACCGGTTGGCCAACTTCGACGACGCCAACTTGCGCCGGTCGGCCCGGGCGGCAGTCGCGGCCGGCGCCCGGGTCGAGCGGGCCATGCAGATTCTGGGCGAGGACGCACCGGACCACCTGCTGCAAGCGGGCCGCCTTCGGCTCGAGCACAAGCAGGCGTCACTGGAGGAGTTGGGCAGTCTGTCCGATCCGCCGATGACCAAGGACGCGGTCGCGGGCCGGATCCGCCGGTTGCTGGCCATGGCCGACAAACGAGCGGCCGACGACGGCGTGCCGAACACCGAAGCGGCGGTCACCGCGGAGATGCTGGCGCCCTGAGCCGCGATCGGGCCGAGCTCGAAATAGCGATAAGGTTCTCGCTGACGTGATGTTGCGCACCGGCCAGTGGCCGCGGCACGGACCGAGAATCAAGACTCACTACAAGGAGACACAACAGTGACAGTTCGGGTTGGCATCAACGGATTCGGCCGGATCGGGCGGAACTTCTTCCGGGCCGTACAGGCCTCGGGCGCGGATATCGACGTCGTAGCCGTAAACGACCTGACCGACAACAAGTCCCTCGCCTTGCTGCTCAAATACGATTCGATCCTGGGTCGCTACCCGGCCGACGTGAGCTACGACGACAAGAACATCATCGTGGGCGACAAGTCCATCCGCGCCCTGGCCGAGCGCGACCCGGCTGACCTGCCCTGGGGCGAGCTCGGTGTCGATGTCGTCATCGAATCCACCGGCTTCTTCACCAAAGCCTCCGCAGCCCACAAGCACATCGACGGCGGCGCCAAGAAGGTCGTCATCAGCGCGCCCGCCTCGGATGAGGACATCACCATCGTGATGGGGGTCAACGACCAGCTCTATGACGCCAGCAAGCACACCATCATCTCCAACGCCTCGTGCACAACCAACTGCCTCGCGCCGCTGGCCAAGGTGTTGCATGACAGCTTCGGCATCACCAAGGGTCTGATGACCACGGTGCACGCTTACACCCAAGACCAGAACCTGCAGGATGGTCCGCACAGCGATCCCCGTCGGGCCCGTGCCGCCGCCCTCAACATCGTGCCGACCTCGACGGGGGCCGCGAAAGCGATCGGCCTGGTGCTCCCGGAGCTGAAGGGCAAGCTCGACGGCTTCGCGCTGCGGGTGCCGGTCCCGACGGGCTCGGCCACTGACCTCACGGTGACGCTCAGCCGCGAGGTAACGGTCGACGAGGTGCTGGCCGCATACAAGGCCGCGGCTGAGGGCCCGTTGAAGGGCTACCTGAAGTACTCCGAGGACCCGATCGTGTCCAGCGATATCGTCACCGACCCGGCGTCCTGTATCTTCGACGCACCGCTGACCAAGGTCATCGGCGATCAGGTCAAGGTGATCGGCTGGTACGACAACGAGTGGGGTTACTCCAACCGCCTGGTGGACGTCACCGCGCTCGTCGGTTCGTCTCTCTGAGCGCGGCGCCATGAAAACGCTCGACGATCTGCTCCGGGTCGGGGTCACCGGTCGGCGCGTCCTGGTACGCAGTGACCTCAACGTTCCGTTGTCCAAGGCGGACGGCGACACCGCCCGTGAAGTGACCGACGACGGACGGATCAGGGCTTCGCTGCCGGTACTGGAGAAGCTGCTCGATCACGGCGCCCGAGTAATCGTCGCCGCGCACCTGGGGCGTCCCAAGGGCGAACCGGATCCGCAATATTCGTTGCGACCGGTGGCCGATCGACTGGCCACGCTGCTGGGCCGGCCGGTCGAGTTTGCCCTGGACACGGTGGGCGAAAGTGCCCGTCTGATGGCCGATGGCCTGGGCGATGGCGAGCTGCTCCTACTCGAGAACGTCCGCTTCAACGCCGGCGAAACCACCAAGGACGGTGAGCTGCGCGCCGAGTTCGCCGAGGCGCTGGCCTTGCTGACCGGCGGCGAAGACGAGGGCGGCGCCTACGTCGACGACGCGTTCGGTGCGGTGCACCGGGCGCATGCCTCGGTCTACGAGGTTGCTCGGCTGCTGCCGCATTACGCCGGTGACCTCGTGCAAGAGGAAGTCGCCGTACTGCGCCGGCTGACCGACGACGTGGAGCGCCCGTACGTGGTCGTGCTGGGCGGCTCGAAGGTGTCAGACAAGCTGGCTGTCATCGATGCCTTGCTGCCGAAGGTCGATCGGTTGCTGATCGGCGGCGGTATGTGCTTCACCTTCCTCAAAGCGCAGGGCCACGAGGTCGGCGATTCCCTGCTGGAGGCGGACCAGGTCGAAACGTGCCGTCGGCTGCTGGCCGAGGCCGGCGACCGGATCGTGCTGCCGGACGACATCGTCGTTTCCGCCGATATCAGCGACGATTCCGAGACCGAGGTCGTCCGGGCGGACGCAATTCCGGCCGGGATGAAGGGCCTCGACATCGGTCCAGTTGCCGTCCACAGCTTTGCCGCTGTGCTGGCGGAAGCACAGACCGTCTTCTGGAACGGCCCGATGGGCGTCTTCGAGGTGCGGCCGTTCGCGGCCGGGACCAGCGGCATCGCCGAGGCGGTCACGTCCGCCGGTGGACTGACCGTGGTCGGTGGCGGCGATTCGGCCGCCGCGGTCCGCGCCCTCGGCGTTGACGAGAACCGCTTCGGTCACATCTCGACCGGCGGCGGTGCGTCCCTTGAATATCTCGAAGGCAAGGACCTGCCCGGTCTCACCGTCCTCGAGGAGATCTAGATGACGGCAGCGGCTGCGCCGAGCGGCCGGCGGCGTGCCGGCCCGGGTCGTCGCCCGTTGATCAGCGGCAACTGGAAGATGAACCTCAACCATCTCGAGGCCATCGCCCTGGTACAGAAGATCGCCTTCACCCTCAAGCCGCACCACTATGAAGCCGTCGACATCGTCGTGCTGCCACCGTTCACGGATCTGCGGTCGGTGCAGACGTTGGTGGACGGCGACAAGCTGCCGCTGCGTTACGGCGGGCAGGATCTTTCCCCACACGCGGCCGGTGCGCACACGGGTGACATCTCGGGCGCAATGCTGGCGAAACTAGGCTGCGGCTTCGTGGTCGTCGGCCATTCCGAGCGGCGTCAGAATCATTGCGAAACCGACGAATTGGTGGCGGCGAAGGTGCGGGCCGCCTACGCGAACGACCTGGTACCGATCCTGTGTGTCGGAGAGGCACTCGACATCCGGGAGAGCGGCGCGCACGTGTCGCACTGCGTTTCGCAGCTGAGCGCCGCGGTGGACGGGCTACCCGCCGAGCAGGCGGTGACCATCGTGCTGGCCTATGAGCCAGTGTGGGCGATCGGAACCGGCAAGGTCGCGACCCCGGAAAACGCGCAAGAGGTGTGCGCCGCCCTCCGCGAGGAGTTGGCTCGACTGTTCGGTGCCGAGGTCGCGGCCGCGGTTCGGGTCCTTTACGGTGGCTCGGTCAAGTCGACCAATGCCGCAGACATTCTGAGCCAACCTGATGTGGATGGAGCGCTGGTCGGCGGCGCCAGTTTGGACGCCAGCGAATTCGCCGGTATCTGTGTCGCGGCTGCTGGCGGGCCGGTCACCGCGTGAGCGAGTATTCTCTGCTCCGGAGCACTTGTTGTTGACTACTCCCACCGTCGATCCGCGACACCGATCCTGAGACCGAGCGAGGCCCCGTAATCCGATGATCATTCTGCTGTCCATCGTGCTGATCGTGGCGAGTTTGTTGATGATCGTGCTGGTGCTGCTGCACCGCGGCAAAGGCGGCGGCCTGTCGTCCATGTTCGGGGGCTCGCTTTACTCGAGCTTGTCGGGATCATCGGTCGTGGAGCGCAACCTGGACCGGCTCACCATCATTGCCGGCGTCGTGTGGGCGGTCTGCATCATCGGCTTGGGTCTGCTGTACAAAGCCAGTTGAGCATCCACAGCTGCCACGGCCAAGCTGGATTCGCCTCGATCTCGCGGCGGCAAGTCCAGTACCCGTTGCGCGGCAA
>JAOPUZ010000049.1 GCA_025966315.1 Frankiales bacterium | reverse complement strand
ACAGCTACCGACTCAAAGACCGAGACCTCGGACGCGTCCCCACCGCCGCGTCCGACGACAAATAGAACCGAAGATGGTCAGAGTTCGATTGCCGGAAACTGGTCAGCTTTCGCTTGCCGTTGACAACGTCTGCTCGACTTCGGTGTTTGAGGATCTGCCCTGCTCGGTGGCAGACCAGCGCGATGCTCCTGAACTCCGAACGCCCCTCGACTGCCAATCGATGGCCCAGTGATCGATGTGCATGACCCTTAGTTCCGCGCTACGTGGGGTTATCGAACCATCTGCGCGCCGTCGGAGTCCGGACGTCTCCAAGTGACCCGCACCGATCGACGGTTTGCGTGCGAGCAACCTGGCTGTGGCGGTGGGTCGGACGAAGCCGGGTCTGACGTCAGCTGGAGACGTCGCGGAGGGTGACGGTGGCGTACTTGTCGAGTTCCCGGAGTCCGTTGGATCGGCCCAGTCGGTAGTTCTCGGGGCTGACACCGGCTTGGCGTAGGGCCGCGGCGATGATGACTTCGCGCCGGTAGCGGCGGTCGCCGTAGGCCACCGCTCGAACCGGTAGGTCGTTGCGGCTGATCAACCGGTTGAACATGTTCTCCAGGTCCGCCGTCACCGACCGTTTGGTCATGTTGTATCCGCCGATCTGGGCGGCGAGGTCGATCTCACCCTTACGCAGCAGCGGATCGTTGCGAACGGCGTCGAGGAGGGCGTTGCGCGCGGCGCGTCGTAAACCCACGCGGCGAAGCAGCCACCGCTCGTGCAGATTCAAGAACATCGACGCTGTGCCCTCATCGTCTCCAAATGCCGACCAGAGAATCCCATGGGCGCTCCTTCCCTGTGACTGAGTGAGGCGAACCGCACAGCCAACGGCAGAGCAAAACATCTGGCGCACGCCGCGGACTAGCAGTTGTGCTCGGTTTTCGACGCGTCCTTTCTACGGTCAGGGTCCGGTGGCCGCGTTGCAGGCCGAGGGCGTCGATGTCGGCGCCCAGGGCTTCAGAAATACGGAGCCCGTTGATCGCGAGCAGCGAGATGAGGGCATGGTCCTGAGCCGGCCCGAGCCCGGCGGCCACGAGCAGCGCGCCGACCTCGTTGCGGTCCAGGCCGACGGCGTGGGATTCGTAGTCCAGCCGGGGACGGCGGACGTGCACCGCTGGGGAGTGCTCGAGTAGTTCCTCTTCTTCGGCGTAGCGGTAGAACCCGGAGATGGTGCACAGCCGGCGGGCAATAGTCGCGCGCGCCCGTCCGCGGGCTTCCATGTCGCGGCCGAACGCTTCGATGTCGACCCGGCGGGCGCTGAACAGATGCAGGCCGTGCTGCTGGCACCAGGCCATGTATTGGCGCCGGTCCAAGGCGTAGGCGTCGCGGGTCAGACCGCTGCATCCGGCGAGGAACCCCGCCAACGCTTCGGTCTCACCGGAGCTGAACCGCGGCTCAGTAACGGTCGGCGCCAGATCGGTGCATGGCGACATCGTCGTTGCATCGATGATCGGTGTGGTGGTCATAGTGGCCTCCAGGATCGGGCTGGGGCCGGCCGGAGCAGGAGCCGCACGGGGATCCCAGCAGACGAATTAGGCCAACGACGCTAAACCCGTCAAGCGGGATCGGACATCCCCGATCCAGGTTCGGTAGCGGCCACGAACCGGCCCGGGACAGGTCGCAAGCCTGCCTAGGTCAACTCCCACCGCGCGCCGGCTCTGCGAATGGTCTTGCCGCCGGAACTGCTACCAGGTAGTTCGTGCTGCTGTAGGGCACGATGAGGTTCATGGTGGTGGAGTGGCCCGGTTCGTGGACCCCGGTGGATGAGTCCTGGCTCTGCCGGCTGGCGGCGAATGCCGCTGAAAACGGCGGGACAGGGTTCGATCCGGGAGACATGCCTGATTCGGCTTGGGTTTTGCACGCCCTGTACGAATCAATCAGCGGCAACACAGCGTTCGACGAGGAGCAGCCCGAGGAGGACGGGATCGTGTGGTTTCACGATCCGGGGCCTGGGTTCCGGCGCGTCCGCTGGGCCGAGGTCGTGCGCCGCTCGGGCGGCCCGCTAGTTCTGCCGGGACGCTGGCCCGGCGTCTCAGTTGCGTTGCCGAGCCTGGTCCGTGACACCCAGGCGTGGGATCTGGTGTACGGACCGTGCGAGGGTTCGGTGGACCTGGAGTCGTGGCAGCGGTTGATGCAGCTTCTCAGTCAGATGTCTGGCCCGGACATCATGTGCACGGCGTACTACGTGCAGTGGGCCAGCTTCCCGGAGCCGGGTCAACCAGAGCCACCTTCTCTGTTCCGCGGCCGGCTGGACGATGTCCAAGCGCTGACCCGGAATCCGAGCTGGAAGTGGTCGCCGCAGAATGTATGGCCAGATGACCATTCCTGGGTTGTTTACACCGACTACGACCTGTGGGCCACCCGGGTGAGCGGTTCAACGGCAATGCTGGAACAACTGTCCGAGGACTCCTTTCTCGAGATCGCGCGGCTACCCCATGTACCGGCACCAAAACTCCCGCCACGGCTCTAGCCCCTGGCGAGCGCCGAGTAGCGGTCACAGGTAGCTCGAGGCTAAAACGTTGACCGATCTTCGCTGCGGCGACGCGATCGTTGACCGTCGATGGCCGACTGGGCATGCGGTGGACACTGGCCAGGTGGAACGAGGTCTTAGCGATGACCGATCGGCGCGTCAGTGGTGGATCGTGGAGGATCCGAGGAGCGCCGACGGGGGATCCACGATCTCGACGTTGCCGAGCGCGTGTGTCGCACCGCGCTGACGTTGGTGCGCCCGCGGCTCACCGTGGTCGTCATCGACGCCTATACCGACTACCGCAAACAGCTCAAGCACGCACCCGAGGCGGCCGCTGCCGAAAACGAGCTACGCCGACGAGGCGCAGTCCGTCGCCGTGGTGATCCTGGCATGGGAGTCTGTCTAGACTGAAAGTGCTTGGACCAGGGATCTGCTCGGCCTGGACGGCATGCTGGGTGGGACCGTTGATCAGACAGGCACCGTGACTCTCGTGATTCGCAACCTTCACGGGGATGTGGTTAGCTCGATGGCCGACAGCAGCTCAGCAACCGGGCCGAGCGGAACGTACAGCGAATCAACTGAGTTTGGCGCGGCGCGCGGGGCCGCGAACGCACCTGATTCCTACGGGTGGCTGGGCGGACAGCAACGGTCGACGAATTCCTTAGGCGGCTTGTCGCTAATGGGCGTGCGCTTATATGACCCATCGATTGGGCGGTTCCTATCGACGGACCACGTTCTCGGAGGAAATGACAACCCCTATGTCTACGTCCTGAATCCAAACGACGAGTTCGACCTGAACGGCGAATGTAACCCTTTTAGACATTTTAAAGAGTGTTTGAGGAAAGCGGCCGTATCAACATTCGGCGGTGCTCTCATAGGTCTACTGAAGGCACTCGCGCCCGCCCTGTGCGTCATTAGT
Source organism: Frankiales bacterium (assembly GCA_025966315.1). Lineage (GTDB taxonomy): Bacteria > Actinomycetota > Actinomycetes > Mycobacteriales > Jatrophihabitantaceae > Jatrophihabitans_A. The sequence goes on along the minus strand of JAOPUZ010000049.1, from coordinate 818 downwards.
GCCGCCATCAAACCTTTCTGCGGCGCGATCGTCGGCGCCCTCGCCTACGGCGGTGCCTCCGCGTTGCAACAGTGGGCTAAGACGGGTCATGTAAACTGGACTCAAGTGATCGTTGACGCCGTCATGGGTGCTATCGCTGGTTCGGGACTGCAGGCGGCGATAAAGACAAAGATCCGAAATAAGCTCCAGAACCAGATGCTCAGCGTCATGGTATGGCTACGAAGGGTCTTCCACATATGAGCCGCTCAAGCCTTCTGAGGGCCCTGTCCATTGTCCTGGTTGTGTCTGGAATAATCGTCAGTGTGGTCGCCACAAGCAAAAGCGGAGGATATCATCACCCAGTTGGCTATATAGCGGCAATAGTCTTGATTATAATCGGCGTCGGAGTAGGCATTCTTGCGGACCGCGCAAAGTCAAAGCGCATTCTGTAAGGACAGACGCGCATGCAATCGCATGCAATCATTGGTCGGCTGCAGGAACGCCAGACCGCCTGGACCGTCGACCAAACAGTTTCCGTCACCGTCGGCACCGGGTCTGCTGCACGATTAGGTGACAGTGGTTAGGCCGCTTTGTTGGTGGTCTGGGTCATGATGATCTCGAACTCGATGGGGGTCAATCGACCGAGTGCTGATTGTCGGCGGCGTCGGTGGTAGGTCCGCTCGATCCAGGTGATGATCGCGATGCGGAGCTATTCGCGGGTGTCCCAGACTTGGCGGTCGAGGACGTTCTTCTGCAGCAGCGAGAAGAAGGACTCCATCGCGGCGTTGTCACCGGCTGAACCGACCTGGCCCATCGAGCCCAGCATGCGGTGACCGAAC
>JAOPUZ010000037.1 GCA_025966315.1 Frankiales bacterium | reverse complement strand
GCGGTTGTTTTTTGTTGCATCGCTTTTTTAACGAGGTCAGCAATGCGGTCCTCGGCCCGCTTCTCCACATCTCGACGCACGAAGTCGAGACCATTCACCCCCTGGGACATCGCGACCACCGTGGCCGCGACCTCTCATTGTGCCATGCCAGGGGCCCGAACACGAGCGCGTTGTCCGCTGGCCGAGTGCCACGGCGCTTCGAGGACAACTCCAGCGACCGGCTTGCGCACAGGTACCCCCGGTGGGTATCTTTCGTAGTACCCCCCAGGGGTATTTGAAGGAGTCGCCATGGAACACACCACGCCCGGTTACGCCGACCAGAAGCAGGCCCATCTGAAACGGTTGCGCCGTATCGAGGGGCAGGTCCGCGGTCTGCAGCGCATGGTCGAGAACGACACGTATTGCATCGACGTCCTCACTCAGGTCTCGGCTGCGACGCGGGCCCTGGAGTCCACCGCCCTGGCGCTCCTCGAGGAACACCTCAATCACTGCGTCACGCACGCGATCCAGGCCGGCGGCGATGAGGCCGACGCGAAAGTGAAAGAAGCGACGGCGGCCATCGCCCGCCTGGTCCGTTCGTAATCCGCCGATCGCGCGGCGGCCTCGGCAACAATCCCCAATCCTGGAAAGGCACTTGACGTGACCAGCATCGACTATGCGGTAGCCGGCATGACCTGCGAGCACTGTGCTCGCGCCGTCACCGAGGAGCTGTCCGCCCTCGACGGGGTGACTGCCGTGACGATCGAACTGGTGGCCGGCGGCGTCTCGACCGTCACCGTCACCAGTGCGGCACCGCTGAGCGGGCCCGACGTCGCCGCGGCGCTGGACGAGGCCGGCAGCTACACCCTCGCCTGATGAGCGGCACCGACACCCGAACCCCGCCGATCGAACTGAGCATCGGCGGGATGACCTGCGCCTCGTGCGCGGTCCGGGTGGCCAAGAAGCTCAACAAGCTGGACGGTGTCGAGGCCGACGTCAACTACGCCACCGAGAAGGCCACGGTCCGCGCCGATCCATCCGTCGACCCGGCAACGCTGATCGGCGCGGTGGAGTCGGCCGGTTACACGGCCAGCCTGCAACGGCCGGCCGACGAGGGCAGCGGCCCGACCGCCGAGCAGCGCGAGCTGTTGCGGCACCTGGTCGTCGCCCTCGCATTGGCTGTGCCAGTGGTGGCAATCTCGATGATCGGGGCGTTGCACTTCACGGGCTGGCGCTGGTGGGTGCTGGCCTTGGCCGCGCCGGTGGTCAGTTGGGCCGCCTGGCCTTTCCATCGCGCCACGCTGATCAACGCCCGGCACGGCGCGACCACCATGGACACACTCGTCTCGATCGGAGTGGCGACGGCCTACCTGTGGTCGGCGTGGTCGGTGCTCACCGACCGGGCCGACATCTACCTCGAAGTCGCGGCCACCGTCACCGTCTTTCTGCTGCTTGGCCGCTATCTCGAAGCCCGCGCGCGCAGTCGATCCGGTGCCGCGCTGCGGGACCTACTGAACCAGGGGGCGACCGAAGTCAGCCTGCTTCGCGACAACATCGAGCAGCGCGTCCCGGTCGGTCAGCTGGTTCGCGGCGACAAGTTCGTGGTGCGTCCAGGTGAGCGCATTGCCACGGACGGGACGATCGTGGTCGGCCGCAGTGCCGTCGACGCCTCGCTGCTCACCGGCGAATCGATACCGGCCGAAGTCGGGGTCGGTGATGCGGTCGGCGGCGCGACCGTGAACCTGTCCGGCCGGATCGTGGTTGAGGCCACCCGCGTCGGTGCCGACACCCAGCTCGCCCAGATCGGCCGGCTGGTTGAACAGGCGCAGTCCGGCAAGGCCGCCGTGCAGCGACTGGCTGACCGGGTGTCGGGCATCTTCGTGCCCATCGTGCTGGTGCTGGCCGTCGCGACCTTGCTCGGCTGGCTGGCCACGGGTCACACCGCCGACCGGGCCATCACGGCCGCCGTTGCCGTCCTCATCATCGCCTGCCCGTGCGCACTCGGACTGGCCACACCGACCGCGCTACTGGTCGGCACCGGCCGCGGCGCGCAGCTCGGCATCCTGATCAAAGGGCCGCAGGTACTGGAGTCCAGCCGCCGGATCGACACCATCCTGCTCGACAAAACCGGCACGTTGACCACCGGCGACATCGAGGTGCTGGACGTGATCCCCGCCGACGGGGTGCCCGCCCTGACCCTGCTACGGCGGGCCGGCTCCGTCGAACATGCCTCGAACCATCCGATCGCCCACGCGATTGCCCGCCTGGCCGCTCGCGACGCCGGTCCGCTGCTCGACGTGGCGGAGTTCCAGGACACCGGCGGCCTAGGGGTCAGTGGCGTGGTCGACGGGGTCGCCGTCGTCATCGGGCGTCGCGGTTGGTTGCAGGACGACTGGGCGAGTGTTGTCCCGCAGCGGTTGACGCTGGCCGCTGAACAGGCCGAGCGAGCTGGCCGCACCCCGGTATTCGTCGGCTGGGATGGTCGCGTCGCCGGGGTCATCGTGGTCGCCGATACCGTCCGGTCCAGCTCGGCGCGGGCCGTTGCCGAATTGAAAGCGCTCGGCCTGAACCCGATTTTGCTCACCGGCGACAACCAGGCCGCCGCTCGGGCCGTCGCGAGCGAACTCGGCATCGACACGGTGATCGCCGAGGTATTGCCGACCGGCAAGGCCGACGTGGTGGCTCGCCTTCGGGCCGAGGGCCATCGGGTGGCGATGCTGGGCGACGGGGTCAACGACGCGGCCGCGCTGGCCGCCGCCGACCTGGGGCTGGCGGTCGGCGGCGGGAGTGACATCGCCGTCGAGGCGGCCGACCTGACCCTGATGCGGGCGGACCCGTGCGCGGCCGCGACCGCGATTCGCCTGTCGCGGGCCACCCTGAACACCATCCGAGCCAACCTGTTCTGGGCGTTTGCCTACAACGTCGCCGCCCTTCCGCTGGCGGCGTTGGGCTTGCTGAATCCGATGATCGCCGGCGGCGCAATGGCGTTCAGCTCGGTGTTCGTCGTCGGCAACAGCCTGCGGTTGCGCCGGTTCGGTCGTTAGCCCGTCCGCGAATGTTCACCCGGACACGGTAAAACTGTGCCATGGCTGAAACCCAGCGCGAGATCGAGTCCAAATTCGACGTGGCGCCCGATTTCGTGCTGGGCGATCTGGGCGAGATGCTGAACGGGCCGGACGGCATCGACCAGCGGCAGTCCGAGCTGCTCAGTACGTACTACGACACCGCGGACTTCGATCTGCTGGACGCTCGGATGACCGTCCGGCGACGCACCGGGACCGACGACACCGGATGGCATCTGAAGCTGCCGGGCGAGGGGTTCCGTACCGAATATCGCTGGCCGCTCAGCGGGCCGACGCCCGGTGTCGATGCACCGGCGACGCCGCAGCCACCGTCCGAACTCGCCGACCTGATCCGGCCCTTCACCCACGACATCGGCATCGTGCCGGTGGCTCGACTGCGGGTCAGCCGGACCCGGTACCGGGTTCTCGACGCCGCGGGCGTGCTGCGCTTCGAGGTCGCCGACGACCAGGTGTACGTCGATTCGTGTGGCATGGTCCCGATCGCGGAAACCCGCTGGCGTGAGATCGAAGTCGAGCTGGGACCGGCCGGGCGGCGAAAGGACCTGCGAGCCGTCGGAACCTGGCTGGTGGCCCGCAACGCCTATTACTCGGCCAGCGGCTCAAAACTGGAACGCGCGCTGCGGGGCCGACCGGTCGAACCGGTCGAGAACACTGACGACGCCGAGGGCTCCGAGGTAACGACGGTGGGTGCCGTGGTGCTGAACTATCTGAGCGCGCAGATCGACGCCCTCACCAGCGGGCATGTGGCCATCGCCAGTACCCCGGTAGAGGCCAGCACCCTCAGCCCGGACGAGGCGGTGCACCGGATGCGAGTCGCCACCCGTCGGTTGCGGTCCACGCTGCGCACCTTCACGGCCGTGTTCGATCATCGCCGCGCCAGCTGGCTGGACGGCGAGTTGGCCTGGCTCGCTGGTGAGCTCGGCGAAGTCCGCGACCGCCAGGTGTTGCGGGCCAGGCTCGCTCGGGCGGTCGACGAATTGCCCGCGTTTCTGGTCCTCGGCCCCGTTGCCGAGCGGGTCGACCGGGTGCTGTCCAGCGAGCTGCGCCAACACCGGGAGGCGTTGCTGGCCACCACCCGGAGCACCCGGTACCACGCGCTGTTCGTCGAACTGATCCAGTGGCGGACGGCGGCGCCGCTGACCGACGAGGCGACCAAGCCGGCCGACCAGCTCGACGAATACGTCGGTACGGCGCAGCGGCGGTTGGACCGCAAGCTCAAGCGGGCCGGCCGTCGCTCGGCCACCGACGGGGAACTGCACGCGGCCCGCAAAGCCGGCAAACGGGCGCGTTATGCCGGTGAGGCCGCATTGCCCCTGCTCGGCAAGGACGCCGGCGAGCTGATGCGGGTTGCCGAGAATCTGCAGAACCTGCTCGGTGAGCATCAGGATGCGGTGGTGGCCACCGAGCTGCTGCGGCGGATCGCCGAACAGGTCGCCGATGAGGGCGGCAACACCTTCACTTATGGCGTGCTGGTGGCCGACCAACGCCGGATCGCGACCGAATCAGCCGCCGCGGCCCGTGCGAGTGCGGGCAACGCCGAGATCGAGTGATACCCGGAAGGTCCTATTCGCGCGACGTCATGGGGACGTGACGGTAGGACAGTCGGTTTCGTTGGTCGTCCGCCGCTCAGCCCGCCATCCCCTTGGACCGGCGCCCCAGCGCCCGCTGCACCTCACGGTCGGCATCCCGCTTGGCCAGATCCTGGCGCTTGTCGTAGGACTTCTTGCCGCGGGCCAGGGCCAATTCGACCTTGACCTTGCCGTCGGAGAAATACAGTGACAATGGGATCAGGGTCAGCCCGGATTCCTTGGTCTTACCGATCAGGCGGACGATCTCGGCCTTGTGCAGCAACAGCTTCCGTACCCGCCGCGGCTCGTGGTTGGTCCAGGAGCCCTGCTCGTACTCCGGGATGTGCACGCCGTGCAGGAAAACCTCGCCGTCGTCGATGGTGGCAAATCCGTCCACCAGCGACGCTCGTCCCAGCCGCAATGACTTGACCTCGGTGCCGCGCAACACCACACCGCATTCGAAAACGTCCTCGATGGCGTATTCGTGCCGCGCCTTACGGTTCTGCGCGATCATCTTGCGCGGCGTCGGCGTATTGGACGATGCCCGCGCGCGGGCGGGGGTCGAGGTTGCGGTGGCCATGACTACAAGCGTACGTAAAGACGCAGCGTCACCCACGCGGTTATTGCCGCCAACACCACGCCCGCGACCAGGCCGACGCCGCCGGCAACCAGGATGTCGTTGCCGTCCAACGGCTGCAGGATTCGCGCGCGCACCTGTTCACCGAGGATGCCGTCCAGGATCGCGGCCTTGCCGATCCAGTCCATCACGATGGCCAGGATGCCGCCGACCACCGCGGCGACCACCGCCTCGATGATGAACGGCAGCTGGGTCATCCAGCGCGAGGCCCCGACCAGCCGCATGATGCCGGTCTCGTTTCTTCGTTGCTGCGCGGCGACTTGGATTGTATTGGCCATCTGAATGACGGCGCAGATCATGATCACGATCGACACCACGAACGAACCGACCCGCGCGGAATCGAAGAGGCGCAGCATCGTTTTCAGGCTGACGTCCTGGTTCTGGACCAAGTCGACGCCGGTTGCTTTGGCGTACCTGTTCGCGACCGAGTCGTAGTCCCGTTTCAGATCGCGCAGCTTCAACGTGAACGAGGCCGGGATCGCACCCGGACCAGCCTCGTCAACGGCCTTGGCGCCCAGCCGCTGCTTCGCAATGGCGGTGGCCTGCGCCTCGTTGACGAACGTGACGCTGCTGATCATCGGGTCGGCCTGCAACTTGCTCTGCAGGGCGACCCGCTCGGCGTCGGTGACCTTGTGCCGGCAGTTCGAGGTCGGGTCGGTGTTCGCGGTCGCGTTGCACAGGTAGATCGAGACGTTGATCTTGTCCTGGTAGTACGTCTGGAACTTGGTGATCTCTTTGTCGATCAGGAATGCACCGCCGAGAAACGCCAACGAGATCCCGGTGGACAGCACGAGAGCAATCGTCATGCTGACGTTTCGGCGTAGGCCGGTGGCGACGCCCGACATGAGAAAACTTGCGCGCATGATGTCCTAACTTTTGGTCAACTATGGACGTGCAGTGGGCGGGACGGGACGCTCAGCGCCCGATACCGTAGACGCCGCGATTCTGGTCGCGGACGATGTGGCCGAAGTCCAGTTCGATGACCCGGCGACGCATCGCGTCCACGATGTTGTTGTCATGGGTGGCCATCACGATGGTGGTGCCCTTGCGGTTGATCCGCTCCAGCAAGCCCATGATGCCCTGACTGGTATCTGGATCCAGATTGCCAGTGGGCTCGTCAGCGAGCAACACCAGCGGACGGTTCACGAACGCCCGCGCGATCGCCACCCGCTGCTGCTCTCCGCCGGACAGTTCGTTCGGGTAGCGGTGAGCCTTGCCGTCGAGGCCGACCATCTCGAGCACCTCGGGCACCGATCGCTTGATGGCCCGCTGCGATTTATTGATCACTTCCAGGGCGAAGGCGACATTCTCGAATACGGTCTTCTTGGGCAGCAGCCGGAAATCCTGAAATACACAGCCGATTCCACGACGGAGCTCAGGGACCTTGCGTCCTGGCAACTTCGCGATGTCCTTGCCGTTGACGATGACATTGCCCGAGGACGGCAGGTCCTCACGAAGCAACAGCCGCAGGACGCTCGACTTGCCTGAGCCGGACGCGCCGATGAGAAACACGAACTCGCCCTTGTCGATGGTTAGGGTCACGCCGTCCAGGGCAGGACGCGTGCTAGCGGGATAGATCTTGGTGACATTCTCCAGCGCGATCACGGGAGGCAATCCTACCTTCGAGAATGGCCAAGCCCGGTTTGCGAGGAGTTGTTGGCGGGTCACGCCGGCGCTGAGTGTTGCGGGCTATGCGCGATCAGTGCGTGGGCTATGCGGCGATCAGGTGGAACGGCGCCAGCGAATGCCGGCTTCGATGAAGTCGTCGATGTCGCCGTCCAGCACCGCGGCCGGGTTGCCGACCTCGTGCTCGGTGCGTAGGTCCTTGACCATCTGGTAGGGGTGCAGGACGTAGGAACGCATCTGGTTGCCCCAGGACGTACCACCATCCTTGAGGGCGTTCATCCGCGCCTGCTCTTCTTCGCGGCGGCGTTCCAGCAGCTTGGCCTGCAGCACCGCCATGGCCGAGGCGCGGTTCTGGATCTGGCTGCGCTCGTTCTGACAGGACACCACGATGTTGGTCGGCAGGTGGGTGATACGTACCGCGGAGTCGGTCGTGTTGACGCCCTGGCCGCCGGGGCCGGAGGACCGGTAGACGTCGACCCGCAGGTCGTCCTCATTGATGTCGACGTGATCGGACTGCTCGACGACCGGCAGAACCTCGACCCCGGCGAAACTGGTCTGGCGACGTCCCTGGTTGTCGAACGGGCTGATCCGGACCAGCCGGTGAGTGCCCTGCTCGACCGAGAGGGTGCCGTACGCGAAAGGTGCCTTGACCTGGAAGGTGGCGGATTTGATGCCGGCTTCTTCGGCGTAGGACGTGTCCAGGATGTCGACGGGATAGTTGTGCCGCTCAGCCCAGCGCGTGTACATCCGCAGCAGCATCTCGGCGAAGTCGGCGGCATCCACGCCGCCGGCCTCAGATCGGATGGTCACCAGCGCCTGGCGCGAGTCGTACTGACCGTTGAGCAGCGTCTGGACTTCCAGCTCGTCGATCGCCTTGCGCAGCACGGCCGCCTCGGCCTCGGTCTCGAGCCGGGTGCCGGCCGCTTCGGGAGAATCCGGATCCGCCTCGGCGAGATCCCACAGAACCTCGGCATCGTCGACGCGGCTGCGCAGCTCTTCCACCCGCCGGATCTGGCCCTGCGTGTGGCTGAGATCGGAGGTGATGCGCTGGGCGTTGTCCGGGTCGTTCCACAGGTCGGGTTGGTTGGCCTCGGCCTCGAGTTCGGTGACCCGGACGCGCAGGCGGGGCAGGTCGAGCACCTTCTCGATGCTGCTGAGGGTGTTCGAGAGCTCCTTGAGCTCAGCGGGTACGTCGGTCACAACCATTGAGGGTACTGGTCGATGCCGCGAGGGTGCGTAACGCCGATCGCGCAACATCTGGCATCCCCGAGATGCCAGATGTTGCGCGATCCGCAGGTCGGCCGGCAGCCGCTTAGGCCTCGGGGCCCAATTAGAACAATTGCCCGCTTTCGCCGCTTAACGTAGCCGCACAATCGCTCTACGTGAGGGCGGCACCGCCCGCAACTGTGCGTCATCTGAGAGGAAATATGTCGAATTTGGCCACCTCAGCGCGAGCCCTTCCGGTCATTTCCTCGCTTCGCATCGCTTGCCATGCCGGCGCCCAGCACGGCATACGCAGCCCGATCAAGGACGAGCTGTTCCAGTTCATCAGGCAGTCCGCACAGACAAAGCGGTACCAGTTTCCCGAGGCCGCGGGCGCCGAGTTGTGGCCGGGCGGCGGTGACGCCTATGAGCGGATGCGGCGAGCCTGGCTGTCGACCAAGGCGTCGTTGCGCGATCTGGCTCGATACCCGGTCGAGGAGGTGCTGAACCTGCCGAACGTACTGCTGCAGAACACCACGGAGATCGTGCTGCCGTCACTCAATGCGGCGAAGCACTACGCGGAGACCTTGATTGTCGAGCCGGACAACGTACTCACGCGCTACGCGCTGTCGAACAACCTGCAACTGCTGAGCACCAACTTCGCTCAGTTCGGCAGCCTGACCACGCCGATCATCGATGGACTCAAATCGGCGGCCGCGGCGTTCGACGATCACGCGAGGCTGATGGCCGAACTCGCCGGCGAGGCGGCCGAGCGCATCAGCCAGAACCAGGCGCCGCTGGCGAACTTGAACCAACAACTCGATGATCTGAGCGACAACGCGGTCGCGCTTGCCGTCACGATTGCCGGCGGATCACTCAATCGCGTCGCGGGCCTGGTCATGGGCTGCATCGACGTTGCGCTGGCGCCCGCGGCGGGTCAGATGAAGGTGTCCATGGTGGTGCCGGCCGGGATCATCATGTCCGAGGGCGTGGCCGTCGTCGCTCTCGACTCGCTGCCGATCCAGCGACAGCGGGCCTCAATCGATGCGTTGAGTCGGCGCCTGACCAGAACTCAGGGTCACACCGTGCTGATCAACGCAATGGCCGCCGCGGTGTGCGCTTTCGGCTGGCAACTCGGAACGCTGCGAAGGGCAATGACGCTGCTGATCGAGCCGTGGAGCGCGGCCGCGGCGTATTTTTCGGAGACGCTGAATCAGGTCAGCGAGAACACAATGCCGACCATGTCGGATTGGATTGCCGTCGACGCCGATCTCGATGAGATCAGCCGGCAGTGGTCGGCCCTGTGCACGTATCTCCGCGAGCTGAAGATTGACCCTCAGGTATCAGGCAATTCCCAGCTTCGGCTGGGAATGGACGAACAACAGGTGCGCGGTGCGCTAGCCCGAGCGGGAAGCCAAACCTTGACTCAGTTTCTCGCCAGCTGACCAGCGCCGTGATTATGGGCTTTCTGCGCCGATACCGTCCGAAACCATGGGTACCCAGGCCCTTTTCTGCTCAGGAAACCGGACGTTTCATAAACCTAATAGATCTGCAGGACGGACGGGGCGCCGTGAAAAACATTCCGTTGGGACATGAACCGGGTCCACCGCTAACGCGCGTCGAATTACGAGCGCTGGTGGATTTGGAACGCATTTTGTACCTTCCACCGACCACTGCCGCCTCTGAACCGCCGCTGAGGGTTGGCCGTACCCCAGTGGCGCGCAGCCCGGTGCCTGAGCGGGTCGAACACCCGGATCCGCACCGGTCAGCCGAACCGGCGCGGGACGGAGTTCTGCCCGCCGCGTCACGCGACCATCGCGCTGGGTGGCGCGCCGTTCGTGCGGGCTGGCAAGCCCTTCGCCGGTTCTTCTGGTGCGACTGATACCCGTCGAGTTGTTCAGGACCCGGGCCGGGCCGGATTGAAGTCGTCGAGCCGCACGACGTAGCGGCCGATGCTCTGAATCCCGCGGCCGCCCACCACTCCCGGGATCCCTGGTGTGTGCTGATGCAGGCTGATGCAGATCGCGAATTCCGAACCCGGTTCGAAGGTCGGATCGATGGCCGGTGCGGAGCAGTTCGCGCTCGCCTCCACGAGTCGAATCTGAACATCGGCCGGGGTCAGCTCAGCGGCCGAGAGTGACACCCGCAGCGCAGCGTCGGCGCGGATCCGGGCCTGACCAGGATCGGGTGCGTCGGTCAGGGCACGACCGACGTCTCGTGCCGCCGCCACCGTGATGATGCGTCCCCGCTGAATCTGGGCTACCGCGACGACGAGATAGACCAGCGGCACGAGCACGAGGATCGCGACGAACACGAATTCGACAATGGCGTTGCCGTCCTCGCGCGAGCTTCGCGACATTAGACGGCGCATCGGGATCAGCGCGCCGTTCCGCGACGATGTGTCCGGATCATCCGGGCTCCTTCAATGATTGCGCGCGGGCGGAAATCGTGACGAGAGCACCAATCGGCAGGCAGACCGACCGCAGCCGCCCACGGCAATTCACCTGAGCGACCTGCAGGCCGCTGGCTTGGTCGATGCTCGTATCGCCTTGGCAGAGAATGCCGCGGGCCGATGTTCCGGGTAGACCGGTAGCGATCAGGCTGGCGGCCCGCTTGCCGCCGTCCGAGGCGGATACACCCGCGCCGGCACCGTAACGCGCCCCGTCGGAAGCCGAAGCCGCGACGACGGAACGGACGTAGAACACAAGACCAACCTGCACGACCGCGAACAGCAGGAACACCAGCAGGATGCTGATCAACGCAAATTCGACGATGGCCGACCCACGGTCGGAGGCAGGCTGGCTGGCTCGGACAGCTCGGACGGAGCGGACGGCTCGGACGGCCCGGACGGCCCGGACCGCGCGGACCGCGCGGACCGCGCGGACGGCTCGGACGGCGCGGACGGCGCGGACGGCGCGGACGG
>JAOPUZ010000018.1 GCA_025966315.1 Frankiales bacterium | reverse complement strand
GCGTACCCACGACAGGTCCCCGGTCAAATGCACCAGAGAGCAGCACAGCGCGGACACGCTCACATCGCGCAAAGCGGCGGCGATGGCGTCGTCACCGTCGGAGAATGGCATTCCCGCGTGCGGGTTGCGGACCTCCGGTTCAGCGAGTGACATCGGTGATCACCGCCCGCCCCACGTACTTCCTGGCCTCCAGCTCCTCGAAGATGTGCTCGAGATCCGAAAGCGGTCCGGTGCGCCCGACGTGGGTGTGAACCTTCCCGTCGGCGGCCAGCTCCACCAATTCACGCATGTCCTGGACGGTGCCTACCGCTGAATACGAAATCGTCAGGTTGCGGGCGAACAGCTCGAAGGGGCTCAGCTCCAGCATTCCGTCGGACGTCGGGGGAAGCCCAACTCCGAGCAGGTGACCACCTCGGCGCAGCAGCGAAAGCCCGGTCCGGAAGCCGGACAAGCCCGCCGAGAACACCAAGCTCGCTGCTACTCCGCCAACATCACCGAGCGTGTCATCCGTGGCGTCAACGACCAGATCAGCGCCGAGGGATCGAGCGAACTCGAGCCGCTCGGCCCCGATGTCCACGGCGATAACCCGGTAGCCGAAGGAGGCCGCAAGTTGGACGGCGTAGTGGCCGAGACCGCCCGCGGCGCCGACGATCGCGATCCGGCTGCCGGGAAAAATGCCGGCCTTGAAGAGCTTTTTGATCGCGCCGTAGGCAGTCAGGCCACCGCACGCAAGCGGAGCCTCCAGGTCCGAGACCGAGGCAGGCAGGGCGGTGAGTGCCGGCGCCCACACCGCGATGCGTTCGGCGAAAGTCCCGAGCAGCGCCCGGCCCTGCGCGCAGAACTGAGGTTCGCCGCCCAGGCATTGCTCGCAGCTTCCGCACCAGTAAGCGCCGCCCATGCCCCCGAGCCCGAAGATGACCCGATCACCCTCCTGCACATACCGATCAGCATCGGCACCGAGCGATTCGACGACGCCGATCCCCTCATGCCCGAGACCACCCGAGGCTTGACCTCCCCAGTCGCCCCGCGCGAGATGAAGATCGCTGTGGCACACACCGGCCGAGACGACGCGGACCACGGCATGATCAGCCTCTGCTACCGGCTCCGCGACCTCTTGGATCACCACCCGACGCTCAGCTACGCGGGCCGCCTTCATACCCGCGTCTCGCTATTGCCCAGGCTCGCCTGCACCCTGTGAGGATCCGGCGATCGAACAGTGTCGACCATGCGCAGATTTATACGCCGCACCAAAGTTGTCGCGGTACGCAGCTAGGTCGCTCGCTGGCACCTGAGTCACACGATCGCGCGAGTGTCGTCGGCGTGTGCGCCAAGGCCAAAGAGCTGTTGCAGCGCTTCTAGGTAGACCAGCCCTTCCGGCCCGGTGGAGAACTCTTTGGCGCGGACTGTCGGCCGGTGGAGAATCTTGCGGAGGATGCGGTGGACGGTGGCGGCAGTCTCGGCCTGTTGCTCTTCGCTGAGGTCCGGAAGTCGGTCGTGCAGCCGGGCCAGTTCGGCGTCGGCTAGCCGCCTGAGCTGTGCGTGCATAGCAGCGATGACCGGCGCCGCCGCTGCTCGCTCTTGCCGGTCGATATATGCAGCGGCCTCCGCGGCGACGATCGCGCGGACCGCAGGCACCTGGTCGGGTACTTCTCGGTCTGCCAAGTGCTGGCCGAGTGCGCTGAGGTCGACGAGCGTGACCTCGGCCAGCCGCCCCACACCGGGGTCCACGTCCGGTGGCATCGCCAGGTCGAGCACCAACAGCGGCCGGCCGCCGGCCCGCGCCCGGGCCGCCTGCACCTGGTCGGCGCGCACCACGGGTACGGAGGAACCGGTGGCACAGATCAAGATGTCGGCGCCGGCCAGCCTGGCGGCTATCTCGCTGGCTCGCAGGTAGCTGCCACCGACAGCCGCGGCCACCTCAGCGGCTCGCTCCTGGTCGCGGCTGGCGACGGTAAGCCGCCCGACGCCGGACTCGCGCAGCAGCCGCGCGGCGAACTTGCCCAAGCTGCCTGTCCCGAGCACGACCGCATCGCGGCCAGCGAGGCCGCCAACGTGCGCGTCGGCGAGATCCAAGGCAGCACGGGCGAGCGAGATGCCCTCGGTACTGATCGTGGTCTCCGTGCGGGCGCGCTTGCTGGCCCGCAGCGCCGCGTCGACCAGTCCGGTGACGGCAGGGCCGGTGGTTCCCGATGCGGCGCTCGCGCGGGCCGCCGCCTTGATCTGGGCGACGATCTGTTCCTCACCGACGGCCATCGAATCCAGCCCACACGCCACCGAGAACAAGTGCTCGGCGGCCACTGCGCCGACTCGGAGGCGGCCCATCCGCAGCACCTCGTTGACCGGGACCCGCCCATGGGCGCCCATGATGTTCGCGACGCTCTGGGTGACCTGCTCGGCCGGTCCATGTGCGGCCGCGTAGACCTCGACGCGGTTGCAGGTGGACAAGAGGACCACCTCGTCGATAGCCGGCACGGCGTGCAACCGGGTTAGCACGCTGGCTTGTTGTGCGGGCGGAACCGCGAGCTTTTCCAGCACTTCGACCGGAGTGTTCCGGTAGGACAGGCTCAGGCTCAGAATCGTCATTGGTATGGACCGTTCGCTATGTGGGACTCGGCCAGATGGATTTTCAGCCGGGGGATTCGGCCCGCGTATGCGAGGGGCCCGGCGCCTTACCTGCGCCGAGCCCCTCGTACATCACGGTGCGATACGCCGATCAGAACTGCGCGGTGCGGACGCCTTTCTCGACCCGGTCACCCAGGTCGGTGTCCACGTTGTGCCAGTACTCGAACGCGCGCTGCAGCACCGGCTCGGTGACACCGTCAAGCAGGTGGCCGACGATGTTGCTGACGAGCCGATCGCGCTCAGCATCGCTCAGCACCACGCGGACCAGAGTTCCGGCCTGGCCCCAGTCGTCATCCTCAGCGTGCAGGGTCTGGGCGGCGTGCACCATCTCACCGCTGACGGGCCAGCCGGCGGGCTCGCCGTAGCGGCTGACATCGGCACGCGGGCCGCCCTTGGAGTTCGGCGCGTACACGGGGTCGGTCGCGTTGCGGAAACGCATGCGTCCAGCCGTGCTGTAGTTGTTTACCGGCGACTTGGGAGCGTTGACCGGCAGCTGGTTGTAGTTCACCCCGATGCGGGCTCGATGCGCATCCGGGTAGGAGAACATCCGGCCCAGCAGCATCTTGTCGGGGCTCGGGCCGATGCCCGGGACGAAGTTGCTCGGCTCGACGGCCAGCTGCTCGATCTCGGAGTGATAGTCGGCCGGGTTGCGGTCCAGGGTCATCTTGCCGACCTCGATGAGCGGGTAGTCGGCGTGTGGCCAGACCTTGGTCATGTCGAACGGATTGAACCGGTAGCTCGCGGCGTCCTCGAACGGCATGATCTGCATCTTGAGTGTCCACGTCGGATGGTTGCCGGCCTCGATCGCGTCGTACAGATCCCGCTGGTGGTAGTCGCCGTCCTCACCGGCGATGCGATCGGCGTCCTCCTGGGTCAGGTAGTCGACGCCCTGGTCGGTATGGAAGTGGTACTTCACCCAGAACATCTCGTCGTTGGCGTTGATCCAGCTGTACGTGTGGCTGGAGTAGCCGTTCATGTGCCGCCAGGTCTTCGGGATGCCGCGGTCGCCCATCAGATAGGTCACCTGATGCGCGGACTCGGGCACCAGCGTCCAGAAGTCCCACTGCATGTTGTGGTCGCGAAGGTTGGTGGCGGCCATGCGTTTCTGGCTACGGATGAAGTGCTGGAACTTCATCGGGTCGCGGACGAAGAACACCGGGGTGTTATTGCCCACCATGTCGAAGTTGCCTTCGGACGTGTAGAACTTCAGCGAGAACCCGCGCGGGTCGCGCCAGGTGTCTGGGCTGCCGCGCTCGCCGGCCACGGTCGAGAACCTGGCGACCATCTCGGTCTTGACGCCCGGCTGGAAGACCGCCGCCTTGGTGTACTGGCTGACGTCGTTGGTCACCTCGAAATGTCCGAACGCGCCACCGCCCTTGGCGTGTGGCTGGCGCTCCGGGATGCGCTCCCGGTTGAAGTTGTCCATCTGCTCGATCAGGTAGTGGTCCTGCAGCAGAATCGGGCCATCGGGACCGACGGACAGCGAATGCTCGACGCTCGGTACGGGCGCGCCACCATCGGTCGTTGCGATCTTTTCAGTCATCTACCTACCCATCTCCTCGTGGTCGCGGCCGCTCGGGGCGTGGCCGCGGTCGCCTCGAAGGCACCACTTCCCGTGTAGGTACCCACGAAGTCGCCAGGACACTCTCTCTCTCGAATCACACTCTTGTCCTTGCCGATCCGCAAGATCAGGAAAGACGACGATGCCCCGCTCACCACGAGGGTGAACGGGGCATCGATCGAGTGTCTCAGCGACCGGGCGGTGTCGTCTGCCCGGCGCCGCCCTGGGGTCCCTGGGGTCCGCCCTGCGCGGGGCCCTGTCCGCCGGGGCCGGGGCCGGGGCCCTGTGCGCCGGGACCGAAGCCACCGGGTCCACCGGGACCGAAGCCGCCCTGTCCACCGGGACCGAAACCGCCCTGTCCGCCGGGACCGAAACCGCCCTGTCCGCCGGGACCGTAGCTGCCCTGTCCGCCAGGACCGCCGGGACCGAAGCCGCCGTGTCCGCCCTGCCAACCTCCGGGTCCGCCCTGGTGGTGCATCTGGCCGCCGCCACCGTGGTGATGGCCGCCGTGGTGATGCCCGCCACCTGTGCTCGCGCCGAGGACGAAGCCGGTGCCGAAGATGACGGCGACGATGAACACGGCGCCCGCCACGATGCCGACCCATGCGGCAACGGCGTTGAGCCTGGGGCGTCGTCGGCGCTTCTCGACGTCTCGGTGCTCGACAACGGTCGGCGTGTCGGCGGTGGCAGGAGCCGTTGTCGCGGTGGTGCCCAAAGGGCTGGTAACTGGTTCTTCTGGTGACGATGTCGTTTCGCTCATGTTCCCGATCATGTCCTCAGTGGTGATGCGCCAATATTGAATCCGCTATGAATCGGCTATGAAGCCAGGTGCCGCACATCGAGCGTCTATCTCGGCGGCTGACCAGGCGTCTGGGTCGACGGGGTCTGCGGCGACATCGGAAATTGCGGGAAGATGTTCGGCAACTGGAAGCTCGGTCCATTGGGGATGACGATGCCGGGGCCCGGCCGATCGAATTGTCCGCGCGGCATCGGGAAGATCATGGGACCCTGCTCGGTACCGGCGGCACCGCGGTCCACGGGTTGTGGTGCGGTTTCCCTGCCGAAGTAGAAGCCCGACCCGAACAGCACGACGACGATCACCACCGACCCGGCGACGATACTCACCCAGGCGGCCACCTTGTTGAGACGACTTGGCTTGTCCTGTGGGACCTGCTGGGGCGCCGGCGCAACCGGCGGATACGCGTACCCCTGAGGGGCCTGC
>JAOPUZ010000059.1 GCA_025966315.1 Frankiales bacterium | reverse complement strand
AACCGTGATTGTTATACCGGTATTAGTATCACGGTCATGGTGCGTCCGATGCTCTCCCCCGCCGAACGCGCCCGCGGTTGCCGGCTCGGTACGGCACTGCGCCAAGCGCGCGGTGACCGCAGCATGGTCGACGTCGCGGTCGCAGCGGGAATCCCGGTCGAAACCCTGCGCAAGATCGAGACTGGACGCATTGCCACGCCGGCCTTTTTCACCGTCGCCGCGGTCGGCAGCATCCTCGGGCTCGACCTTGCCTCGCTCGCCGCCGACGTCGCGCCCGATGCCGATGCCGATGCCGATGCCGCCACGGCGTAGACAACACCCCAACGAGCGCACAAGGTCTAGCGGGTCGGCTGCCTGATGACCGGACGGAGTTGATGGACGCCAGCCGGCGCTGGTGTGGGGTCGTCGTCGGTGGCAGTTTCGACGCGGTTGCGGCCGCGTTCCTTGGCCAGGTAACTGGCGCGGTCGGCACGGCGCAGCAGCATCTCGAAGTTGGCGGCGTGATCGGGGATGACCGCTATACCGAAGCTCGCCGTGATCGGTTCGAGTAGGTGCGGGATTACTTCATGGGTGAGCGCCTCCCGCAGCTTCTCCGCCAGCAGGCGAGCGCCGGTCAGATCGGTGTCCGGTGCCAGCACGAGGAACTCCTCGCCGCCGATCCGGGCGGCGAAGTCGCTCCCGCGCAAGTTCTCCCGCAGACACTCCCCGACCGCCGACAGCGCGGCGTCGCCGGTTTCGTGACCGTGCCGGTCGTTAATTGTCTTGAAGTGGTCCAGATCGAACGCGATAGCGGCCAGCGGCTGCGCGGAGCGGCCGGCATGGGCGGCCATTCGTTTGAGGGTGTCGTGCATTGCGCGGCGGTTGGGTAGCCCGGTGAGGGCATCGGTGGCGGCCCGGTTCTCAGCGATGGCGAGGGTTTTGAGATTGGCCAGAACCGGCGCGGCTTGGGCGATGATGTCAACCACCGTGCGGTGGTCGGTCTCGTTCAGCCGGAGCGGCTGCTGAATGAGCACCGAACCGATCACCTTGCCGGCAACCAGCAGCGGCTGGCAGCTCGCAGAACCCGGGAGATGGCTGCACACTTTGCAGGAAATCAGCTCCTCATGCTCGTTCCCATCCTGGTGCGCCCGGCCCAGCCGGATCGCCAGACACGCCCGTGGATCACACCCGGCCAGGGCCTGGTTGAGTGCAGAGTCGGCGCGCAGGTCGGTGGCGGCTTGCAGTCGGTTGTCGGAGTTGTTGCGGGTCAACACCGTGGCGGTGGCGCCGGGCAGTGAGCGTTGCAAGTGATGTTCTACGAGCTGGTGGGCTTCTTCTTCGCTGTCGACCGCCTGGATCAGATCGGAGAATTCGCGCTGCCGGACCCGGTACGCGAGCTCGGTCTCACCGCGGGACAGCCGGCGGCGGGTCTGGCGCTGCAGCCGCAGGAACCCGACCAGCCCGAACAGGGTGGCCAGCCCCACCACCGCGATGGTGGACACCGTGCTGATCAGGCGCAGGGTGGCGTCGCGTCGCTGGTCCAAGCGGGTCCGCAGCTGGGCATTGAGGCTGCGGAACTGATCCATCAGTTGCTTGCCCAGCCCGGCTTGCGCCGCCGTGGTTTGCGAGTCTGGGCTGCCGCGCCGGCGGGCGGCGATTCGGTCGGCCGCAAGGTCTTGCCAGGCCCGGGCGGCGGCTTCTTCGGCCGTGGCCAGTCGCATCGAGGTCCTGTCCCCCGCGGCGTCCCTACCGACCTCGATACGGGCCTGTGCGTAGGCGCCCTGGCCACTGAGGTAAGGCGCGAGGAAATCTTCTCCCCCATTGTTGAGCAAGAACCCGCGCATCCCCGTTTCTTGATCCAGCATCGCCGTCAACTCCGCCACCGCGCTCTCAGTCTGGCGGGCGGCTGTCACCGCGGCCCGGCGCTGCACCTGAAAGGCAAATACCAGTACTGCCGCCACCACGGTGACGGCAATCAGCAGATATGACAACGGACGTCGCAAATTTGACACATTCCACCCATCGGCTGCACCGCCCTCACATCTGAGTAGCCAACGGCTCGCAATCCCAAACGATGGCGATCTCACGGCCAACGCACCTGCCGGACAAGCAGATCCGGTGATCATGCCGCCGCATCAGGCTGACGGCGGCCCATCGAGCGACCCCTCGGCCAAAGCCGCCCATCGAAGCCGTTGTGCGGAACGGGTCGGCGGCCTCTTGAATGGGCGTGACGTACGCGGTCCGCACCCACCGACCGGAGATGACCTTGAGCTGCGCGAGCTCGTCGAGTTCAGTGCCAGTTGCTGATCTGCACGTCGCGCGGGTGCGGAGCACCGGTGCCCGTCTCGATCAGGGACTTCAGGCTCATCAGAAAGATCGCCCACTTGGTGCTGCAGTGGTTCATGAATTCGACCGGCTCACGCCAGCCCGCGTGCGCGAACGACACGATCGTCCACTCACCGTCCTGTGTCAGGTCGAAGGTCACGGTCGTCGCGAGCCACTCGGCCGGGCCATCGACGACCTCCCACACGACCCGCGTGTTGGGCTGCAGGTCAAGGACCTTCATGTCGAAACCGCCAACGTCGCCGAAGCGGAAGCGGATCGTCGCGTCGCCGTCCCCGCTGGTGTCCGTCGTCCACCACGCGGCGAGGCCGTCGACGGTCGTGAGCGCTTGATACACCTTCTCCGGCGTCGTTGTGATGCCAACTCGGTGCAGGATGTCTACCATCTCGAACTCCCTCATTTCTTCGCGTTCTTAGCTCGTTCGATTGCCTCGGCGAGGCTCTTGATGCGGCGCAGGCGGGCGTCCCACATAGCGCCGACGGAATTCAGCTGGGCAACTGCGCGGGCCAGCTGTGCTTGGTCCACGTGGTAGCGCTTCTCACGTCCGGCCGGGGTCGAACGGACCAGGCCGACCCGGTCGAGCACGACGAGATGTTTGGTCACCGCCTGTCGGGTCACCGGCAGGTGCGCACTGAGCGTTGTCGCGGTCCCCTGCCCTTCGGCCAGCAACAGGTCCACCAGGCGGCGGCGAGTCGGGTCCCCGATCGCGGACCAGAGGTCGTCGTCGACGCTGGTGGTCATTACACGGCCGCCAGCCGGTTCGCGGTTTCGATCAGGCGCGGCAGGTAGAAGTCCCAGCCCTGCCGGTGATCGTTGTAATTCGCCTCGAGAACGGCGGCCTCCCAGCCTCGCTCGCGATAACCGGTCTCGCTGAAACGCACTGTGGTACCAGCCCCCGACGGGGTCAGCTCGAAGGTGACCAGCAACGAGTTTGCCGGCCCGGCGATCTCGCCCTCGTCGTACGTCCAGCGGAACGAGAACAATCTCGGGGCGTCGACTTCGACGACGGTGAACGGCGTGGACTCCGTTCGGCCGCTGTCCTTGTCGGTCCAGGTCAACGAGCTTGTCGAGCTCGCGACCGGCTCGAAGTCACTTTCGGCGCTCCACCAGTCCCGGATGTACTCCGGGCTGCTCAGCACCTCGAATACCACCTCGAGCGATGCGGCTACGTGCAGTTCGCGCTCGATGCTTCCGTACTCCATGTCCATCCCCTACCTTCGCAACGTTAGGTTGCACATGACGGTAGGCGAAGAAGCCCTGTCGCGCAACCACTGGTTGCGCTTGGCGGGTGCCGTGAGCGAACTGCACGCCCCGTGGTCCTAATCTCGCGACCCAGCCCGGCAATCCGTAGCATCGGCCGACGTGGCAGCTGGCAAGATTCCGGTCCTCACCCCGCGGTCCACCGGCTTCCCGCGCTGGTATCAGGACATCGTCAGCAAGGCGGAACTCGCCGACAACGGCCCGGTTCGCGGCACGATGGTCATTCGCCCGTACGGCTACGCCATCTGGGAGCGGATGGTGGCCGAGATGGACGCCCGGATCAAGCTAGCCGGCGCCGAGAATGCCTACTTCCCGCTGTTCATCCCGGAGTCCTATCTGCGTCGTGAGGCCGAGCACGTAGAGGGATTCAGTCCCGAGCTCGCCGTGGTCACCCATGCCGGCGGCAAGCAGCTCGAGGAAGCGGTGGTGGTGCGGCCGACCTCCGAAACCGTCATCGGCGAGTTCATGGCCAAATGGGTACAGAGCTACCGAGACCTGCCGCTGCTGCTCAACCAGTGGGCCAATGTCGTCCGCTGGGAGAAGCGTCCCCGAATCTTCCTCCGCACGAGCGAGTTCCTGTGGCAGGAGGGTCACACCGCGCACGCCTCGTATGAGGATGCGCGCAACTACGCCCGCCAGATTCTGCACGAGACCTATCAGGATTTCATGGTCAACGTGCTTGCCATCCCGGTCGTCGTCGGACGCAAAACCGCGCGGGAGCGCTTCGCCGGCGCAGTCAACACGACATGCTGTGAGGCCATGACCGGTGATGGCAAGGCGTTGCAGATGGGCACCTCACACGAACTCGGGCAGAACTTCGCCAAGGCCTTTCGACATCGGTTACCTGTCCAGGGACAGCAAACGAGAGCTGGCCTGGACGACCTCCTGGGCACCTCGACCCGGATGGTCGGCGGCCTGATCATGGTGCACGGCGACGACGGCCTGCGCGTCCCGCCCGCGCTGGCGCCGATTCAGATCGTGGTCACGGCTATCAAGGACGAAGTCGTCGAGGCGGTGCACAAGATCGGCGCCGAGCTTCGTGCGGCCGGCGTCCGGGTTCGGGTGGATGATCGGACCGACATTCCGTTCGGGCGCCGGGCGATCGATTGGGAACTCAAGGGCATACCGCTGCGCATCGAGGTCGGTCCTCGCGACCTGGCCGCCGGCACCGCGATGATTGCCCGGCGCCTGACCGGCGGCCCCAAAACCGCGATCGCGCTTACTGATCTGGTCGATCAGCTCCCCCAGCTGCTGGCGAATGAGCAGCAGGTCATGCTGACTGAAGCGACCGTGGCCCGCGATGGTCGCATCGTCGAGGTCGCCTCGATCGACGAAGCAGCCGAGGCTGCGGTCGACGGTTGGGCCAAGGTCGAGTGGTCGGTACTCGGGGTGGAGGGCGAGGCGAAACTGGCCCAGTCCGCGGTGACGGTCCGATGCCTGCAACGAGCTGACCGCGCCGTTCCCGACACCGAGGACGAGCCCGGCCTGGTGGCCTACGTGGCCCGCTCCTACTAGCTCTCGCGGGGAGGGCCATTGCCGGATTACTCTTTCGGGCAGGGGCGAATCCACGGAGGCAGCAGATGGGTACGATCACCACCACTGACGGCACGGAGATCTTCTACAAGGACTGGGGCTCGGGGCAGCCGATCGTTTTCAGCCACGGCTGGCCGCTGTCGGCCGACGACTGGGACACCCAGCTGCTGTTCTTCCTCCAGCACGGCTACCGCGTGATCGCCCACGACCGCCGCGGGCACGGCCGCTCGACGCAGACCAGCGACGGCCACGACATGGACCATTACGCCGACGATCTCGCTGCCCTCACTGCGCACCTCGACCTCGCGGGCGCCGTGCACGTCGGGCACTCGACCGGCGGCGGCGAGGTCGCCCACTACGTCGCCCGCCATGGCGAGAGCCGGGTGGCCAAGGCCGTGCTGATCAGCGCGGTGCCGCCCCTGATGCTGCAGACCGAGGCCAACCCCGGCGGGCTCCCGAAGAGCGTGTTCGACGGTCTGCAGGCCGCGCTGTTCGAGAGCCGGACGAACTTCTACCGGGCGCTGCCGTCCGGGCCGTTCTACGGCTACAACCGCCCGGGTGTCGAGGCGTCGGAGGCCATCATCGAGAACTGGTGGCGCCAGGGGATGATGGGCGGCGCGCTGGCCCACTACGAGGGCATCGTCGCGTTCTCGCAGACGGACTTCACCGAGGACCTGAAGAAGATCAGCGTCCCGGTGCTGGTGATGCACGGCGACGACGACCAGGTAGTGCCCTACGCGGATTCCGGGCCGCTGTCGGCGAAGCTCGTCCAGAACGGGACGCTGAAGACCTACGCGGGCTTCCCGCACGGCATGCCCACCACGCAG
>JAOPUZ010000052.1 GCA_025966315.1 Frankiales bacterium | reverse complement strand
CGGGATGGTCAGGTTCGGGACAACCAGAACCGCGACAGCCAGAACCGCGACAGCCAGAACCGCGACAGCCAGAGCCGGGATGGTCAGGTTCGGGACAACCAGAACCGCGACAGCCAGAGCCGGGATGGTCAGGTTCGGGACAACCAGAACCGCGACCGAAACAACTCGAGTCGTAACGCGATCGACGACGATGACGAGTTCGGTCCTGGTGGCCGGCGCGGTCGTCGTTACCGCGACCGTCGCGGCCGTACCCGCGACCGTTTCGACGCTCCGAGTGGGGGCCGGCAGGATGCCGAGCCGACCATCGGCGACGACGACGTCCTGGTGCCGGTAGCTGGCATCCTGGACGCAGTCGAGGACAAGAACACCTGGTTCATCCGGACGGCTGGCTACTTCGCCAGTTCCGACGACGTCTACGTCGCCAACTCGCACATTCGCAAGTTCGGTCTGCGCCGCGGTGACGCGGTGACCGGGGTCGTTCGTCAACCCAAGGACGGTGAACGCAAGGAGAAGTTCAACCCGCTGGTCCGGCTCGACACCGTCAACGGCGTTGACCCGGAGCAGGCCAAGAACCGGGTGGAATTCACCAAGCTGACCCCGCTGTACCCGCAGGATCGGCTGCGCCTCGAGACCGAGCCGCACATCCTCACCACTCGGGTCATCGATCTGGTGATGCCGATCGGAAAGGGCCAGCGTGCCCTGGTGGTCTCGCCCCCGAAGGCGGGTAAGACCAGCGTTCTGCAGGCGATCGCCAACGCGATTGCCGTCAACAACCCGGAGTGCCATCTGATGGTGGTGCTGGTGGACGAGCGGCCTGAAGAGGTCACCGACATGCAGCGTTCGGTGAAGGGCGAGGTGATCGCCTCGACCTTCGACCGGCGCCCGCAGGACCACACGATGATCGCCGAGCTGTCGATCGAGCGGGCCAAGCGACTAGTCGAGATGGGGCACGACGTGGTCGTGCTGCTGGACTCGATCACCCGACTGGGCCGGGCCTACAACCTGGCCGCTCCGGCCTCCGGCCGGATCCTGTCCGGTGGTGTCGATTCGACCGCGCTCTACCCGCCGAAGCGGTTCCTCGGTGCCGCTCGGAATATTGAGGACGGCGGCTCGCTGACGATCATCGCCACCGCTTTGGTTGAAACCGGATCGACCATGGACACCGTTATTTTCGAGGAGTTCAAGGGCACCGGTAACGCCGAGCTGAAATTGGATCGAAAGATCGCGGACAAGCGAGTGTTCCCGGCAATTGATGTTGATCAATCGGGTACTCGTAAAGAAGAGATTCTGTTGCCGCCGGATGAGCTCGCGGTCGTAATCAAGCTGCGTCGAGTGCTGCACGCTCTCGAGCCCCAGCAGGGCATCGATCTGCTGCTCGACCGGCTGAAGAAGAGTCGAACCAACATCGAATTCCTGATGCAGATCGCCAAGACGGCGCCAGGGTCCGACGACCGCTGACCGCAGTCACGGCTCCCCAGTTCGACCCGATCCCCCGTCTGGCCTTGCGCCGGCGGGGGATCGGTGCATTCCTGTCACCTTTGCCCCTTCGAGGACTAGTCTTCGGTGCATTTGGGCAGTCCCGTTACGAATTGTTGAGGGCTTGGTAATGCAGCGGTAACGGTTGTGCATCTTGAGGGCCCACTCCGTCGCTTTCAAGTTCGCCGCATGTCATGGTGACGGCGATGTAAGCGGTGTCAGTCCGCTTCGGACTTTAGAAAGGACTGCGAATGCGCCACACAAAGATCGCTGCGATCGCTGGGATCGCAGTGGCATCGATGGTTCTAGCGGCGTGCGGCGGTGGCAGCGGCAAGAGCGGTAGCGGCGGCGGCTCGACCGACCCGTCGAACTCTCGGGGCCCGATCACGTTCGTCCAGGGCAAGGACACGTCGGGGATCATCCCGGCGATCACGAAGTTGTGGAATGACGCGCACCCGGACGAGAAGGTGACCGTCGTCCAGCAGACCGATCAGGCCGACCAGCAACACGATGATCTGGTGCAGCACTTCCAGACCAAGGACGCCGGTTACGACGTCGTCCTGGTCGACGTGATCTGGACCGCGGAATTCGCGGCCAAGGGCTACCTGGTTCCGTTGAAGGGCAGCTACGCGTTGCCCACCACGGGGCTGCTGCCGGCAACGGTGAAGGCGGCAACATATGCCGGCACCCTCTATGCCGCACCGGAAACCTCCGATGGCGGTTTGCTCTACTACCGCAAGGATCTGGTTCCGACACCGCCCACGACGTGGGACGAGATGATCGCCGATTGCAAGAAGGCGACGGCCGGGATGGGTTGCTACGCCGGCCAGTTCTCGCAGTACGAAGGCTTGACCGTCAACGCGGCCGAGGCGATCAACTCCGCGGGTGGCGTCATCGTCAAGGACGACGGCAAGACCCCGGACATCGACACCGACGCGGCGAAGAAGGGTCTCGACTTCTTGGTCAACGGCTTCAAGCAGGGCTACATCCCCAAGGCCGCGATCACCTACCAAGAAGAGCAGAGCCGGGCGGCGTTCCAGAGCGGGCAGTTGCTGTTCCTGCGCAACTGGCCCTACGTCTACAACCACCTCAGCAATGACGGTGATTCGAAGGTCAAGGGCAAGTTCGGGGTGGCTCCACTGCCAGGCCTGACCGGTCCGGGCGCCTCGAGTCTGGGTGGCCACAGCGCGGCGATCAGTGCGTACAGCGATCACAAGCAGACCGCGCTGGAATTCCTCAAGTTCATCGACAGTGAAGAGGCGCAGAAGACCTTCCTCAACGTCGGTTCGCTCGCGCCGGTATTGGCTTCCACGTACAGCGATCCCACGCTGGTGGCCAAGTTCCCGTACCTGCCGACGCTGCTCAAGGGCATCCAGAACGCTGTGCCGCGTCCGGTGACGCCGTTCTACCCGAAGGTCACGCAGGCCATCGAGCAGAACGTCTACACCGCGCTGCAAGGCAAAACCACGGTCGACACCGCGGTGAAGAACATTCAGTCCGCGATCCAGACCGCCGCGGGCGGTTAGTTCGGATTCGCTAGCCGCGCGCCGGTCGCCGTCCAGGCATTCTCTGGACGGCGACCGGTCCGCATCATCTTGACGAGTACGTTGCGCGATCGGGCCGGTGCGATCACCGTCCCCCGCAAGCTGATCGAAGCTGACTTAGGTGACTTAGGCTGGGGGCACTGAGGTGGCAGACACACAGGAAATACAACCCGCCGACCAGGCGGGTAGTGCTGGCGGTGCGGATGGCAGCGGCCCGAATCCGAGATTTGCCCTTCGCAACAAGGTCAAGTCGGGCGAGGGCAGGCTGGCCGCTCGGCTGATCGCACCGGCCGTCATTCTGATGTTGGCGGTTATCGGTTACCCGGTGGTCACGGCCGTCTGGTCGTCACTGCATCTCGACAAGGCCGACGCCGGGCTCAACCCGCAGGGCTTCTTCGAAGTCGGCGGTAAATGGGTCGGTTTCAAGTACTACACGTACTGGTTCCATTGCGGGAGCACCTGCGTGCCGGGTACCACCGGGCACGATTTCTATCCCGCAATCGGGCAAACGCTGCTTTTCACGGGTGCGACGGTGTTCTTCGAGGTCATTCTGGGAATGATCTTCGCCTTGATGATGAACGGCACCTATAAGGGTCGCGGACTGGTCCGCGCCGTAATTCTGGTGCCCTGGGCCATCCCGACCGCGGTGACCGCCCAGCTCTGGAAGTTCATGTTCGACTACCAGGGAATCCTGAACAAGGTGTTGCACACGAACATCGTGTGGCTCGGCAACACCGGTACCGCCCGGGCTGCCGTCGTCATCGCTGACGTCTGGAAAACAACCCCGTTTATAGCCCTTTTGTTATTGGCCGGACTGCAGGTGATCCCGGCCGACATCTACGAGTCGGCCCGCGTCGACGGTGCCACGGCCTGGCAACGATTCCGTCAGATCACCCTTCCGCTGGTGAAGCCCGCACTTTTGGTGGCGGTGCTCTTCCGCATTCTGGACGTATTGCGGATCTATGACCTTCCGCAAATTCTGACCGGCGGCGCCAACGGCACGACGACCCTGTCCATCCTCGTCGTCCGCGAACTGCGCTCATCGCCGAACAACGCATCTGCCCTGTCCACCATCACCTTCGTTCTCATCTTCGTGGTGGCCTTCTTGCTCGTGAAGGTCATGGGCGTGAATGTGGTCCAAACCGAGGCGCGGGGGGCTAAGAAATGACCGCAGTCGCAGAGCACACCGGCAATCTCACGTCGCCGCATGAATTCCCGCCGACACGGCGCGGTATCAAGTGGAACGTCGTCGGGCGTTACGTGGGCATCGTCTTCATCATTCTGTGGTGTCTGTTGCCCTTCTACTGGATGGCGGTCGTCTCGTTCCGCCAGGTCGGTTACACCTTCGACAGCACGCCGTGGCCGACGCACGTCACGTTCAGCAACTTCACGGCCGCGTTCGACACCAGCAAGAACCACTTCGGCCGCGCGCTGATCAACAGCATCATCATCGGCACGGTGACTACGGCGGTCGCGATGGTGGTCGGCGTCTTCACCGCATACGCCCTGGCCAGGCTGCAGTTTCGGGGCAAGTTTTTCGTACTCGGCCTGATCCTCGCGGCGGCGATGTTCCCCGGCGTCGCCCTGCTGACCCCGTTGTTCAAGCTGTTCACCCAGTTGCACCTACTGGGGACCTACGAGGCACTGATCATTCCCTACATTGCCTTTGCGCTGCCGCTGTCGATCTACACGTTGACCAGCTTCTTCTCGGAAATGCCGTGGGAGCTCGAGCAGGCCGCGAAGGTCGACGGTGCCACCCCGGGGCAGGCCTTCCGGCTCGTCATCTTCCCGCTCTGCGCGCCGGGGTTGTTCACCACCGCGATCCTGGTGTTCCTGGCCTGCTGGAACGAGTTCCTGCTGGCGAGTGTGCTGCCGAACGGTAAGGCCTCGGTCGCGCCGGTGACCTATGCCATCGCCAGCTTCACGGGATCGGATCCGAAGGTGATCCCGTACACCTCGATCATGGCGGCGGGCGTAGTCGTCACCATTCCGTTGGTGATCGTGGTGCTGCTGTTCCAGCGGCGCATCGTGTCCGGATTGACGGCCGGTGGCGTCAAAGGCTGAGTCGAGAATTCTCGACGGGCTGGTCAGATCTCGGACTTAGGAGCAGAATCAAAGTTTCCGGGCCGGTGCTCCCATCGGGGGCCGGCCCGGAATTCTGTGGCGACGGCCGGCGTTTGGACACTGTGTGCGCAACTGGCACACTGTCTGGTTGACGAACCCGGCTCCGGTTCACGTCGCGTTCGCGCGGCGACCCGGCGGCCATCACTCCGGCGGCTCGAGAGAATCGCCTCGAAGGGAACCATCGTGAGAGACACCATTCACCCCGAGTACGTGGTCACCGAAGTGACCTGTTCTTGCGGTAACAGCTTCACCACTCGCAGCACGGCCACCTCAGGCTCGCTGCACGCTGAGGTCTGCTCGGCTTGCCACCCGTTCTACACGGGCAAGCAGAAGATCATGGACGTCGGCGGTCGTGTGGATAAGTTCGAGAAGCGGTACGGCAAGCGCACTCGCACCAACGCCTAGCTACGTCAACGGCGCTCGGTTGCCCGCCTCACGGCGGAGCGGCCGGGCGCCGTTTTCATGTCCGGCCAACGCCTGCCCTCCGGGTCGCGCAGGCCGGACATCGAACAACATCGAACGGCGAACAGTGCAGGAGGGTGGACATGGCAGAGATCGCCGGACTTGGGACGCTGGCCGAGATCCTGGTGGAATACACCGAGACCGAGCGCGCGCTTTCCGATCCCGCCATTCACTCCGACCAGGCCGCGGCTCGGCGGCTAGGACGGCGCTTCGCCCAGCTGGCGCCGATCGTCGGTTTGGCCCACGAACTCGACTCGGTCCGCGATGATGCCGTGGCGGCCCGTGAACTGGCCGCCGATGACGCATCCTTTGCCGTCGAGGCCGATGAGCTGGAGGCCCGCATCCCGGGGCTGGAAACCCGGCTCCAGGAGCTGCTGGTGCCCAAGGACCCCAACGATCCCAAGGACGTCATCCTCGAAATCAAGGCTGGCGAGGGTGGCGACGAATCGGCGCTGTTCGCCGGTGACCTGCTGCGGATGTACCTGCGCTACGCCGAACGGCAGGGCTGGATCACCGAGATCCTGGACGACGAAGTCACCGATCTGGGTGGCCACAAGTCGGTGACCGTCGCCGTTCGCGCCCGCACCCCGGACCAGGCGGTCTGGCAGCGGCTCAAATACGAGGGCGGGGTGCATCGGGTCCAGCGGGTTCCGGTCACCGAATCGCAGGGACGAATCCATACCTCGGCCGCCGGGGTGCTCGTCATGCCCGAAGCCGAGGACGTAGACATCGAGATCGATCCCAACGACCTGCGCATCGACGTCTACCGCTCCTCCGGCCCGGGCGGCCAGAGCGTGAACACCACTGACTCGGCAGTCCGCATCACCCACGTGCCGACCGGCACTGTGGTGGCGATGCAGAACGAGAAGAGTCAGCTGCAGAACCGCGAAGCCGGCATGCGCGTACTGCGGGCCCGGCTGCTTGCCCTGGCCGAAGAAGAAGCGGCGCAGGTTGCCTCCGACGCCCGGCGGCTGCAGGTTCGCACCGTCGACCGTTCGGAACGGATTCGGACGTACAACTACGCGGAGAACCGGATCGCCGACCACCGCGTGAACTTCAAGGCCTACAACCTCGACCAGGTGCTGGACGGCGCACTGGACGACGTAATCGAGGCACTGACCCGCTACGACACCGAGGCGGCGCTGGCGGGCAGCGAGCCGGTGTGATCGATGGGCCCGATGCGCTCGGCGCGAACCGGCTGCGCGACACAATGCGCGAAGCTGCCGTTCAGCTCGCCGCAGCCGGCGTGTCGTCCCCCCGGGTCGACGCCGAACTGCTGGCCGCGCACGTGCTCGGCGTCGAGCGTGGCCGGTTGCCGCTGATCGACTCACTGACCGCCTCGCAGTCGGCCGAGCTGGCGGCCCTGCTCAACCGCCGCGTCGAGGGCGTGCCCGTCCAGCATCTGACCGGCCGCGCTCCGTTCCGCCACCTGGAGGTGGCGGTCGGCCCGGGGGTGTTCGTCCCGCGTCCGGAAACGGAACTGTTGCTCGATCTCGCGGCCGCGCAGCTGGGCGCGGCTGGGCGGGTCGTCGATCTGTGTGCCGGATCCGGCGCCATCGCGCTCGCGGTGGCCCAGGAACATGCCGCGGCCCGAGTGTTGGCCGTCGAGCGCTCGGTCGAGGCGTTCAGCTGGCTCCGACGCAACGCCGACGAGCGGGTGGCGGCCGGTGACCGGTCCGTCCAGCTGGCGCAGGCCGACGTCCGCTCGATCACCCAACACGAGGTTTCGACCCCCGGATCGGCCGACGAACGGTTGGCTTGGCTGGACGGCTGGCTCGGCCAGGTCGATGTCGTGCTCAGCAATCCGCCCTACGTCCCGGCCCGGCACCGCGAGCTGGTCGATCTGGAGGTTCGCGCCGACCCTGATGAGGCCGTTTTCGGGGGTTCAGCCGGCCTCGATGTGATCCCCGCCGTGCTCGCGGCGGCGGCGGTCCTGCTGCGAGCGGACGGGATGTTGGTCCTGGAGCACGATGAGTCCCAGCCGGCCGCGATCGCCGCGCTGCTCGCCGACACCGGCAACTGGCGCCAGGTTCGCGGGCATCGCGACCTGACCGGTCGCCCCCGCTTCACCTCGGCGATCCGTGCCTCCGAGGAGCCGCACACCGTGGTGAGGCAGGATTACGCCCGTGACTGAAATTCTGGACTGCCAAGAACCCTTGGGTCGATCGGAAGCTATCGCCGCGGCCGCCCGTGCAGTGCAGGGTGGCTCGGTCGTAGTGGTGCCCACCGACACCCTCTACGGCGTGGGCGCGGACGCCTTCAACCCGGCCGCGGTGGCCGACGTGCTAGCCGCCAAGGGCCGTGGGCGCAACATGCCGGTGCCGGTGCTGGTCGGATCGTGGGCCACCCTCGACGGCTTGATGACCTTCGTCCTGCCCGACACCCGCAGGCTGATCGAGGCGTTCTGGCCGGGTGGCCTGACCCTGGTCGTCGAGCATGCGCCCACGCTGGCCTGGGATCTCGGTGACGCCCGGGGCACGGTGGCCGTCCGGATGCCGTTGCATCCCGTTGCGCTGGAGCTGCTGGCCGAGACCGGTCCGATGGCCGTGTCGAGCGCGAACCGGACTGGCATGCCGCCGCCGATCACCGCCCAGGAGGCCTACGCCCAGCTCGGTGAAGCGGTGTCGGTGTACCTGGACGGCGGGACGGTGCCGGTTGGTCAGGCGTCCACGATCGTCGATCTGACCGGCGAGGTGCCGAAGCTGCTGCGGCAGGGCGCGATTACCCTGGACGAGCTCCGGCACGTCGTGCCCTCGATCACCGGCCTCTGAGCACGGCCCGGTCGGCCAAGCGAAACGAGCGATCCGTGTCCGCCGAATCGGTCGAGACGATGGATAATCAGTACACCGAACCAGAACGCGTGAGAAGGAGCAGTCCCTCGATGAGCGACCAGTACTGGGGCCCAGATTTCGCTGCTTTGCAGAAAGCTGATCCCGAGATCGCCGGCGTGGTCCTCGACGAACTCGATCGGTTACGCAGTGGCCTGCAACTGATTGCCAGCGAGAACTACACCTCGCCGGCCGTGCTCGCCGCGTTGGGCAGCACCCTGAGCAACAAATACGCCGAGGGATACCCTGGCCGCCGTTATTACGGGGGTTGCGAGGTCGTCGACCGCGCCGAGCAGATCGGCATCGACCGGGCCAAGGCCCTGTTCGAAGCCGACCACGCCAACCTGCAGCCGCACTCCGGGGCGAATGCAAACCTCGCGGTCTACGGCGCGTTCATGAAGCCTGGTGAGACGGTACTGGCGATGGCGTTGCCGCACGGCGGGCACCTCACCCACGGCACCAAAGTGAGCTTTTCCGGTAAATGGTTCAACCCGGTCAGTTATGGTGTCGACCCGAAGACGGAGAACATCGACTACGACCAGGTGCGTGACCTGGCCCGCGAGCATCGCCCGAAGATGATCATCTGCGGTGGTTCGGCCATCCCGCGGCTGATCGATTTCGCCGCGTTCCGGACGATCGCCGACGAGGTCGGTGCGATCCTGATGGTCGACGCCGCACACTTCATCGGCCTGGTTGCGGGCAAGGCCATTCCGTCGCCGGTGCCCTATGCCGACGTGGTCACCTTCACCACGCACAAGGTGTTGCGCGGGCCTCGCGGCGGCGCACTGGTGTGCAAGGCCGAGCACGCGGCCAAGCTCGACAAGGCTGTGTTCCCGATGATGCAGGGCGGGCCGTTGATGCATGCGATCGCCGCGAAGGCCGTCAATCTGGCCGAATGCGCCACGCCCGAATACCAGGCGTACGCGCGACAGGTGATCAAGAACGCCCAGGTGCTCAGCGCCGGTCTGGCCGAACGCGGCATGCGCCCGGTTACGGGCGGAACCGACACCCACCTGGCCCTGATCGATCTGCAGGGCATCGGGGTCAGTGGCAAGGACGCCGAAGCGCGCAGTGACGCGGCCGGCATCGTGCTCAACAAGAACGCCATTCCCAACGACCCGGCCCCGCCGTCGGTGGCGTCCGGGATCCGCGTCGGGTCACCGTCGGTCACCACCCAGGGGATGGGCGAGGCGCAAATGACGCAGATTGCCGAGCTGATCACCCGCGCGGTTACGACCGACGACCCGGCCAAGCACGCCGAGGTTCGGCGCGAGGTATCCGAGCTGGTCGGCGCCTTCCCGGCTTATCCGGACCCGCGAGGCTGATCGAGACTCCACGTGCACCCATCACTGGAATACGCTCTCGTCGGCTGTATCGCCGCGATCTGTACGTTCCTGTGCACGCCAATCGCCCGTCAGGTGGCGATCCGGTGGGGTGCGGTGGCCAAGCCCCGCGACCGCGACGTGCACGCGGTGGACACCCCCCGATTAGGCGGCGTCGCGCTGTTGGCGGGATTCGCGGCGGCGATGCTGGTCGCGCACGCGCTGCCGACGCTGCGCAGCACCTTCGCCAACGGCTCCGAGGTCACCGGGGTGCTGTGGGGTGGCCTGATCATCTGCGCGCTGGGCGTGCTGGATGACCGTTACGAGTTGGATTCACTGACCAAATTCGCCGGCCAGGTCACGGCGGCGGCGGTGATGGTGACCGTCGGCGGCGTGCAGTTGCTGCGGATCTACATCCCGTTTGCCGGTATCGGGACGGTAAACCTCGACCGGGACGCCAGCGTCGAACTCACCATTCTGCTGACGGTGCTCACCATCAACGCGATCAATTTCATCGACGGTCTGGACGGTCTGGCGGCCGGCGTCACCGCTATTCAGGGCATCGCGTTCTTCGCCTACAGCTACCACTTGGCCCAGCTGAACTACACCGACATCGCGGCGGCGCCCACGCTGTTGTGTGCCGGCCTGGTCGGCGCGTGTCTCGGGTTCCTGCCCCACAACTTCGCCTCGGCCCGGATCTTCATGGGCGATTCCGGTTCGATGCTGGTCGGCCTGATGCTGTCCGCAGCGGCGGTGACCGCCTCGTCCAAGGCGGATCCGCAGTCGTTCGGACGCCTGGTCGGTGCGCTGCCGGTCATCCTGCCGGTGTTTCTGCCGCTGGCCGTGCTGGCGTTGCCGATGGGGGACCTGGCGCTGGCGGTCATCCGCCGCTTGCGTCGCGGCCAATCCCCGTTCTCACCCGACAAGGAACACGTGCATCATCGGTTGATGGAGCTCGGGCACAGCCACCGCCGCACGGTCTTGCTGCTGTACTTCTGGTCGGCCGTACTGGCCTTCGGCGCCGTCGCGATGGCGGTCACCCGGGGCCCCTGGCTGGTCATCTCGGTGGTGGCCGCCCTGCTTGCCGCCGGCCTACTGTTCACCGCCGTGCCTCGACTGCGATCGGCCCGGGTATGAGCTCCAGCGTGAAGGTATCCGGTATCCGATGGGCCGTCCTGCTCGCCGCAATTGTCATCGGCAGCGTTTGCTACGCCCTGTTCGCCGACGAGGGCGCGCGAGCCGGGCTGTCCTACGCCGGTGGTCTGTTGCTGGTCGCGGGCGCGTTCGAGTTCGGCGCCTTCAACATCCGGCTCGCGGGGCGGGTGGCACCGCAGCTCACGCTGTCCGCGGCCGTCTTCAGTTACCTGGTCACGGTGGTGGGACTAGCGCTGGTGCTGATCGCGTCCAGTCCACGTGTCGTGGTGGGTTGGGCAGTGGCCGTCGGCATATTCGTGGCGATGACGATCTGGCTCGGTGGTGAGCTTTGGGCGTCAAGGGTACCGAGGGTAGCGACCGAGCAGCCTCAGGTGCCTGTTAACATTCGGCGACAAGATGAATCAGTCTCCCGCTCGACGCGATCCAAGCCCTGACAGCGGTCCCGGTCCTGAGGACGGGGTCCCGGGTGGGGATCCCTGGGCCGCCTTCGGTTACCTTGTAGCCGGGGTCGGATTCTATGGTGTCGTCGGCTGGGGTCTAAGCGTTTGGTTGCACGCCTCCTACTGGATTCCCATCGGGATTCTTGTTGGACTCGGCTTCGGGATGTACATGGTCTTCGCCAAGTACAGCTTCCGTGGGGTCGATGCGTCAGCCCTAACGCCCGATTCATCGCGACCGCACAGCACGACGGCAAGTCCAACTGAATCCGTAAATGCAACTGAATCCGTAAATGCAACTGAATCCGTAAGTGCAAGTGAATCAAGCAATGCGGACGTTGAACCTCAGCAGTACGGCAATAAGAGCAGTACCAACGAGTGCAACACGACCGACAGCGATGCAGCCCGAGCACAACGGCCAGCAAGTGATGACCGAGGAGAGACTGCGTGAGCCACACCGGCCTAATACTGGCAGCAGGCAAGGGGTACAACACCCCTGGGCCGCTGGAATTCTTCCTGCCGGATTTCACCGGTAAGCAGTGGAATGAGAAGGGTTACGACGTCCTGTTGACCAAGGCGTCGGTATTGCTCGTCGTGGGGGCGATCGTCGCCTTCGCATTCCTGCGGGTGACCGCACGTCGCGGGCAGGTGGTCCCGTCCAAAGGCCAGTACCTGGGCGAACAGGCTTACTCCTTCGTCCGAAACGGCATCGCGCAGGACATCATCGGAGCCAAGTACCGCCGCTACGTGCCTTTGCTCCTCTCACTCTTCTTCTTCGTGTTGTTCAACAACCTCTTCGGCATCGTGCCGTTCTTCACGTTCGCGCCGTTCTCGCGGGTCAGTTTCGCGTACGGCCTCGCCGCACTGGTTTGGGTCATCTACATCGCCGTCGGCGTCATGG
This sequence comes from Frankiales bacterium, assembly GCA_025966315.1. Lineage (GTDB taxonomy): Bacteria > Actinomycetota > Actinomycetes > Mycobacteriales > Jatrophihabitantaceae > Jatrophihabitans_A. The sequence goes on along the minus strand of JAOPUZ010000052.1, from coordinate 5,672 downwards.
ACAAGGGCGCCTTCGGCTTCCTCAAGCACACGCTCGTTCCGCAAGGTGTGCCGGGCTGGATCCTGCCGCTGCTGGTCCCGTTGGAATTCCTGTCCAACATCATCGTCCGGCCGATCACCTTGTCCTTGCGGTTGTTCGCGAATATGTTCGCCGGGCACTTGCTGCTCGTCTTGTTTTCGACCGGTGGGGCGTGGTTGCTCTTCGACGCCACCGGCTCCATCGTCCTCAAACCAGCCGGCGTGCTGGCCTACTTGATCGGCATTGCCATCGGCTTCCTCGAGGTCATCGTCGCGACCTTGCAGGCCTACGTCTTCACGCTGCTCACGGCCACCTATATAGGTGGGTCGCTGGCGGCTGATCACTGACCTACTCGTTCTCACCAACCCACCGCGCACTTCATCGCTGCGCACCACCGAATACGGTCACAACGACCGACTACGAAAGGAAACCCTCATGGGTGGCTCGCTCAACATGGTTGGCTACGGCCTCGCGGCCATCGGCCCGGGTATCGGCGTGGGTCTGGTCTTCGCTGCATACATCAACGGCACCGCTCGCCAGCCTGAAATGCAGAGCCGGTTGCAGCCGATCGCCTTTCTCGGGTTCGCGCTGACCGAGGCGCTGGCGATTATCGGCATCGCGCTGGCGTTCGTGATCAAGGCCAAGAACAGCTGATTGTTCGTTGTTGATCAACGATTCCTTGACCATCGAACTGTAGGGGTCACCTGATGACACCGCTTTTGCTCGCGGCCGACGATGAACCGAGCCCACTCGGTTTCAACCTGGCCGAGTTCGTCCTGGTGCTGATCGTCTTCGGTCTGCTGCTCTGGCTGGTCTCCAAGTACGTCGTACCCCAGTTCGAGAAGTCCTTCGAACTGCGGCGGGACGCAATCGAAGGCGGCATCGCCCGGGCCGAAGAGGCGCAGGCCGAGGCGGCTCGGTTGTTGGAGCAGTACAACGCCCAGTTGGCTGAAGCACGGACCGAAGCTGCTCAGATTCGCGAGAACGCCCGGGCCGAGGCTCAGCGCATCGTGGAGGATCTGCGCGGTCAGGCGCAAGAAGAGTCGGCGCGGATCGTGGCGCGCGGCGAGGAACAGCTGGCTTCACAGCGCAGCCAGGTTGTACGCGAACTGCGCAGTGAGATCGGCACGCTGGCGGTCGAGCTGTCCGAGAAGATCGTCGGGCAGACGTTGCGCGACGATGCCGCGGTGCGCAGCACCGTCGACGCCTTCCTGGCTGACATCGAACGCGAGCAGTCGGCGGCCGCAACGGGTGCCACCACTGGTTCGGCGGAGCCGAGCGCATGATTCACGCCGCATCGCGTCAGGCACTCGCCGCAGTTCGCGAGCGTTTGAACAGTGTGCTGTCCGGTTCGGCGACCGACGATGCCGCTCGGCAGCAGCTGGCCGCCGAGCTGTATGCGGCGGCTGACCTGCTCGCCGGGCAGCCACGGCTGCGGCGAACGCTCGGCGATTCGTCCACCGACGCATCCTCGCGGGGCGAGCTGGCCGAGTCGTTGTTGCGAAGTCGCGTCGGTGGTGCGGCGTTGGATCTGGTCAGCACTGCGGTGCAACAACGCTGGTCTTCACCGTGGGATCTGACCGACAGCTTGGAGATCGCCGCGGACGACGCGCTGCTCGCGGCGGCCGAGCAACAGGGTGTGCTGGATGAGGTCGAGGATGAGTTGTTCCGCTTCGAACGAATCCTCGCCGACAACGGTGACCTGATCGCTGCGCTTGACGAAAGCAGCGTTCCAGCCGACCGGCGCACAGAATTGTTGCGTACCGTGTTAGAAGGCAAGACCAGCCCGATCACGGTCGAGTTGCTGACTCACGCGGTCTCCAGTGGGCGAAAGCGCAGCCTGCAGTTGGCCATCGACGACCTGCTTGAGGCCAGTGCCGCCCGCCGCGAACGTTCGGTCGCCCGGGTCATCTCGGCCAGCGAGCTGACCTCGGAGCAGACGAGCCGTCTCGGTGAGTCACTGAGCCGCATCTATGGGCGCCCGATCAACGTCCGGACCGCCATCGATCCCCGCGTTCGGGGTGGCTTGGTGATTCGGGTCGGCGACGAGGTTATCGACGGCACCGTGGCCACTCGGCTCGCGGCGGCCCGGGCGGCGTTGGCGCGATGATCGATTGTGCTGCCCGCCTTGAGTTTTTACAGAGTTTCCAGCAGTTGACGGGTTTTCCAGTGACGCAAACGAGATTTGAGGAACCAACATGGCTGAGCTGACGATCTCTGCCGACGAGATCCGGAATGCGCTCGAGGGCTACGTGTCCTCGTACTCGCCGGAGGCGTCCCGTCAGGAAGTCGGCGTCGTGGCCGATACCGGTGACGGCATCGCGCACGTCGAGGGTCTGCCGAGCGCGATGACCAACGAACTGCTCGAATTCGAGGGCGGCACGCTCGGTCTGGCGCTGAACCTCGACGTTCGTGACATCGGTGTGGTCATCCTTGGTGACGCGTCGAAGATCGAGGAAGGCCAGGCGGTCAAGCGCACCGGCGAAATCCTCTCGGTCCCGGTCGGTGACAACTTCCTCGGCCGGGTGATCAACCCGCTCGGTGTGCCGATCGACGGCCTCGGCGAGATCGTGGCCGATGCCCGGCGGGCGCTGGAACTGCAGGCGCCCACCGTGGTCCAGCGCAAAGAGGTCCGCGAGCCACTGCTCACCGGAATCAAGGCCATCGACGCCATGACCGCCATCGGTCGCGGCCAGCGCCAGCTGATCATCGGTGACCGGCAGACCGGCAAGACCACGGTCGCCCTCGACGCGATCATCAACCAGCGCGACAACTGGAAGTCCGGCGACCCGAAGAAGCAGGTGCGCTGCATCTACGTCGCGATCGGTCAGAAGGGCTCGACGATCGCGGCCGCCCGAAACACCCTCGAAGAAGCCGGCGCACTCGAATACACCACGATCGTGGCCGCGCCGGCCTCCGACTCCGCCGGCTTCAAGTACCTCGCGCCGTACACCGGCTCGGCCATCGGCCAGCACTGGATGTATGACGGCAAGCACGTCCTGATCGTTTTCGACGACCTCTCCAAGCAGGCTGAGGCGTATCGCGCCGTGTCGCTACTGCTGCGCCGCCCGCCGGGTCGCGAGGCGTACCCGGGCGACGTGTTCTACCTACACTCGCGGCTGCTCGAGCGTTGCGCGAAGCTCTCGGACGAGCTCGGCGGCGGCTCGATGACCGGCTTGCCGATCATCGAGACCAAAGGCAACGACGTCTCGGCCTACATCCCGACCAACGTCATCTCGATCACCGACGGTCAGTGCTTCCTCGAAACGGACCTGTTCAACTCCGGCGTGCGCCCCGCGATCAACGTCGGCATCTCGGTGTCCCGGGTCGGCGGGTCGGCGCAGACCAAGGCGATGAAGTCGGTCGCCGGCCGGCTGCGGGTGGACCTGGCCCAGTACCGCGAGCTCGAGGCCTTTGCCGCATTCGGCTCCGACCTGGACAAGGCCAGCCAGCAGCAGCTCCGTCGTGGCTCCCGGCTGGTCGAGTTGCTGAAGCAGCCGGCGTCCTCGCCGTTCCCGTTGGAGCGTGAGGTCGTGTCGATCTGGGCCGGTACGACCGGGCAGCTCGACGATCTCGAGGTGGCCGACGTGCGTCCCTTCGAAGCTGCGCTGCACGAGTACATCCAGCACAGCAGGACCGAGATCTTCGACGCCATCGTCAATACCGGCGTCCTGGACGACGACACCATCGGCCTGCTCGAAGCGGCCGTGACCGAGGTCAAGGCGCAGTACACGACGGTGGCCGACACCGCCGCAGCCAACGTTGCGGCGAACGCCACCGCCGCGGCAGCGAAGTAGCAATCGAATGGGTGCTCAGCTTCGGGTCTATCGACGACAGATCAAGTCTGTCCAGTCGACCCAGAAGATCACCAAGGCGATGGAGCTCATCGCCGCGTCCCGGATCGTCAAGGCGCAGAACCGGGTCAACGCGGCTCGGCCCTACGCCGAGGAACTGACCCGTGCGCTGGCTGCGCTCGGCGAGGACGCGTCGCTGAAGCACCCGTTGCTGACCGGTGCCGACACGCCTCGACGAACCGGCATTCTGGTCGTCACCTCTGACCGGGGTCTCGCCGGTGGGTACAGCGCCAATGCCATCAAGAAGGCGAACGAGACCGCGGCCGAGGTTCGCGCTGAAGGCAAAGAGCCCGTGCTCTACATCATCGGACGCAAGGGTGTGGGGTACTACCGCTTCCGGCAGCAGGCCGTGGCCGACAGCTGGACGGGGTTCTCCGAACAGCCGAACTTCATCGACGCCCGGGGTGCGACCGACACGGTGGTCTCGGCCTTGCTGGCGACGAGCGAGGGCGAATCTCACGGTGCCGCCGGCATCGACGAGCTCTACGTCGTCTGCACCCGGTTCGAGTCAATGGTGACGCAGGTCCCCGACGCTCAGCTGGTCGCCCCGGTACCGCTGTCTGAGGTCGCCGAGGCCGCCGCGGAGTCCCAGTCCGATGATGGCCCCAAGCCCGCCTACGACTTCGAGCCCGAAGGTGAAGAGTTGCTGGCGGCCTTGCTGCCCAAATACATCAGCGCGCGGATCTTCTCCGCGCTGCTGGAGTCCGCGGCGTCGGAGTCGGCCGCGCGCCGACGTGCGATGAAGTCCGCGTCCGACAACGCCTCCGATTTGATCAAGACGTACACCCGGTTGGCCAACCAGGCGCGCCAGGCCGAAATCACGCAGGAAATCAGCGAGATCGTCGGCGGCGCCGACGCGCTCGCCTCAGCAGGAAGTGATCAGTGATGACGACTCTTACCGATAGCCCCGTATCCGAGTCCACCAGCGGCGGCGTGACCGCGGGCCGGGTGGTTCGGGTCACCGGCCCCGTGGTCGACGTCGAGTTCGGCCGCAATAACATCCCGGCGCTGTACAACGCTTTGACCGTGCAGGTCGAGCTGGGCGAGCTGTCCAAGGTGCTGACCCTCGAGGTCGCGCAGCACATCGGCGACGACATGGTGCGCGCGATTGCCCTGCAGCCCACCGACGGCGTGGTGCGTGGCGCCGAGGTGACCGACACCGGTGGTCCCATCACGGTCCCGGTCGGCGACATCACCAAGGGCCACGTGTTCAACGCGCTCGGCGAACCGCTGGACGAGGCGGGTATCGGCCTGGAGTTCCCGGAACGCTGGTCGATCCACCGTGACCCGCCGCCCTTCGATCAGCTCGAGTCCAAGACCGAGATGATGCCGACCGGGATCAAGGTCATCGACCTGCTGACCCCCTACGTCGTTGGCGGCAAGATCGGCCTGTTCGGCGGTGCCGGCGTGGGTAAGACGGTGCTCATCCAGGAGATGATCTACCGGGTCGCCAAGAACTTCGGCGGTGTGTCGGTGTTCGCCGGCGTGGGGGAGCGCACCCGTGAGGGCAACGACCTCATCGCTGAGATGACGGAGTCCGGCGTCCTCAACGACACGGCATTGGTCTTCGGCCAGATGGATGAGCCGCCGGGCACCCGGCTGCGCGTGGCTTTGTCCGCGCTGACCATGGCGGAGTACTTCCGCGACGTCGAGAAGCAGGACCTCCTGCTGTTCGTCGACAACATCTTCCGGTTCACGCAGGCCGGCTCCGAGATGTCCGCTCTCCTCGGCCGCATCCCGAGCGCCGTCGGTTACCAGCCCACGCTGTCGACCGAGATGGGTGGTCTGCAGGAGCGCATC
>JAOPUZ010000030.1 GCA_025966315.1 Frankiales bacterium | reverse complement strand
TTCACTATCAGTGCCTTCTGGTACGGAACGGATCAAGAGCTCGACACTCCCGATTCTTCCGAGCCAGAAGGCACTTTCACGTGATCACCACGCCGTCAGGCGGCTATCGGTCCACGGATCGAGGTTTAGGCCCACGAGTGAAGGACGCTGCCATGACCACGCATGCCAGTAACAGAAGTAGCCGAGCCAGGCGGATCGGTTCCCGGATTTCCACTCGTTGGCACTACCTGCCCGACCTACCTGCAGGCTCCCGCGCGTCGGTTCGACAAGTCATGCTTCCGACTCCTACGAGCGGCACACCAACTCTCGATGACATCGGACACGGGTTAGCCGACGTGGTCGGGTTCGTGCTTCAGGGCGGTGGAAGTCTCACCGCGGCCCAGGTCGGAATGCTTCGAGCCCTCACCGAGGCAGGCATCCGTCCAGACCTCCTCGTGGGCTCTTCCGCAGGCGCCATCAACGCCGTCGCCTTCGCCGCCGGACCGAACATCTCCGAGCTCGCTCGGCTGGAAGCGATGTGGAGGGGACTTCACCGCCGCCACGTTGCGCCGATGTCCTTACGCACGCTGCTGGCCGCTGCGACCGGCCGCGGCGACGGCCTGTTCCCAGACACCGGACTGCGCCGTCAGCTCGAGACCTTCCTGCCGGTCCATGATCTGTCCGAGGCGTCGATTCCTGTCCATGTCGTCGCCACCGATCTCGAGTCCGGCAGCGCCGTCGTGCTCTCCACCGGCGACGCAGTGACGGCACTGCTGGCATCCTCGGCCTTCCCCGGGCTGTATCCCCCCGTCAGTGTCGGTGGCCGCCACCTCATCGACGGTGGAGTTGCCGCCGACGTCCCCGTCCTGCAAGCCGAGGCCCTCGGGGCAAGCGTCATCTACATCCTTCCGGCGGCAGCCGACGTGCCAACCCACACATACGGCAGAGGGCCCCTTCCTCTCGCCTACAGCGCACTCGGGCAGATTCTCGACGGGATCGCCCGGCGAGATATCGCCGCCACACGCGCTCGTGTCCTCATCCTGCCGATGATCACCAGCACAGCCTCCAATCCAGTCGACTTTCGCGACACGGCCCCGCAGATCGCAGCCGGGTATGAACGCACCACGACCTGGCTGCGAGAACAGACGCTTATCGCGGCGGCGGGGTAAGCGGCCTTCGGTGGCCGTGCTGTACGACGACGGGTTCGGCGCATCCGCCAGCGTCAAGGCCTGGGTCGACCACCAAGCCCGCCGCCCGACACCGGACGACCCAGGTGCCGGGACACCTCCAGTTCGATCCCGCCGATGTCGGTCGGAACTCGCCGCCGCCGAGCAGCGGGGCCTTGGTCCTAGGTTCGAGCGACAGTCCGGGCGCGATCGATGGCGCGACTCGGCGTACTAGCCGCACCGGTCGGCTGCCCTGCCTCGGAGGTGCTGGCTCCGCTGGGCACCCGGAGCGACGAGCCCAGGATGATTACGCTGAGTTTCTCCTAGTCAGGCGAGCGAGACGCCCGCGATGACGGGCTTCAGCTCCTGGCTGGCAGCTGGTCCGGGTAGAACCCGAGCCGCGCCAGCGGCTCCATGAGTTCCTGTTCCTCGTATGCGAGGTGCGAGAGGAGGGCGTCGGTCAGGTAGTCGATCGCAGCTTGGATGACGTCGTGGTTTTCCGGTTGTGTCATGTGCGCAACCAGCGCCCGGTCGACGTCCTGGATCGCGTCATGGATAACCACGTGCTCCTCGATCAGCCGATCGGTCACCGCTTTGAGCTGCGGTTCGCGGCCCGCCAGGTGCGGAAACACGGCGGCGTCTTCGACGCCGTGATGCTGGGCCACAACGCCGCAGTAGCGGGCGCACACCGCGCCCAGCGTCCAGTCGTTCTGGCGCAGCGCCATCTCGTTGAGCGCAGCCCTGGCATCCCCGGCCCGCATCGTCTCGTCGCGTACCTGGCGCAGGAGGCCGCGTAGATCCGACAGCTCACCCCGGAGCAGGTCGTGCACCACGAGCAACTGCTTCGAGACGCGGCGCCCCTGGTCGCTGTAGTTCTGCTCCGGGCCCGAACGGTGCCGCCGCGGCCGCGTCGAATCGTCCCAGGGAACCCGGTCGCTGAGTCGGATCGCTTCGTCCGGCGTCGGCGTCACGCCCAACCGTTCGCCTTCGGTCTCGGCGGCCGCGGCCGCCTCCGCTTCCACCGCCACAGGCGGGGCGCCCGGCCCGCGCCGGCGCGCCTGCTCGACCGCCTCTCGAACGCGGGGCGCGACTTCGGAAGCGAAGTCCGCCATTGCACGTGGATCGTTCACGGTCACGATGAAGGTCCCAATCCCGTCGTCAAGCGCAAGCCGGGCGAGCTCCGCGGCCGTCTCGCGCGCGGACGCGTCCACTACTCCCAGGTTCAGGAGCCGCCGGATCGCGTGGGGTTCGCGCCCAGCTCGGGCAGCCGCTGCGTCGATCACCGCATTGCCGGCGGCGAGGTCGCCGGGTTTGAGCCCGGCCATAGTGGGCCACCATCCGTCGGCGAGCCGCCCGACCAACCTCTGCATCCGGGGCTTGAACGCACCGACCCAGATGCTGATGTCATGCACCCGCGCCGGCCCGGGCAGGGCGCCCGCCAGCCGGTAATGCTTACCCTCGAACTGCGCCCCGCCCCGCCCCCGGACATCCCACAGCTCGCGGATCACCTGGATGCCTTCCTCGAGAGCCTCCACGCTGTCGCCCGGATCAAGGCGCTGGGCACCCATCGTCTCGATCGCGTCCCAGGCGATACCCGCCCCGATACCGAGTTCGGCGCGTCCGTGGCTCAGAATGTCCAGGCTCGCGACAGCTCGCGCCAGCACCGCCGGTGGCCGGAGCGGCAAACTCGCGACGTTGGCCGCCAGTCGCACACGAGCAGTCCGCGCGGCCACGAAGGCCATCAGGGTTGAACTGTCGAGAAAGCTGGGTTTGTAGGGATGATCGTTGAACGTGACGAGGTCGTAGCCCGCCTCTTCGGCCAGCGCAGACAGGGCTACCACCCGGTCCGCGGACTGGGCGACCGGCTCGATGAAGACGCCGAACTCAAGGTCATGCCCGTAGTCTCTGGAAGTCATTTCGCTACCTCTCGATAAATGATTCGTGAAGCATTAATCATTTATATCACATGGGTAGATGGCGCAAGTGGGTATACTTGCGGGCATGGTCGTACTGCCTTTGATCAACCGTTCCGCCCATCACTCGGGTGCGCTGCTTGATCACCTTGCGCGCAGGCTGCGGCTTCGTTCCGAGGCGGTGCTGGCGCCGTTGGGCCTGCGCCCGCGTCACCTGGTTGCGCTGACGCTGCTCCGCGATCGCGGCGGTAGCACTCAACAGGCGCTCGCCAGCACACTTGCCATGGACGGGACGAACATTGTCGGCCTGCTCAACGAGCTGGAAGCCCAGAAGCTGATCGAGCGGCAGCGCTCGCCCGAGGATCGGCGGCGGCACGTAGTCGAGCTCACCAACGCCGGCGCGGAACTGCTCGCGAAGGTCGAGGTCGCGCTGATAGCGGGCGAGGATGAAGTACTAGGCGCGCTGGATGAGACTCAGCGCGAGACGCTCTACGGCCTGCTCCAGCAGGCAGCCAACGGCGCGGTGGTGAACTGTGCTGAAGCCATCGACGACTAGATGAGTGGTTCCAAGCCGTATTAGTGGTCGTTGCGCCAGATGGCGGCGGTGAGGGCGAGCCGACCCGGCCAAAGCCGAACGCGTCGCGGTCTCGCGCGAGCGGCCGCACTTGACCGGCACGCGGTCCACAGCGTGGTGTCGCGGGCCAGCGAGCCGATCAGCCAACCGATGGTGGCGCTCGGTACGTCGTGGAAACAAGCCGGCGACGGCCTGCCGTTCGCGGCGGCCTCTCAGGTGTTCACTGGCCGCCGGGCGTCCGGCCGCCGAATCGCGCACCGAGCACCAGCGCCGCGAGCAGGGAGGCGATCCAGGCGGCCAAGACTAGACCCGGCTCGAGGTGCTGGTCGTGTCTGAAGTAAGCCGCGTTGCGGACCATCTCGACCGCTGCCCCGGACGGTGAGAAACGGTCGATGAAGCGATAGAAACCGGGAAGCAACGGCGGCGCGACCGCGCCGCCGGACGCTGGAACCCCGAGCACCATCAGGAGTCCGAAGGTCGGCACGAACGCCCACTTCCCGACGAAGGCCAGCATCGTTGAGCACCACAATGCAGCCACCGCGATCATGGCCGCGAGGATCAACCACAGCTCGACGAACGCCCCGCCGAGGGCCCCGATCACCGGATCGATGAGTACCGCGAGCACTAACCCGGCGATGGCAGCCAACGCAATGATGCACGCGAGCCAGGCGCGCAGCGACAGCCGCGAGGCATACGCCCGCAGCTGGAGCATCGTCACGAATCCGGTGACAGTTGCGGCCAGCATCACGTAGAAGGAGATAAGACCCTGAGGATCGCTTGCCGGCAGCGGCCGCACGTCGACAACCGAGATAGAGCCGGCGGACGCCGCGGATACTTGCTCGGCCGCCTCTTCGAGCATCCGCGCGACTGAGCTGCCGGCCGCGCTGGCGACGAGCAACTGAGCGTGTCCGTTCGCCAGCACGAGCGCAGCGTAGATCCGCTGCTCGCCGATCGCTTGTTCGGCGGCTGCGATCGAAGGGTAGGGATGGAGGGCGAGGCCACCGCCAGTCTGTGCCTCCAGCGCCGCTGCTACTGGCGCGTCCCGGGTCGAGACGGCGCCCACCAGACCCGCGGGTATGTGGTGCGGCGTGGGACGGCCCATAGCGAGGCTGAACGAGGCGCCGAACAGCGGGCCTAAAATGGCAGCGATCGCGAGGATGACCAGGGCGTTCCGGTAGGGCTCCGTCACGCGGGTCATTAGGACCCCACCTCCTCGGTGCGCCCCCATTCGGTCCCGCCGTGTGCCGGATACCGTCGACCACCGGGTTCAGGCTGTCACCACCACACCGTACCCACGGCCGACACCCGCAGCCACCAAGACTTCGATCAACTGGTCCGGTAGGTTTCGGCGCTCGGGAATCGGTCGTCGAAGGTGACCGCGAGGGCGTTGAGCGACGGCTTCCACCACATGGTCCATCCTGCCCGCCCGGCACCGGTCGGGTCCAGGGACCGCGTCACCGGCACTGTTGCGTGATTGATCGGACGGCAGGGGAGCTCTTTGCGTCCGCTGCTGGTGACGCTGTTCGCGGCCGGAGTCGTGACCGGCAGGATCCTCAGCCTCGAGATGGGCCTGCTCTGGCCGAACTTCACCTCGACGTTCGGCGGCGCCTCCGGGCACGGCTTCGCGGTGGAGGGTTCTCGCTCTGTCGAGCCGAACTTCATCGGCGTCTACGTGTACTAGGGCTGGGACCGGCTGTCGCCGCGAGCGCATTTCCTCACCGGCTTGCCCGTCACGATTGCCGGCCGCCGGATGCGGCAGACGCAAGTTCCGCTGTTGATGGGTCCTGGGATCGCGCGGGTGCCGGGCGTCGGCAGGTGCTGGGTCGTCATCGATCCCAAGCCAGTGCCAGGTTCCGGTTAGCCGGTAGTGGGGTTGGCCGCCTGCTGGGCAGACCTGGCCACGTCAATTCGCGATCCTGGTCCGATGCCGGTTCGCGATCTACTCCGTCGGGAGCACGCCTCGGAAGGCTCCAAACCCACCGCAACGAGAGGACACCGACCATGAGTAGTGCACGAAGCGCCCGTCGGCCGCAGGACTACACCGCCCTCGGCATCGAGCCACAACCGATCGCGCGTCATGAGGATGGGATGCGCACCACGGGTGAGAAGGACACCTACGAATGGTGGTACTTCGACACACACCTCGACGACGGCAGCTCCCTGGTCGTCGCGTTTTACACGAAGCCGTTTATCGAGGGCGTAGGCAAGGGCCTGGCTCCGTACGTGTCGGTCGAGCTCGATCGCCCGGATGGCTCCCACCACCAATGGGAGCCCAAGGCCGACGCGGACGCCTTTCACGCGGCCACCGACCGATGTGACGTCACCATCGGCCCGAACACCTTCCGCAACGTCGAGTGGGGTGAACATTTGAAGTACCGCATCCACGTCGAGGAGGGCCCGCTGCGGCTGGATATCGACCTTGTCGGGCAAGTACCGCCGTGGCGCCCCGGCACGGGCTACATGTACTTCGGTGAGCAGGACGAGCATTTTTTCGCGTGGCTGCCGTCCGTGCCGCAGGGGAGTGTCGTGGTTGATCTCGTCCTGGACGGTGTTCAGGAGACCCTGAAGGGAGTGGGCTACCACGATCACAACTGGGGGGACGTGGCCATGACCAAGCTCATCAACCACTGGTACTGGGGCCGTGCCCAGGCCGGGGAGTACTCGATCGTGTCGAGTTACATCACGGCCGAAGCGAACTACGGCAGCACCGAGATCCCGATCTTCATGCTCGCTAAGGACGGCGCAGTCATCGCCGACGACCCCGCCCGGATGCGGTTCTGTCTGGAGGGCGAGCAGGTCGACGAGCACAGCGGCAAGCCGTTCGCGCAGGTCGTCACCTACGAGTACGAAGACGGTGCGGACCGCTATGTCATCCGCTACCAGCGGCAGTCGACCATTGTCGACCAGCGGATGATCGAGCGAATCACGGGGGCAAAACACCTGCTGGCCAAGGTGGCCCGGTTCGACGGCGCGTACCTGCGGTTCACCGGTCAGGTGGAACTCGAACACTTCGTCGACGGGCAGTCGGTGGAGAAGGTCGCCGACCCCGGGATCTGGGAGCTCATGTGGTTCGGCCATGTGCGGTGAGTTGCTGAAGCGATACGCCGTCGAAGGCGGGATCATCCTTCGGCCACCGTTGTCTCGTGATGCCCATAAGATGCGCCCTTGTGCCCTCGCGAATGGCTGACCCGGTCGGCGGCGGCCCCCAGGTTTCTGTCGCTGAGTCGTTCTGTCGTCGCGCTGCCGTTCGCGCTGCCGTTCGCGGCACATGGGTGATGCCGGGCCTGTGCTTGGTTCGACGGCTGGGTTGTGCGCTGTTGTTGCTGGTGTCGGTGACCGCCTGCCGGGTCGGGGACGGGTCAGCGGGTGGCGTGGCCGAGCGAACTCCGGGGGTCTCGGGTGCGGCGTCGGTGGTGGCGGGTGGGATCTCGGCGGCGCCGGTTGACGGTGAGCAAGCGTCAGCGGTGTCGGCGATTGCGTTGTTGGCTACGGTCGCGGTGACGGGGCGGGCGCCGATGACCGGTTATGCCCGGAGCGAGTTCGGGTCGGCCTGGACTGATGACAATCTTTCGCCGGGCGGGCATAACGGCTGCGACACCCGCAACGACATCCTGACCCGCGACCTCACGGGGGCGGTGATCAAGAACTGCGCCGTGCAGGCCGGTGCGTTGCACGATCCGTATACGGGCAAGGTGATCAGCTTCGTGCGTGGTGCGGTGAGTTCGGATGCGGTGCAAATCGATCATGTGGTGGCGCTGGGTGATGCGTGGCAGACCGGCGCGCAGTCCTGGTCGGCGGTGATGCGGGTGGCGCTGGCCAACGATCCGCTGAACCTGCTCGCCGTCGACGGGCTCACCAACCAGGCCAAGGGCGATGCTGACGCGGCGTCGTGGTTGCCGCCGAGCAAGACTTACCGGTGCGCCTACGTTGCGCGACAGGTCGCGGTGAAAGCCCGTTACGGGCTGTGGATGACCAGCGCCGAGCACGACGCCATCGCCCGGATCCTGCAGGCCTGCCCGCAGCAACGCGCCCCGGCTGAGGCCGGCCGTCCGGCGGCCGCGCCGGCGTCGGGCCAATCCGCAACGTCGAACGTGAACGTACCGTCAACAGCGTCTTCGGCAACCGTGACGGCGGCGAACCAGACACCAACACCATCAACACGTGATTCGTCGCCTCCGCTGTATTACCCGAACTGCGCCGCCGTCCGTACGGCGGGAAAGGCGCCGCTGCAGCGGGGCGATCCCGGCTATCGCGTCGGCCTGGATGGCGATCGCGACGGTACCGCCTGCGAATAAGCCCACGCGATCGCGGCGAGTTCGGCGTTACCGGATAAGGAACAACCTCGCTCCCGCCACAGCGTCGCAGGTAACTCAGGGTGCATGCCGAGGGGCCAAAGTTTTACCTACCGGCAGCGGGCCGCCCGCACCACCACCTTCGGCTGAACCCAACACGGTCAACTCACCAACCAACTCGACCCCGACCCCGAGCGACAAAGTCCCGGCGTTCAGCGGCTCCATCCGTTGATCAGCTGCGATGTACCGGGCGTCAGCAACATGATCTCGCGCATTCGCCTCAGCATCTCCGCGCGCGGACGCCTCATCGCGCGCGTGCGACGCCGAACCTGTACGGGACGATCTCGGTTAAATGGGCATCCGAGGCATCTACATCCATGAGCGCCGCCAAGGGTGTTAGTTGCTCACCGGAGTCGGGTCCTTCCCGCCCTGAAACGTCGTCGTAGGTCGCGGAGGCACAGGCTGACACTGAACCGACGCTGGCGCCGCGGGGTTTGGGCGCGCGTAGCTGGGATTGAGCCTCAGCCCTTCAACTTGACGACCGCCTCCGCTGTATGGATCCTTAGTTCCGCGTCCAGCATGGTTTGGCCTTGAGCCTGGTTGGCCGGTGCATGTGAAGGACTGACGGATGAACGCGTACGTCGCGGTCGGCCTGCTTGTCGTGGTCGTGTTGTTCCTGGTAGCCACGCTAGCCGTAATGATGTGGTGGAACGCGGTGGAAGCGACGAGGTTCCGCCACCTAAATAATGAAATCCCGGTCGAGTATTTTGGGCCTGAGGACTTCTAGGCGGACTCGTGCCTGCTCCGCGTTGGCGGTTAGCGGCTAGGCGTTCAAGGAGCCGCCGATGGATACGGATGACTGGCGAAACGAAACTCCTTGCTTGGTGGTCAGCGCACCGTCTGAGTGCGACTGTCCAGTTGTTGGAGACCGAAGAGGATGGTGCCGCAAGCTCGACGTTCCGAGTTAGATCCCCTACGCCGCGAGGGTCTTCGAGCGGCCCACACCATTGGAGGACGATCAATGACCGACGAAGAATTCACTGCCCTCACCGAGCAGTACACCGCGGCCACCGAGGCGCGGCTAGCACTAATCAAGGCTGACCTTCCGGCGACGCCCGAGGCCGTAGCAACATATCGCGAACTAGCCGACCGAGAATGGGAACTTGGATCTGCCTGGCACGCGGAACTTCTTCGCAGTGCGGAAGCGAAGTAGGCAGCGCCATGGCGACAGTATCGGCCTCAATTCATGCCCCGGCAGATGCAGTGTTCGCGGTGTTGGCGGATGGTTGGTCTTACAGTAACTGGGTAGTGGGCACCTCGCACATGCGCGCCGTAGAAGCGGGCTGGCCGGCAGTTGGCGCAAAGCTGCACCACGCAGCAGGCGTATGGCCGATGGTGACGCGTGACGAAACCGTGGTGGAAGAGTGCGAACCCGGTCGCAGATTGGTGCTTAACGCGAAAGGTCGACCGATGGGGGAGGCCCGGGTGATCATCGAGCTCGAGGCCATGGGCGATGACACTCGGGTCACGATGACCGAGACGCCGATCGCCGGTCCCGGCAAGTGGTCTAACAATCCGCTCAGCGAAGCGGCGTTGGGCCGCCGGAACAAGGAGGCGCTGGCTCGCCTTACCGCGATGGCTGAGCGGCGTACGGAACCGTCGGACTGACGCGTCACAAGTTAACGCCAACCAGGCGGCTCCGGCGCTGGCATCTCAGCGCCGGAGCCTAGACGCAATCCGATCCGGATCGAAGAGCGCCAGCGAGTAGCCACCACGTCAGTGTGGCGGGCGGTGCCGCACAGGCCCATCAGGAAGTTCGAGTTGGCCCGTTTCCACGACGTCTATGGCGATGTCATACAGCTTGCGATGGGTGTGCTGACTGGCTATTCGCAGCAGATCAAATGCTTGCTGTTCGGTCACCTTGTGGTTAGCCATCAAGATCCCGCAAGCAGCGCCGATCCGGCGGTTTGACCTGACAGCTGCGCGAAGCTGCTCGATTGTCTCAGCATGTTCGGCACTAGTGAGGGCCAAAGCGCCATGGGTTGAGAGAAGCAGACCGATCAGCTGGTCTTTGTCGTCGAAGGCCTTCGCAACGGGCGAGTAAAGATTGAGCCCCGCCAACAACCCAGACGTATCCTCCAAATACATACGGAACGACAGCATGCTGACAACACCGGTTTCGGTAACGGCGCGCCGGCCGAATTCGGGCCAGCGGCCCTCGGTAGAGAGGTCCGCAACGTTGAATACTGTTTGCTGCACGACGGCGTCTACGGAAGGTCCCGATCCCAGCTCGTACTGGATGGCATCGACGCGTTCAGGTAAATCTCCGGTGGCCGCGACAGTCGCGAATCTCCCGCCGCGGCCGCAGGTCACTCCGGCCGCCACAGCAGCGGGGACGACTTTGACGGCTTGATTGCAGATAAACTGCAGGACGTCGTTGTCAGCGACCGGCTTCCTGATATGCGGCTCGAGGTCTACGAAGACATCAGCGAGCTCGCGCAGCAACTCGTTCTCGACCAGTGACTCGTTCGTCATGCGGTTCTCGGTCCTGCGCCGGGCGGTTTCTCGCTCTGCGCTCGTGCGGATCGGACGCTTCTTGCCCACCCGAGCATACTTCAGCTGGGCGTGGGTTAACCCGGCTCGGGGCAACCGTGCTGGAGTTAGTCCCGCGGCACGGTTGCCGCCAAGCGGAGGACTCACGACTCGAAGGCGCCTTTGACTTTATTCACAACATTAGCCACACCCTGTGCATGAGCAGCGCCGCCCGTTCCTGGCTTACCTTTCCCCTGGCTGCCGTCATAGGTCGCGAACAGCCGCGGATCGGGCGCTGGTAGCAGACCGATGTCGTCGCTGGCCACCGGTTCAGCCAGGAAAATGATCTCTTGCTCATCGACAAGAGTGCTGCCGTGAGCCCAGCGGCCGGCCCCGGCTTCGCTGTCGGCATCGAACGCCCAGTAGGTGTGATCCTGGACTTTGTCTTCGTTCTCGAAGTTCGAGTGCTCAATGATGTCGGCGTAGCCGTCATCCTGCAATTGCTGGATGCCCAACAGCCATTGCTGCTGATGCCAGGTGTCCCGCGCCAGGTTGTACCCAAGCGTGGCCTTGATGCCGGGGTCATCGGTCATGTTGTATAGCCGGCTGGTCTGCAAGCGACCCTGGCCTTCAGCGTGGGCGTTGGACCTGAAGTCAGTCAGCAGATTCCCACTGGCCACGATGTAGCCCGCGTTCCACGGGATGCCCTGACTGTTGGTTGGAAGCGCCCCACCGCCGGACACGATTGCGTGCTGCGGGTTCATTCCGCCAAGGACGGCGGCAAGGACTGGATTGGCCGCCGCCGCCTTCTCAGTTGTCTCCGAAGGTGCCCCTTCGAGCAGGCGTGCAACCAAGGTGCTGAGCATTTCGACGTGACCGATCTCCTCGGTCCCGATGTCCATGATCATGTCCTTATATTTGCCTGGGATGCGGCAATTCCAGCCCTGAAACAGGTACTGCATCATGACGGTCATTTCACCGAACTGACCACCTATCAGCTCCTGCACCTTCATGGCATAAAGGGCGTCCGGCTTGTCAACTTTTACCGCGAATTGCAGGTTCTTCACGTGGCGATACATAGTTCTCCTCTGATGGCTGCATGACCTGTACGCGACTGAACGTTGCCCCCCGTCCGTAGGCAGCACGACTCGACTTTGTCGGTGATACTTGACTGGTCGGCGGCGCTCCAGAAATAGGGCGATTGTTGGCAGAGGCAGATGGACATCCTCGCAATGGCCCACCCAACGACTTCTCGCACAACTATCCGGCTCATTGCGGGCTTCGACCTCCGCAGCGGGTCCACTTCGATTCACGTTCCCCTTCCGGCGCAGCGTCTGCTTGCTTACCTGGCCCTCCAGCGCCGGCCGGTACCCCGCACGGTCGTCCTCGGTGCGCTCTGGGGCGACGTCGAGGCGCGACAAGCTGCGGCACGGCTCAGGTCAGTGCTCTGGCGATTGCCTGCCCCGCACGGCGATCGTCTACTCGACGTCGAAGGCGGTCGGCTGGCGTTAGCCGAGGATGTCGACGTCGATCTCCGCATGGCACAAGATGCGAACCGCGTCGCCGAATTAGATGTGGCCACTCTGGTCTGCGATCTATTGGCTGACTGGGACGACGATTGGGTTGTGATTGAACGAGAGCAGTTTCGTCAGCTTCGACTGCATCGTCTGGAGTCTTTGTGCGAGAGGGCCGAGCAGGAAGGTGATTACGAACTCGCCCTGCGCGCCGGGCTTGCGGCTGTCTCGGCGGAACCATTGCGTGAGAGTGCTCACCGCCGGGTCATCAGTGTCCACTTAGCCGAACACAATCCTTCCGAGGCGCTGAGGCAGTATCACCGCGCGTGCGCAGTCCTACGGCGCGAGCTGGGTCTTGATCCGTCTCCCGCCACCCGAGCAACGGTCAGCCACCTGCTTGGGTTACGGGAAATCGTCGCGCTGAGCGCCTAACTGTCAACACTAGCTGCCGGCTTGGGGCGGCAGCGTCTCCATAGCTCGACGGGTTTCCGCAGTCCTCAGCCGCGAGGTGCGCCGCGAGTATCACGATGGGTATGAATGCTGATGTCATCCACCTTGCCGTTCGGCGGTCGCGCCGCCGCGCTGGCTCAGGTCACCGGTTGCGTCGCCGCCAGCATGCTTCTCTTGACAGGATGTTTGTCGAACGACGATGCAACGGCTGTCCACGGTCCCTACGCCAGCGGACCAAGCGATACCGATTCGACCTACCGAGTATTACAACCTTCAACCGAACCTGAAACGGGTTCAGAGTCAGCTGCGTCGCCTCCGACTACGGCCGCTTGCTTCCCAGCCGAATCCTCCGCAGCGGAGGGCCCAGTTGGGCACGCCGCTCGCGCCTTCGGGGCGTTTCGTACCTACATCGAGCGGTCAGTCACGCAAAACCTGCTCGACGCCGGTGCACGCGCCAGCGGGCCCAGCATGACCGCCCGTCGCGCCAGCACCTTCATACAGTCCGAGTTGCGCACCGCCGCAACCGGCATCCCTGATTCGAGCGCCGCGTGCACGTCTCTCAGGACGCTATTCGCGAGCGCGTCCAATAACGCGAAAACGATAGCCACATCCTTGGCTGCAGGTCAGACCCCAGACATCGCAGGGTTCAGGTCCCACATTCAACAGATCGAAGCCGCCATGTCCGACAGCGGACATCCGATCGTGGAGGCGACATCGGTGTCACTAGACATGAGCGGATGACCCACCACCGGCGGCAGCCAACGACTAGTCCTTCGGAGGAGTCACTTCGTTTTCTAGTAAGTCGTCATCATAGGACTCACCCGTAACCGCCTCCGCCACCAGCGGTGTTCGCTGTGGGGGACCATCCAGGGGCGAATCCCCACTGGTCGCGAATGGTGTCGCTTCGGCCGCGCTTTTCAGAGTCTCGTCGCCACGCCCGTTGCTGGGAGCGACCGAATGACGTGATGCTTGCGGGACCTTCTTCGTCGTCATGGTGTCAATCCTTACCCGGCTGGCTGGTGGCTCACGGTTGAACCGGCGACAGACTAGCTCGACTCGTCCGTGCCGACTAGGGATCCAGACGAGCGCCTTCAATCTTGCCGGCGGTCGCTGCGGACGGCCGATCTGTCACGCTAGTGACCAGCTCAATCCCCGAAGCCGCGCATTGCTTCTCCGTCACTCGGGCCGTACGCTCAGCCAACGGTTCATCCGTGAGATCGAGCAAATCGCGCTGAGGCTCCAGCGCCAGCAACATCGCGCCCGCTTGCTGCGTCGAGGTAACCATGACCCTAGAGTCGAAATTCGAGCTCCCCACACCAGAGATCATCGTCTCCAGGCCCTTCCCGGCTGAGCCGCGGCAGAAGGGGTTGCTGTTACTACAGATCCTCCATACGACCGACCATAAGCTGATCGGTCGCATGTACCTAGTCACGTCGTTCTCGTTCTTCATGATCGGCGGCCTACTAGCCCTGGTGATGCGCGCCGAGTTGGCCCGGCCCGGACTGCAGTTCCTCAGCCCCGAGCAATACAACCAGCTGTTCACCATGCACGGCACAATCATGCTGCTGCTCTTCGCTACGCCGCTCGTTTTCGCCTTCGCGAATCTGGTTGTCCCATTGCAGATCGGCTCGCCGGACGTCGCCTTCCCGCGGCTCAACGCGTTCTCGTATTGGCTGTATCTCTTCGGGTCTCTACTCGTTGTTCTCGGTGCCGCTACTCCCGAGGGCGCGGCTGACTTCGGCTGGACGGCGTACACGCCACTCAGCACCTTCCAGCACTCACCCGGCGTCGGCTCCGATTTCTGGATCATCGGCCTGGCCATCTCGGGCCTAGGCACCATCCTCGGTGGCGTCAACATGATCACCACCATTCTCTGCCTCCGCGCCCCCGGAATGACGATATTTCGACTGCCGATCTTCACCTGGAACATTCTGGCCACCGCAGTGCTCATGTTGCTCGCCTTCCCCATCCTGACCGCGGCGCTGCTCGTGCTCTGGATCGACCGCCACCTCGGCGCGCAGGTGTACGAACCCAGCAACGGGGGCGCCATTTTGTGGCAGCACCTGTTCTGGTTCTTTGGCCACCCCGAGGTGTACATCCTGGCGCTGCCGTTCTTCGGAATCGTCACCGAGGTGATTCCCGTCTTCAGCCGTAAACCGCTGTTTGGTTACAAGGGAATGGTCCTGGCCACCCTGTCGATAACTGGGCTGTCACTGACGGTGTGGGCGCACCACATGTTCGCCACCGGCGCCGTGCTGCTGCCGTTCTTCTCGTTCATGACCTTCTTGATCGCCGTGCCGACCGGACTGAAGTTCTTCAACTGGATCGGCACCATGTGGAAGGGCTCGATCACCTTCGAAACCCCGATGCTGTTCTCGGTCGGCTTCCTGGTCACCTTCCTGTTCGGCGGTCTGACCGGTGTCGTGCTCGCGTCCCCGCCCATCGACTTCCACGTTTCGGACAGCTACTTCGTGGTGGCCCACTTCCACTACGTGCTGTTCGGCACCATCGTGTTCGCCGCCTACGCCGGCATCTACTTCTGGTTCCCGAAGTTCACCGGCCGCTACATGGACGAGCGACTGGGCAAGTTGCACTTCTGGCTGACGTTCTTCGGCTTTCACGCCACGTTCCTGGTCCAGCACTGGCTTGGCAACGAGGGCATGCCGCGCCGCTATGCCGACTACCTGCCCACCGACGGGTTCACCACGCTGAACACCATCTCGACGCTGGGTTCGTTCCTGCTCGGCGCCTCAATGCTGCCGTTCCTGTACAACATCTATCACTCGTACCGCTTCGGCGAGGTCGCGACCGCCGATGACCCGTGGGGTCACGGCAACTCCCTGGAATGGGCTACCTCCTGCCCGCCGCCGCGACACAACTTCACCTCGATGCCGCGGATCCGGTCCGAGCGCCCAGCCTTCGAGGCGCACTACCCACACCTCATCGAACGTCTGGAACGCGAAGCCCACGGCGACAAGAAACACCGCATGGTCGAGGCCGTCGGCGCGGCGACGGTCGGCGGGGACGGCGAGCGCCAAGGTCAGCGGGATACGGATCCGGGACTCTAGGTATCGATTACCCAGAAGTTCACCGGCTTCACATGTAAAACCTGTGAGGATGTGTTCGACTGGCTTTCACCATGACCCCAATCAGCGTGCTGGTCACCATCTCGGGACGAGATCGTCTCGGAGTGACCGCAGCACTGTTCGCAGCCCTGGCCGCCCACGACGTCGACGTGCTCGATCTCGAACAAGTCGTCATCCGGCAGCGGCTGATCATCGGGGTCGAGCTGAACCTGCGCGGTGACCCGTCATCGCTGCGTCGTTCGATCGGCTCGACCTGCAGCGCGCTCGGCATGGATCACGAAGTAGTGGTCGTCGAGGCCCCCATGGTGCTGCCGGACCGCGACGAGCAGTCAGGTGAGCGGGTGCACGTGATCGTGCTCGGCACTCCGTTGCGGCCGGGTGCCATCGCCACCATCACCCAGCAGATCGCCGACGTGGGCGGGAACATCGAGTCGGTCACCCAGTTGTCGCGCTACCCCGTGTCCAGCCTGGACATGATCGTGGCCAACGCCGACGAGGCCGAACTGCGCGGCGCTCTGGTACGGGCTGCGACCGAGACCGGTCTGGATATCGCCGTGGAACGGGCCGGCCTGGCCCGCCGCGCCAAGCGGCTCGTCGTACTGGACGTCGACTCGACCCTGG
Source organism: Frankiales bacterium (assembly GCA_025966315.1). Classification (GTDB taxonomy): domain Bacteria; phylum Actinomycetota; class Actinomycetes; order Mycobacteriales; family Jatrophihabitantaceae; genus Jatrophihabitans_A. The sequence continues at coordinate 12,120 of JAOPUZ010000030.1, read as the reverse complement.
TTCAGGGCGAGGGAATCGACGAGCTGGCCAAGCTTGCCGGGGTCCAGGCCGAGGTCGAGCAGATCACGAAGTCGGCGATGGCCGGCGAACTGGACTTCACCGAGTCGTTGACCGCGCGGGTCAGCCTGCTGGCGGGCTTGCCGGTGCAGCGGGTCATCGAGGTCCGCGATGCGCTCCGCCTGACGCCGGGCGCCCGGACCCTGGTCCGGACGCTCAAGCGGCTGGGTTACTCGGTCGGAGTGGTATCTGGCGGCTTCACGGTCTTGACCGACCGGTTCGTCGCCGAGCTGGATCTGGATTTCTCGGCGGCCAACGAGCTGGAGATCGTGGATGATGTGGTGACCGGCCGGGTGCTTGGGACCGTCATCGACCGCGCTGGCAAGGCGAGCGCGCTGCGCCGGTTTGCGGCCGAGCGCGGCGTCCCCATGAGCCAGACGGTCGCCATCGGGGACGGCGCCAACGACATCGACATGCTGCGGCTGGCCGGGCTGGGCGTCGCGTTCAACGCCAAGGGGGTGCTGCGGGAGAGCGCCGAAGTGGCCATCAACCAGCCGTTCCTGGATTCGGTGCTGTTCATCCTCGGCATCTCGCGCAACGAGATCGATGCCGCCGACCGCGCCGACCAGACCGACGCGCTGCTACCGGCCCGCTGACCGCGCCGGCGGGGCTGACCCGTCAGTGCGTTTCCGGCAGCACAACCGGTAGCCCGGGATCGCCGGCGGACAGGGCGAGGGCTTGCCAGGGCAGGGCGGTCATGGCCGCGCGATGCCGGGCGCGAGACTCAGTCAAGCCCGGGAGCGGCAGCAGCACGCCGTCGCGAACATAGTCGACGGTGAGTAGCCGATCGGTGGGCGCCAACGTGAGCGCATCCCGATCCCGCGACAGGCCCACGACCTCCGCCGTCGCCGTCCCGGAATCACGATGCCGGCGGTAGGCGAACTTGGCGCCGCCGACACCGACCTTGTTCTCGCTGCGCTTGGCCACGGCCCGTCCCTCGACCTCGACGAGCTTGTAGATCAGGCCCGCGGTCGGCGCCCCCGAGCCGACCACAACCGCGGTACCGGCACCGTAGGCATCGACGGGCGCGGCGGCCAGACCGGCCATGGCGTACTCATCGAGGTCGCCGCTGACCACGATCCGGGTCTTGGTCGCACCGAGCGCGTCCAGCTGGGCCCGAGAGCGGTGCGCCAGGACGCCGAGGTCGCCGGAGTCGATCCGGATGGCGCCCAGCTCGGGCCCGGCCACCCGAATTGCCGTGTCGATGCCGGCGCTGATGTCGTAGGTGTCGACCAGCAGGGTCGTACCCACGCCGCCGGTTGCGAGCTGCGCGGCGAACGCGGCGGCCTCGGTGTCGTACAGCAGGGTGAAGGCGTGGGCGGCGGTGCCGGCGGTCGGTACCTCATACCAGGCGCCCGCGGCCAAGTTCGAGGTCGAGGCGAAGCCGGCCAGGTAGGCCGCTCGGGCGGCGGCGGGCGCGGCCTGTTCATGCGTTCGCCGGGAGCCCATCTCGATGATCGGACGGTCGCCGGCCGCGATCACCATCCGCGCGGCGGCCGCGGCCACGGCGCAGTCGTGGTTCAGGATCGACAAGGCGAGCGTTTCCAGCAGCACCGTCTCGGCGAAGGTGCCGGACACGGTCAGCACGGGCGATTGCGGGAACCACGGTTCGCCTTCGGCGTAGCCGCTGATGTCGCCGGTGAACCGGTAATTGCTGAGGTAGTCGGCGGTGGCCGGCCGGATCACGCCGGAGCCGACCAGCTCGCTGAGCTCGGCGGCGTCGAAGCCGAAGGACGCCAGGGCCTGGACGAACCGGGCCGTGCCGGCGACCACGCCGTAGCGCCGACCGTTGGGCAGCCGCCGGGCGAACACCTCGAACGTGCAGTGCCGGTTCGCGGTCCCGTCGGCGATCGCCGCGTCGAGCATGGTCAGTTCGTACCGGTCGGTGAACAGACCGAGCGAACGCTGGTCAGCGTTTACCGCACGCGGTGGACCGGGTACAGGGTGATCAGTTGATTCAGGCACCAGTCGATCGTGCCACCATGGAGCTATGTCCACTCCGACGCTCCAGCCGGCGGTACGGCCGGCGGAAGACACCGAAACGGATGAGCAGCACGATCCGGACCGCCCGTGGGTGACCATCGTGTGGAACGACCCGATCAACCTGATGAACTACGTCACGCACGTGTTCATGAAGGTGTTCGGGTACTCGAAAGAGAAAGCCACCGAGCTGATGATGGACGTCCATCAGAAGGGCCGGGCCGTTGTCTCGTCCGGGCCGCGGGAGCGGATGGAAGGCGACACGGCCACCCTGCACGGCTACGGGTTGTGGGCCACCATCCAACGGGACTCGTGAGGCTTCGGGGGAGCGGGGATTCGTGAAGATTCGGGGAAGCGCAGACACGCTGCGCGTCTCGATGCAGGGCAGCGAGTCGGCGCTGCTGACCGTCCTGTTCGACGACTTCCTGGCGCTCATCGAGGCCGAGGACGAGGACGACTACCGCGACGACCCCGTAACCCAGCGGCTCTATCCCGACGGCTACTCCGACGACGAAGCGGCCTCGGCCGAATACCGGGAGCTCGTGGCCGCTGGCCTGCGCGACCAACGCCGCACCCGGCTGAAGCTGTGCCGCGAGGAGGTGACGTCCGGCAGCGCAAAGATCGAATTGGATCCCGAAGGCGGCGAACGGTGGATCGCGGTCCTGAACGATCTGCGGCTGGCCCTCGGGACGCGCCTGGGCGTGACCGAGGAGACGGAGCTGGCCGAAAGCCAGCCGGCCCAGGTCTATCACTGGCTCACGGCGGTGCAGGACATGTTCATCGAACACCTGATGCACTAGCCGATATGAGCTCGCCGTGCCGGTAAGAGCTGGCCTGAGCGAGTCTGCGTGCACGGCGGCCGATACGCTGACTCATTGTGTTGACCCTGTCCACCGCGACTTACGACGCCATCGTCGCCCACGCCCGCCGCGACCATCCCGATGAAGCCTGCGGCGTGGTGGCCGGCCCGGTCGGCTCCGATCGTCCGCTGCGGCTGATCGAAATGCTCAACGCGGCCCGCTCGCCGACGTTCTACGAGTTCGACTCGGCTGACTTGTTGCAGCTGTACAAGCAGATGGATGCCAACGACGAGGAGCCGGTGGTCGTCTATCACTCGCACACCGCGACCGAGGCGTACCCGTCCCGGACCGACATAAACCTCGCATCCGAGCCGAACGCCCACTACGTTCTGGTGTCGACCCGGGAACCGGAATCGGTCGAGTTCCGCTCGTTCCGGATCGTCGACTCGGTCGTGACCGAGGAACCGGTCGAGGTGCTCGCGAGCCTGGAGTAGAAACGTCGCCGACTTCCCGAGCGAGCTGCGGCCAGACTGTGGCTAGTCCAGGACTATTCCGGCTCGCGCAATCGTTCGAGCTGATTGGCCGCACTCAGTAAGCCTCAGTACGCCCCGTACCGCAGCTGCCGGCACCTGCCAGCACCTGCCAGCACCGCACCAGAAGGAGTAACTAGCGATGGCCGTAGAGGTCAAGATCCCCACCATCCTGCGTACCTACACCGACGGCGCGAAGACCGTGCCCGGTGACGGCGCCAACCTGAGCGCGTTGCTGGATGACCTGGAAAGCCGACACAGTGGCCTCAAGGGCCGGCTGGTCACCGAGGACGGCTCGCTGCACCGGTTCGTGAACGTCTACGTCAACGACGAGGATGTCCGCTTCACGGGTTCGCTCGATACCAAGCTGGCCGACGGTGACTCGGTCACGATCCTGCCCGCGGTCGCGGGCGGCAGCTGCTGACGGTCGCTGACATCGCGGTCGGCAGCACACGTCGATGACTCGTTACGATTCCCTGGTCGATGCACTCGGTGGCACCCCGCTGGTGGGGCTGCCCCGACTGTCGCCGCGCTGGCTGGCGACTGATGCCGGCCCGGCCGTCCGGCTCTGGGCCAAGCTCGAGGATCGCAACCCCACCGGTTCGATCAAGGACCGCGCCGCCCTGTCGATGATCAATGCGGCCGAGGCAGACGGCCGGTTGACCCCGGGCTGCACCATCCTCGAGCCGACCTCGGGCAACACCGGAATCTCGCTGGCGATGGTGGCCAAGCTGCGCGGGTACGGGCTGGTGTGCGTGATGCCCGAGAACACGTCCGAGGAACGGCGCCAGCTGCTGGAGATGTTCGGCGCACGCATCATCTCGTCACCCGCGGCCGGTGGTTCCAATCAGGCGGTCGCGCTGGCCAAGCAACTTGCCGCCGAGAATCCCGACTGGGTGATGCTGTACCAGTACGGCAATCCGGCCAACGCGCAGGCGCATTACGACGGCACCGGCCCGGAAGTGCTGGCCGACATGCCGGACATCACGCATTTCGTAGCTGGATTGGGCACGACCGGGACGCTGATGGGCGCCGGCCGGTTCCTGCGCGAGAAGGTGCCCGGCATCCAGATTGTGGCCGCCGAGCCCCGCTACGGCGAGCTTGTGTACGGCCTGCGCAACATCGACGAGGGCTTCGTCCCGGAGCTCTACGACGACACGGTGCTGACCAGTCGCTTCTCGGTGACCTCTTACGACGCGCTGCGCCGGACCCGGGACCTCGTCGAACAGGAAGGCATTTTTGCCGGCATCTCCAGCGGTGCGATCCTGCACGCCGCGCTCGGGGTGGCCGACAAGGCGTTGAAGGCGGGCGAGCGAGCCGACGTCGTCTTCATCGTGTGCGACGGTGGCTGGAAGTACCTGTCGACCGGCGCCTACTCGGGTTCGCTGCAGCAGGCCGCCGAACGGTTGGAACACCAGCTCTGGGCGTAGGTCCGTCCGTCGGTACCGTGTGGGCGTGACCCTTCCCGTGCCCGAGTCGCCCCAATCGAAGCCCGCGCGCCCGTCCCGGCAGGCTCGCAAGCAGCTGCGCCGGGTAGAGCTGGCCAACACCAGCATTCGTCCCGCGATGCGTCCGGGGACGGCCGGGGGCTCGCTGTTCTGGGTTCTGGTCATCCTGGCGCTGCTGTGGTCCGTCGTCGGCATCAACGCCCTCGTCGACCATCGGCTGCTCCGGTTCGGCATCAAGCCGCGCGAAATCGACGGCCTGTACGGCGTCGTGCTGTCGCCGTTCCTACACGTGAACGCCCAGCATCTGGCGGCCAACTCCGTTCCGCTGGCGGTGTTCGGCTGGCTGATCCTGCTCAGCGGCACACGGCAGTTCTTGGCGGTCACCATTTCGGTCATCGTGCTGGCCGGCTTCATCGACTGGGGGCTGGGGCCGGCCCACTCCGACATCGTCGGGGCGAGCGGCGTGATCTTCGGCTGGTTCGGCTACGTGCTGGCCCGAGCGTGGTTCTCCCGCAACATCAGATGGATTGCCGCGGCGGTCGGCGCCGGGGCGGTGTTCTCCGGATTGTTTGCCGGCCTGCTGCCCAGCTCCGCCGACAGCGATGTGTTCTGGGGCGGCCATCTGACCGGCTTCGTGGTGGGCGTCCTGACTGCCGCCGTCTTGCACCGCCGTCGCGTGGCTTGATCCCGGCCCCGGCGGCGCGCGGTTTGCATCCCGCCCCAGCGCCGCGCGGTTTTGCATCCCGCCCCGGCGCCGCGCGGCTCGATCCCGCCCCGGCGCCCGCCACTACGCTTGGCGTCGTGGCTGCGAACGTTCGATCGTCTGAGGCTCCGATCGGCGTCTTCGATTCCGGCGTGGGCGGGCTGACCGTCGCTCGGGCCATCCTGGATCAGCTACCCCACGAGTCGCTGCGCTATATCGGTGACACGGCGAATTCGCCGTACGGCCCGCGCCCGATTGCCGAGGTGCGGCGGCACGCGCTGGCGGTCATGGATTCGCTGGTGGCCTCGGGTGTGAAGATGCTCGTCATCGCCTGCAACACCGCGTCGGCAGCCTGTCTGGCCGATGCGCGCGAGCGTTACGACATTCCGGTGGTCGAGGTCATCCGGCCGGCCGTCCGGCGCGCGGTGGCGGCAACCAGGAATCAGCGGGTCGGCGTCATCGGCACCATCGCGACCATTACGTCTGGGGCGTATCAGGATCTGTTCACCGCAGCCTCCGAGGTGCAGGTCTTCGCCGCGCCCTGCCCGCGGTTCGCTGAATTCGTCGAACGCGGTGTGACCAGTGGCCGGCAACTGCTGGGCCTGGCCGAGTCGTACCTGTCCCCGCTGGGCGCGGCCGGGATCGACACATTGGTGCTGGGCTGTACGCATTACCCAATGCTGGCCGGCTTGTTGTCGATCGTGCTCGGCGCGGACGTGACGCTGGTGTCCAGTGCCGACGAGACCGCCCTGGATGTGTACCGCACGCTCACCCAGCACGACCTGCAGGCCGACCCGGGGGATCGCCTGCCGGTGCATGACTTCTCCGCGACCGGGCCGGCGGAGCCGTTCGCCCGGTTGGCCCGACGCTTTCTCGGGGCGGACGTCATCAACGTCGGTGTGCCGCTCAGCTGAGAAAGCTGAGTCGCACCGTGCGATCCGGGTTGTCGCCGTTCGTGTCGACCAGGCAGATCGATTGCCAGGTGCCCAATTGCAGGCGGCCGCCCAGCACCGGCACCACGATGGACGGGGCGATGAGCGCTGGCAGCACATGGTCGCGGCCGTGTCCCGGCGATCCGTGCGCGTGCTGCCAGCGGGTCTGCCTCGGCAACAGGCTGTCTAACGCGGTGAGCAGGTCGTCGTCGCTGCCGGCGCCCGTCTCCAGAATGGCGACGCCGGCGGTGGCGTGCGGTACGAACACATTCAGCAGGCCGTCCGCTTCGTCGGCGACGTAACGGGCACAGTCGTCGGTGAGGTCGCGGACGACCGGCTGCCGACCGGTGTGGATCTGGATCGAGTCGCTTCGCATCGGTTCATGATGCCCGTCGGCGTGAATCGCGCCCGTCGGCGTGAATCGCGCCCGTCGGCCAAAATTGGTCGGCTCGCAATGGCAGAGTGGCTCTCGTGCAGATTGCTGTCCTCGGCCCGCTCCAGGTACGTGACGGCAACCGACTGATCCGGTGGCGGGCAGCAGGTTGCGCCGGTTGCGGGTTCCGGGGCGGGCGTGCAGGCTTACGCCGGCAAGCGCCTGAGTGGAGCCGAACCGCTTGGTGAGCTGTTCGGCTTCGATGGCGAATTCCATGTGAGACCTCTTTCGTGATGTGTTCTCATCGATAGGTTGCCGGGCCAGGCTGACACGGCCCGTACAGCGCACTGGCATCGAGGATCGGCGGGTAACAGCCACTGGCCGCCGGTGTCAGCAACTGACGGTGTCAGCAACTGACCCGGGCGCGGTGGCCGACGGTGGGATCCGGCCTCGATACCCTGGACCCATGACCCGCCCAGACGGCCGCGCGGCCGACCAGCTCCGTCCGATCACCATCACCCGCAACTGGCAGGCCTACGCCGAGGGATCGGCGCTGATCGAGTTCGGTGACACGAAGGTGTTGTGTGCGGCGTCAGTCACCGAGGGCGTACCGCGTTGGCGTCGGGGCAGCGGATTGGGCTGGATCACCGCGGAGTATTCGATGCTGCCCCGCGCCACCCTGACCCGCAACGACCGGGAGGCCGTGCGCGGCAAGATCGGTGGCCGGACCCACGAGATCTCGCGGCTCATCGGGCGTTCGTTGCGGGCGGCCGTGAACCTCAGCGCGCTGGGCGAGAACTCCATCGCCATCGACTGCGACGTACTGCAGGCCGACGGTGGAACCCGGACCGCGGCGATCACCGGGGCCTACGTCGCGCTGAGCGACGCGATCACGTGGCTCGACAAGCGGGGATCACTGGCCAAGAACGTCAAGACGCCGCCGCTGGTCAACTCGGTTTCGGCGGTCAGTGTCGGCGTGATCGACGGTGAGCCGCGGTTGGATCTGATGTACGAAGAGGACGTCCGCGCCGAGACCGACATGAACGTCGTCGTCACCGGCAGCGGGGAATTCGTCGAGGTCCAAGGTACCGCCGAGGGGGTGCCGTTCCGGCGCGACGAGTTGGACGCGCTGCTCGACCTTGCCGTCGCCGGATGTGCCGAGCTGGCCACGCTCCAACAGCGCGCGCTGCACGGCTGAGCGGCGGATGAGCACCTCGGTATTGCTGGCGACGCGCAACCAGCACAAGTTGGTCGAGTTGCGTCGGATCCTGGCGCCTCGGGTCGACGTCGAGGTGCTCGGTCTGGACGACGTCGCACCCTTTGACGAGGTCCCCGAGTCCGGGGCCACCTTCGCCGAGAACGCATTCATCAAGGCTGACGAGGCCTTTGAACACACCGGAATCCTGACCGTGGCCGATGACTCCGGGCTGACCGTCGACGCGTTGAACGGGATGCCGGGCGTCCTGTCGGCGCGGTGGGCTGGGCTGGCGAAGGACGATCACGCCAACGTGCGCCTGTTGATCGAGCAGTTGGCGGACACGCCGGACGAGCGGCTGGGCGCGGCCTTCGTCTGTGCCGCGGCGTTGGTGGGGCCGGGCGGGGTGCGGGTCGTCGAAGAGGGTCGGATGGCCGGCCGGCTCATCCGCGAACGGCGGGGCGAGAACGGTTTCGGTTACGACCCGATCTTCGTGCCCGACGGTTATTCGCTGACCAGCGCCGAACTAGCCCCGCAGGACAAGGACCGGATCAGTCATCGAGGGCATGCGCTGGCCGCGCTGTTGCCGCACTTGCTGGCCACGCTGGAGTCACTGACGCCACGTGGCTGAGCCGTCCCACCACCCGTCCGCCGCGCTGCATCCGTGGGGTGCGTTTCGCAGCCGGTTCCAGAGCAGCGGCGCGGAGTCCGGTGAATGGCGCGATCACCAGGCGGTGGCCCGTTTCGAGCTCTTCCTGTTCAGCGCGGTGGCCACCGTCCTCGTCGTGCGAGCCTCCTTGGCGGTTGCCGGCTACCCGCAGGTCGGCGGTGGCGGTCTGCACGTTGCCCACGTGTTGTGGGGTGGCCTGCTCATGGGCGTCGCGATCGTGCTGGTCGAGATCTTCCCGGGCAGTCGCGTCCGGGTGCGCGCTGCCTTGCTGGGCGGCGTCGGGTTCGGGCTGTTCATCGATGAGATCGGCAAGTTCCTCACCAAGGACGTCAACTATTTCTTCAAGCCGGCCGTGGCCATCATGTACGCGGTGTTCGTCGTGCTGTACCTGACGGTTCGCGAGGTGCTGCAACGCTGGCCGCTGGATGACCGCCGGCGGCTGGCGTTGGCGTCCACGGCGCTGAGCGATCTCGCCCTGGGCCAGCTCGACGCGGCGCATCGCGACTACGCGCTGCGGTTGCTCGACGGGGTGGACGAGACGTCCGGACTGGCCAAGGCCGCCGATGCGGTACGGGAAGGCCTGCTCGCCGAGCGTCCGTCCAAGCGCAGCCCCGAGACCGTGCTCACGGAGTTGCGAGACCGGATCACGCAACCGGTCGATCGGGTCCTGCTCGGACGTTCCGGCGACACCTTGCTGCTCATTGCCGCCGTACTGATGCTCATCGACACCGTGCTCGGCGTCGTGCTGGCCTATGCGCGACCGGGCCGCGCGACCGGCCTGCCGACTCTGTTCGACACGGTGCTGCCGAGCGCGGTGGGTGTTGCACTGATGGTCGTCGGGCTAGTTCGGCTACGTACCGGTCATCGAGAATCCGGCGTCGAATGGCTGCAACGAGCAGTGCTCATAGAGTTGTTGGTGACCGAAGTCGTGGTGTTCAACCGGGTGCAATGGCTGGGCCTGATCGGTTTCGTTGTCGACATCATCGTGTTGTGGCTGCTCAGCCTGGTCTCGGCGGCCCGCCGGCAAGACACGATCGACACCGCGAAACATTCTGTGGATTCTGTGGGTGGCGCGGATCCCGCCGAGCGACCCGACGACCAGAACAAACGTGGCAAGCAGAGCGCGAGGAGTGCAGGTTGATGCAAGTGACCGGGCTGGGTCACGCCAGCGTATTGATCGAGACGGCGGCGGGCAGCGTGCTGACCGACCCGTGGGTGAACCCGGCGTACTTCGGATCCTGGTTTCCCTTTCCGGATAACTCCGAACTCGATTGGGACAAGATCGGCCAGGCCGACTATCTTTTCGTGTCGCATCTGCACCGCGATCACTTCGATCCCGAACACCTCGCACGACACATCTCCAAGAAATCCACGGTGCTATTGCCGGCTTACGCCACCAGTGAGCTGGAAGATCAGCTGCGCGCGCTCGGCTTCCGCTCATTCGTGAAGACGGTGTCGGACGAAGTGGTCGATCTGGACGGGTTGCAGGTGATGATCCAGTCGCTCACCTCGCCGACCGACGGGCCGATCGGGGATTCATCGTTGTGGCTTTCCGACGGTGAGACCGTCCTGCTCAACCAGAACGATGCCCGTCCCTCTGACCTGACCTCGTTCCAGCAGCTCGGGCACGTGGATGTGCACCTGCTGCAATTCTCCGGGGCGATCTGGTTTCCCATGGTGTACGACCTGCCCAAGCGGGCCAAGCAGGCGTTGGGGGCAACCAAGCGTGAGCGACAATTCGATCGGACGTTGCGTTATATCCAGGATTTGGAAGCGTCGTTCGTCTTCCCGACCGCTGGGCCACCGTGCTTCCTGGACGACGAGTTGTGGGGCTTCAACGACATTTTCGGCGACGAATCGAACATCTTCCCGGACCAGAAGGTCTTTCTCGACTGGATGATCGAGCGCGGACGGGACAACGGCCGGCTGCTGCTGCCGGGCACGGTGGCCCACGTGAACAAGCCCGACTGCCCGCTCGATCACCCGATGCCGGCGGCTGAGATCGACAAGATCTTCGCGGACAAGACCTCGTACCTGCTGGACATGAAGGCACGCCGCCAGCCCGCCGTCGAGGCGGCGAAGGCGACGTGGGCGCATCCGGAAATCGACGTGCTCGCCGCGATCACCGAATGGTTCACGCCGCTGCTCGCCGAGGCCGATCGGATGGCCGCCGGTATCAACGGGGGCGTTCGATTCACCGCGGCCGATGCCGAGCGCGGGGACGTCGATTTCATCCTCGACTTCGTCACCCGCGAGGTCCGCGCGTACGCGGGGGAGAAGGTCCGGTACCGGTTCCAGACCAAGCGGGCGTACCTCGAACAGCTCATATACGAGCACGAGATCGACTGGGTGAACTCGCTGTTCCTGTCCTGCCGGTTCACGGCCACTCGCGTCGGTCCGTACAACGAGTTCGTCTACACCTTCTTCAAATGCCTTTCCGAGGAACGGCTGAACTACGCCGAGGGCTGGTTCGCCGAAGCCGCCAACGACGACGAGACGATCACCATGGACGGCTGGGCGTTCCAGCGTCGCTGCCCGCATTTGAAGGCCGACCTCACCCGCTTCGGTCACATCGAGGACGGCGTACTCACCTGCCAGATGCACGGCTGGAAGTGGAGCCTCGAGTCCGGCAACTGTCTGACCTCGGTCGGCAACCAACTGCGGAGCGAAGGTCGCGTCTGAGGTTGCTGGCCTCTGGTGGTTGGTCGCTGGTCGCTGGTTGCTGGTCGCTGGTCGCTGGTCGCTGGTCGCTGGTCGCTGGTCGCTGGTGGTTGGTCACTGGTCACTGGTTGCTGGGTTGGTCGCGACTCGCGTTCGAAGTCTTTGACGTACCTCTCCGGTAGCGTGAGTCGGCCGTAGTTTGGCCTTATCCGAAAAGGGGATCCTCGGCCAGCTCGTTCCCGGAAACTGTCGTACCCCTGCTTTAGTGTTCTGGTTATGGAAGCACTGCATTCGGGGACCGAGACCGCGGCACTGGCCGCGGTCGGTGGCGCGATCACCGACTACCTGACCGGCCCGGTCGCAGTGGTGCGGGGTTTGCCGGATGCTGATTTGCTGGCCGAGTTGCGGGCGCTGGAAGTAGCCGAACGGCGGCTGGCCTCGGCCCGGCACGCCCGGGTCGCCGAACTGGACCGCCGGGATCTGGCCCGCCCGTTGGGGGCCACCACCGTGGCTAACGTGTTAGTGGCGATGCTGCGGATCCACCCAGCCGAAGCCAAACGCCGAGTCAGCGCCGCGCACGCGGTGACCGAACGAGTCACGATCACCGGCGAGCTGTTGCCGCCGCTGTTGCCGGTGGTGGCTGGCGCCGCTGGTGAGGGCGCGATCTCACCCGAACACATCGGGCTGGTCATCTCAGCGTTGGAGGAACTGCCCGAACTGTTCCCGGTCGATGACTTTGAGAAAGCAGAGCAGCTGTTGACCACCGCCGCC
>JAOPUZ010000036.1 GCA_025966315.1 Frankiales bacterium | reverse complement strand
CGGGATTCAGTCAGCGCGGGCCTTGATCAGCGCACCGGGTCCAGGATCGTCAGCGCCGGGGCCGCAGTGCTGGCCGTCCCCAACCGCGAAGCGGCCCGGCTGGCGCCGTCCGTACTGCCGATCGACGGCGTGGAGCTGGGCGCCAGCCCGATCGTCAACGTGCACCTCATCTACGACCGGCCGCTGACCGGGTACCCGTTCGTGGCCGCGGTCGGAACAGCGTCGCAGTGGATCTTCGACCGATCGGAATCATCAGGTTTACGTGAGCGAAACTCTGACGAGCAGTATTTGGCTGTGACGGTTTCCGCGGCCGACCAGATCGTCGATGTGCCGACCCAGAGTCTGGTTGAGCGCTTCGACGGCGAGCTGCGTCAGCTGTTCCGCGCGCCGGCCGGTACCCGACTGGTCGAGGGCTTCGTGACCCGGGAACGGCGCGCAACGTTTCGCCAAGCGCCCGGCTCCGCTAGGTTGCGTGCATCGATCCGAGAACGCAACCGACTCGTCCCCGCGGGAGCGTGGACCGCCACTGGTTGGCCCGACACTATGGAGAGTGCCGTACGCAGTGGAATAACCGCAGCCCAGCAACTGCTATCTGAGGACACGTACTCACAGGGGGAGCTGTCGGCATGAGTACCCCATCCGCGACCGTTGCGCCCATCGCGATCGCGCAAAATCGCCGCCTGTTCGAACCCGTGCTGCGTGCCGCCGTCGGCCGCTTGAACGAGCCGATGCGCCTTATCTCGGCGTACCAGTTCGGCTGGTGTGACGGCCAGGGCACGACAACCGCGGGCTCTGGCGGCAAGGCGATTCGCCCGACGCTGACGATCTCGGCCGCCCGGGCCATCGGTGTCGATCCCTTGGTGGCTGCACCGGCGGCGGCCGCTATCGAGTTGGTCCACAACTTCTCGCTATTGCACGACGACGTGATGGACCGCGACCTCGAACGCCGTCATCGTCCGACCGCGTGGACGGTTTTCGGTGAGGGCCAAGCGATCCTGGCCGGCAGCGCACTACTTACCGTAGCGGTGCAAATACTCGCTGATGGCGGCCCGGCCGGTGCGCGAGTAATCGGGCCCCTGCTCGACGTCGTCCAGCGGTTGATCGACGGCCAGTCGGCCGATCTCGCGCTGGAACAAGGCGATGGCGTGACGCTGTCCCAGTGCCTGGACATGGAAGCCGGCAAAACGGCGGCGCTACTGGCCGGTTCCTGCTCGGTCGGCGCTATCGCCGCCGGCGCGGACGAGGCGACAGTTGCCGCCCTGCACCAATTCGGCTTCGAGCTCGGGATGGCCTTTCAGATCGTGGACGACATCCTCGGCATCACCGGTGACCCGGCGGTCACCGGCAAGTCGGCATCGTCGGATCTGCGCGCCGGCAAGCGCAGTGTGCCGATCGTGGCAGCCCTGACCGCGGGCGGTCCGGCCTCCGAGGAATTCGCTCGCTTGATCGCCGACGGACCACCGGAGACGGAGTCTGACGTCACACGGGCGGCCGCGCTGGTGGCCGAATCCGGTGGTCTCGATTGGGCTGCAGCCGAGGCAGACCGGCGATTGGCCGCCGCGATGGCCAGCCTCGATTCGGTCTCCTTGTCGGAGGTGGGAACAAATGAGCTTCGAGAGCTTGCTGTGTATGTGGTAGGAAGAGATCGTTAGAGAGGGAAACTAACCACCATGACCATCCAGCCGCAGCTCAACCTCAGCACCGAGGTTGCCGAAGCGCTGGACGCTGCCCGCAGTTACCTGATCGGACGACAGGACGCGGCCGGTTGGTGGAAGGGCGAACTTCGCACCAACGTCACGATGGACGCCGAAGACCTTTTACTCCGACAATTCCTGGGCATCCTCGCCGCGGATGAGCTGGCTGCGGCCGCGCGCTGGATACGCTCGCAGCAGCGCACGGACGGAAGTTGGGCCACTTTTGCCGGCGGCCCGGCCGACCTGTCCACCACCGTCGAGGCCTACGTGGCGCTCCGGTTGGCCGGCGACGACCCGACCACTGACCACCTGCGCCGCGCCGGTGAGGTCATTCGCGCGCTGGGCGGCCTGGAACGAACTCGCGTCTTCACCCGGATCTGGCTCGCCCTGTTCGGCGAATGGTCCTGGGACGAGCTGCCCGCGATGCCGCCGGAGCTGATCCGGCTGCCCAATCGGGTCCCGTTCAGCATCTACGACTGGGGCTGCTGGGCGCGCCAGACCGTGGTGCCGTTGACCGTGGTCACCACCCTGCGCCCGGTCCGGCCGTTGCCGTTCACCCTCGACGAGCTGCGTACCGGCCAGACGCCTGCGGAGCGAATCCCGGCCGCCCGCTGGAGCACGGCCCGCGGTTTCCAGTTGCTGGACAAGGCGTTGCACCGTTACGAGAAGGGGCGCATCAAGCCCGGCCGGGAGGCCTCGCTGCGCCGCAGCATCGAGTGGGTACTCGCACGCCAGGAAGCCGACGGCGGCTGGGGCGGCATCCAGCCCCCCTGGGTGTACTCGATTCTGGCCCTGCACCTGATGGGTTACCCGCTCGATCACCCGGCGGTCTCGGCCGCCATCTCCGGCCTGGATGGATTCCTGATCAACGAGGACGGCCCCGACGGCCCGATCCGGCGGTTGGAAGCCTGCCAGTCACCGGTGTGGGACACCTGCCTGGCCATGATCGCGCTGGCCGATGCCGGCGTCAGCCCGGACGATCCCGCCCAACGGGCCGCGACGAAATGGCTGATGAACGAAGAGGTCACGGTTCGCGGTGACTGGGCGGTGCGCCGTCCGGACGTGGCCCCGGGCGGCTGGGCCTTCGAGTTCGCCAACGACAGCTACCCCGATATCGACGACACCGCCGAGGTCGTCCTGGCGTTGGCCCGGATGAACGAGCCGGCCGCCGAGGACGCGCTCGAACGGGCCGTCGACTGGGTGGTGGGGATGCAGAGCGCGGACGGTGGCTGGGGCGCCTTCGACGCCGACAACACCCGTGTTTTGTTGACCAAACTGCCCTTCTGCGATTTCGGCGCGGTCATCGATCCGCCAACTGCCGACGTCACCGCGCACGTCCTGGAGATGCTGGCCGCCCGCGGCCTGGCCGAGTCCCCCGCCGCAACTCGCGGGCTGGACTGGCTGCTGCACCACCAGGAATCCGACGGTTCCTGGTTCGGCCGGTGGGGCGTGAACTACGTGTACGGCACCGGCGCCGTCGTGCCCGCGCTCGTCGCGGCCGGCGTGCCGCCGCGGTCGTTGCCGATCCGGCGCGCGGTGCACTGGCTCATCGAGCACCAGAACGACGACGGCGGCTGGGGCGAGGACATCCGGTCCTATTCCAACGAACAATGGCGCGGCCGGGGCGAGTCCACGCCGTCCCAGACCGCGTGGGCCCTGCTCGCGTTGCTCGCCGGCGAGGACAGCTCCGGCGCGATCGAGAGCGGCGTCAACTGGCTGCTGCGCAATCAACTGCCCGACGGCGGCTGGGACGAGGAACTCTTCACCGGCACCGGCTTTCCGGCCGATTTCTCCATCAACTACGAGATGTACCGCCACGTCTTCCCGATCAGTGCCCTCGGGCGCTACCTCGAGCGCGCCTCATGAGTGAGCGCACCGGGCCGCGGACGGCCCTGCCCCGCGAGGCACGAGCTGGTTTCGAACAGCGCGCGAGAGCGAATGACAGCGATGAGCGCTCGCGCGAAGAGCAGACCGCATCATGAGTGGCGAGCATTTGGTTCTGACGGCTCTACGGTCGGAGTACGCCGCGCTGTCCGGGCAGCTGTGTGACGCGCAGCTGCTCCGTACCGGGATGGGTCCGCGGCGCTCCGAAGCCGCATTGCCCGTGATCACCGAGGCGATGCCGCGCTCGGTGCTGGTGGCCGGGGTGGGCGGCGGGCTGGATCCCTCGGTCGCGCCCGGTGACGTGGTGGTCGCCACCGAAGTACGCGACGCTGACGGCACCGTGCCACTGCCTTCGGCCCAACTGCTGGCCAGCCTGATCGCCGACGCCGGCTTCGTGGTCCGTACCGGGGCGGTGTACACCGCCCCCGGCATCGTCGACGGCCCCGGCCGGGACGAGCTGGCGGGCACCGGTGCGCTGGCCGTCGACACCGAATCGGCCATCTTGATAAGGCATGCGCGGTCATTGCTCTATGCCGGTCGCGGTGCCCCGGCGCTCGCCGTCGTCCGGGTCGTAGTGGACACCGCCGCCAAGCCGCTGCGCCGCGCCACCACGATCGCCAACGGCTTCACCGCCTTGCGCACGCTGCGCAAACTCGCTCCAGTGCTGGACGCCTGGTCCCGGCTGATCCGAACACGCACCATCGAGCTAGCCGGCCCCCGCAGCTTCTGTGCCGGGGTGGATCGGGCCATCGACATCGTCAACCGCGCGTTGGAGCTGTACCCGATGCCGATCTACGTCCGGCGCCAGATCGTGCACAACGCGCACGTGGTGGCCGATCTGGAAGGCCGGGGCGCGATCTTCGTAGAAGAACTGAACGAGGTGCCCGATGGCGCCACGGTGATCTTCTCCGCGCACGGCGTCGCCCCCGCCGTCCGCCTCGAGGCCGAGCGCCGCCAGCTGACTGCGATCGACGCGACGTGTCCCCTGGTGGCCAAGGTGCACACCGAGGCCAGGCGCTTTGCCAGCCGCGGCGACACCGTGGTGCTCATCGGGCATCCCGGTCATGACGAGACCGAAGGCACCCTCGGTGAGGCGCCGGGCCAGATCCTGCTGGTCGAGAATTCGGCCCAGGCCCGCACGCTGGACGTGGCCGACCCGGAGCACGTCTCCTACGTCACCCAGACGACGCTGGCGGTGGACGAGGCGGAAACCGTCGCCACGGCGCTGCGCGAACGCTTCCCTCAGATCGAGGCGCCGGCGTCGGAAGACATCTGCTACGCGACGTCCAATCGGCAGAACGCGGTCCGCGCGGTGGCTGCCGACGCCGATGTCGTGTTCGTCATCGGCTCGACCAACTCGTCGAATTCACTGCGTCTGGTCGAGGTGGCCCAGCGAGCGGGCGCCGAGGCCTACCTGGTCGAGGACGCCTCGGCCATCGAACCTGCGATGCTCGGGCGGAGCGCCAAGATCGGCGTCACCGCAGGGGCATCCGCACCACCGGGATTGGTCGACGAGGTGGTAGATCTGCTGATCGCGCTGGGCGGTGCGCAGGTAAGGGAGCGTTCAGTGACCGAAGAAAATCTCACATTCACACTCCCGAAGGAAGTGGGCGGATAATGGCGATTCCTCTGCGCCAAGGTATGCGAATCGGTGCCTACTTGTTTGCACAGAAGGTGCGCAAGCGAGAGAAGTTCCCGCTGATCGTCGAGCTGGAACCGCTGTTCGCGTGCAACCTGGCCTGCCCCGGCTGCGGCAAGATCCAGCACCCCGCGGATCTGCTGCGTCAGCGCATGCCGGTCGAGCGGGCCCTCGGCGCGATCGAAGAGAGCGGCGCGCCGATGGTGTCGATTGCCGGCGGCGAGCCGTTGATGCACCCGCAGATCGACGTGATGGTGAACGAGCTGGTCAAGAAGAAGAAATACGTCTACTTGTGCACGAACGCCGAACTATTGCGCAAGCGATTCGACAAGTTCGACTTCAAGCCGTCGCGCTATTTCTCCTTTGTCATCCACGTGGACGGGCTGCGCGAACGTCACGATCACGCAGTGGACAAGAACGGCGTCTTCGACGAAGCCATGGAAGCGATCCGATTCCTGAAAGCAAAGGGATTCCGGGTCACCACCAACTCGACGTTCTTTAACACCGATACTCCGCAGACCATCGTCGACGTCCTGAACTTCCTCAACGACGAGATGAAGGTCGACGACATGATGATCTCGCCGGCCTACGCCTACGAGAAGGCGCCCGACCAGGATCACTTCCTGGGCGTGACCGAGACGCGCGAGCTGTTCGCAAAGGCTTTCGGCGGCGGGAACCGCAAGCGCTGGCGTCTCAACCACTCGCCGCTGTTCCTCGATTTCCTCGAGGGCAAGGTGGATTACGAGTGCACGGCCTGGGGCATTCCGTCCTATTCGCTCAAGGGTTGGCAGCGGCCGTGTTACCTGATGGCCGACGGTTACGCCGAGACGTACGCCGAACTCATCGAGACCACAGACTGGGACGCCTACGGTCGCGGCAAAGACGAGCGGTGCAACAACTGCATGGCGCACTGCGGTTACGAGCCCACCGCGGTGCTGGCCACCATGGGTTCACTGAAGGAGGGGTTGCGCGCACTCAGAGAGGGATGATCGGCAAGCTACCGCGGATGGTCAGCCGAACCGGCGGGCCAGACGGTCATAGCCAGCAGGGGCAATCGACCTGACCGCCGGCGCCAGACCGAGCCAGCGCGGGACGACCGCGCGCGCCCGGTTCCGCCGGATCGAGGCTACGACCGTGCTGGCAACACGATCCGGATCGATCGGACGCGGGAACCTGCGGTCATAGCCAGCACCGCGCGCCAGAAAAAAGTTGGTGCGCACCACCCCCGGGTGGATGATGGTCACCTCGATACCGGTGGCGGCCAATTCCAGTCGGAGGCTTTCCGCGAAACCGCTAACCCCGAACTTCGAGGCAGAATAGACCGCCTCGCCCGCGACGCCGGTGAGACCAGCGATGGAGCCAACGAAGCAAACGTGGCCCCGACCCTTTTCCAGCATTGCGGGAAGCACGCCGGCAGTCAGTTCGATAGAGGACACGAGATTCGTCCGAAGTAACTCATCCATCCGGTGCACCGGCATATCGACCATCGGGCCGAAGTGACCGATTCCCGCCGAATGGACGACTAGATCCACCCCCGAATGACCCAATTCGGAAACGCGTTTCAGCTGATCGAGCAGGACGTTGACGCCGTCCGCAGTGGCCAGATCGGCAACGATGGGAGGTGTGCCCAGCTCATGGGCAATGTCATCCAGTTCAGTCGATCCCCGTCCGTGCGCGTACACCCTGGCGCCCTGGCGGTTCAGCGCCCTGGCTACGGCCGCGCCGATGCCCTGGCTGGAACCGGTCACCAAAGCCGTCGACCCCGCGATGCGCATAGCGAACAGAATGGCAGCCGGCCGTGACTGCGGCGACGGGTTCCCCCGAAGAAGGCCCGGTTCAGGATCTAGCGCTACCGGAATTCTCGTTGCCGGAGTTCACGGTGCCGTCGGTGCCGGGGGCTCGCGCGTGGCAAGGGATCGGCCAGCTCGTCGGTGGTCTGGCCGTGTACGTCTGCTACCTGTTCGTCACCAAGACCCTGCCTATCAACCGCGCGGACGCCTCCGGTCGCGGCTGGGCGTTGCTGCGGGCGGAGCGGGCCTGGTCGATCGACGTCGAGCCCAGCATGAACCGCTGGCTCACGGCTCACCACACGCTCGGCATGCTGGCGTCGTGGGAGTACGCCACCGCCTACATCTTCACCACGTTCCTGGTTCTGGGCTGGCTGTGGTGGCGCCGTCCCGATTACTACCCACGGGCCCGCAACCAGCTGGTGCTGATCTCGATCCTGGCCATCGGCTGTTTCGCGCTGTGGCCGACCACGCCACCCCGGCTACTGGCCCACTCCGGATTCGTCGACGTGGTGACGTTGCATCATCCGGCGCTGTCCTGGGGCAGCGGCGCGGTGTCGGCGCATTCTGATCAGTTCGCGGCCATGCCGAGCTTGCATGTCGGCTGGGCGGTATGGGTTGCGGTCTCGCTGTTCGGTTGTCGGGCCTCGATTCGAGCCCGGACGGTCAGCGTGCTGAACCTCGGCCTGACCGTTCTCGTCGTACTCTCAACTGCCAACCATTACGTGCTCGACGCCGTCGCCGGTGCAGCCCTGGTCGGGTTGGCCGCACTCGTGACTGGAGCCCAATCGATGATCGCCACTCGCAGCCAACCGCCCGGGGTCCGGGTTGCTGCGCCGGACGAATTCTTCTTGCACGTCGAGTCGAAGACCGTCCAGCAGCCGGTCGGCGGCGTGGCCTGGTTGCGCCGCTCGACGGCCCGCGGCCCGATTACTGCCGAGGCGATGCGCGAGCTGGTGGCCGTCCAGATCGGCGACATGCCGAGGTTCAGCGAACGGCTGCAGCCGGCCGGCCTGCTACGACATGCGCGCTGGGTGCATTGCGATGTGGATTTGGCCGATCACATCAAAGAGATCCGGCTCGCCGACGATCCTGGACTGGCCGGTCCCAACGGCCTGGCGAAGCTCGTCGGCCGGTTGGCCGAGCAGGAACTCGACCGAAGCCGACCGATGTGGCAACTCTGGATCGTGCCGGACGCCGGCGAGGACCGCGCGGCGCTGATCGCGATCATGCATCACTCGTTCGCCGACGGCCTCGGTGTGGTGGACATCCTGCGGCAGATCATCGAACCGCTGCTACCCCCGCCCGACCTGAGCGCGGTGACCCTGCCGCCGTGGCCCGTGCGAGCCGCCGGCATCGCCACCGGCGTTGCGCAACTCGCTCGGGACGGCCGCGCGCAACCGCTGGCCTTCACCCGTCCCCTGTCGGGTCACCGGACGTATTCGATGGCTCAGCTGCCGCTGGAACCGGTCCGGGCCGCGGCCCGCAACGCCGGCATGAAGTTGACCGATCTGCTGCTGGCGGCGATCGGTGAGGCAATGTCCACGGTGCTCGAGGAACGCGGTGCGCCGGTGGACGGCAAGCAGCTACGAGCGGCGGTGCCGGTCACGACCCGGCTGCCCGCGCCGCCGGGAACGACGAGGACGGCACAACCGGGCAATCTGACCGCGGCGCTGCGCATCGACGTGCCGCTCGGCCGGATGAACCCGATGCTGCGCGCGATGTCGGTGGCACGCACGGCGGATGCCGTGCGTCGCTCGGGCCGGGCGCTGGCCACCACCGCCGTGATGCGGCTGATCGGTGTGCTGCCGCCGCCGCTGCACGGCTTGGCTGCCCGAGCGATGTACCGCGGCCGGTATTTCACCGCGATCGTGTCGAACATGCCGGGCCCGGTTGAGCAGCTCTGGATGGCGAATGCCGAGATGGTTGACGTGTACCCGATCATCCCGCTGGCCGAGCAGGTTCCGCTCGGGGTCGGCACCCTCGGCTGGGCCGGCCGGCTCTGCGTGTCGGTAGTGGCCGACACCGACGTGCTGCCGGAAGCGGACACCCTTGCGGATCGGATCGTGACCGCATTGCGTTCGATGGCTCCGGCAACGAGCGAGGTCGGCGAGGGCAACGGCGCGACGAACGCACTGAGCGCCGGTGACGCGGAGACCGTGCCGTCGTGAATGCCGTGGCCGTCGTGAAAGCCGTGCCCTCGTGAGCAGCGTGTCGCCTTGAGCTCGGTGCTGCCGAACGCCGCAGCGCAGATCCCGCGGACGATCGTGCTGACTGGACACTTCCCGCCGGCATCCGGCGGGGTTCAGAGCTTCACCTGGGAACTGCTCCGCCGGCTGCCGGCCGAGCGGATGCTGGTCATTGCGCCCAACCATCCGGAGGCCGCGGCCTTCGATGCGACGTTGTCGTTCCGAGTCGTCCGCCGCGGTGGCTACTTGCTGTTTCGCGGCCTGCGCGGCTTGGTCGCCGATTTCGGTGCCGAGGTGGTGTGGCTGCCGGCGCTCGCTCCGTTCGGCATGTATCTGCCGTTGATTTCACATTCCGGTGTCGGACGAATCGTCGGGTCGACGCACGGCCAGGAGATCGGCTGGGTACGGGCGTGGCCGACCAGGCTGGCGTTGCGGGCCGCGGTACGCCGAGCCGACACCGTCACCTATCTGACGACGGCCACCGAGACCGCGTTGAAGCCGATCCTGTCCGCGGCGCGGCACGTAGCGCAACTGGCCGGTGGCGTGGATGCCGCGGTGTTCGCGGACGCGGATGCCTCGATCGTTCGCGCCCGGCACGGGTTGGGCGCTGATCCGGTGGTGTTGAGTGTGGCTCGACTGGTGCGTCGCAAAGGTCAGGACCGGTTGATCGAGGCTTGGCCGTCCGTCCTCGCCGAGGTGCCACGGGCGCGACTGCTGCTCGTCGGTGACGGGCCGATGCGCGCTCAACTGACAGCCGCGGCGGCTCCGTTCGACGGATCCGTGGTGGTCACCGGGCCGGTGTCCGAGCAGGATCTGCCCCGATATCTCGCAGCGGCGGACGTGTTCGCCTCGCCCTCTCGCGATGATCGTCATGGTCTGCAGACCGAGGGATTGGGGCTTTCCACGCTGGAGGCCTCGGCCAGTGGTGTACCCGTTGTCGTCGGCGACTCGGGCGGCAGTTCACGATCGCTGATCGACGGCGTCACCGGGCTGTTGGTCGATGCCCGGACGGCCGCGCCGCTCGCGTCGGCACTGATCGCACTGCTGAGCGATCCGGCCCGGGCGGCGGCGATGGGCGCGGCCGGCCGAGATTGGGTGGCCGCGAACTGGACCTGGGACGCGTCAGCGGCCCGGCTCGCGGCCGTTCTGCGGGCCGATCCAGCCGTGGTGCGCACAAGCATGGTGACCCGCTGATGCATCGCCACCATCCGATCCGCTGGATCCTCGTCCTCATCACGCTGGGGCTCGCCGCCTATTTTTTGACGCCCCGGGTGAATGAAGCGCGGGATGCGATCCACGCGCTGAACGGTTCGTCGGTGGGCTGGCTGGTCATCGCGGTGCTCGGCGAGTTGGTGTCGCTGGTGGTGTTCACGATGGTCACCTACTCGTTGTTGTCCCGAGCCAACCGGCCGCCCTTCGGGAAGCTGTTCCGGATCGATCTGGCCACTATCGCGCTGTCCCATGCCGTACCGGGCGGTTCGGCCGCGGGCACCGCGTTGGGCTACGGGTTGCTGGCCGAGGCCGGCGTGGGCGGTGTCGAGGCAGCATTCGTGAAGGTCTCGCAGTCCCTCATCTCCGGCATCATGCTGCAGGCCGTGCTCGTGGTCGCGTTGGTCGGTGGGGCGGCGTCCGACCGCGGTTCGAGTACCTACCTCGCCACCGGCATTGCCGGTGGCGTGATCATGATCGCCACCCTCGGTTTCGGTTGGATGCTGCTGGGCCGGCCGTACTGGATCGCGTCCCTGGCCGCAGCCACCTTCGGCCGCATCCCGAAGCTGTCGCGCGATCGCGTGCAGCAGATCGTGCTGTCCCTGGAAGATCGGCTGCGCGGGCTGGTGGCCGACCATGGCCGGTTTTTCTGGATCTGCGCCTGGTCGGCCGGGAACTGGGTCTTCGACCTGGTCTCGTTGTGGGCGTCGCTACGCGCGTTCGGTCCCAGTTGCAGCGTCGTGGAATTGACGATTGCCTTCGCGGCCGTGCAGGTTGTGGCGAGCCTGCCGTTGAGCCCGGGCGGGCTGGGTCTGGTCGAAGGTTCCTTGGTCGGAATTCTCGGCAGCTTCGGCACGTCCTCATCGGTAGCCGTCCTCGGCGTCCTCACCTGGCGGTTGTGGAACTTCTGGCTACCGCTACCGATCGGGGCCGGTGCGTACGGCTTGATCCTGCTGTCCCGCCGCGGTCCGCGCCAGCCTCGCCGCCCACCCGGGCGATCCGCGGACCGCCCCTCGGACCGCCCCGCGGATCGCCCTGCGGATCGGGCGCCGGGCCGTTCGCTCGAAGCGGACTGATCCGCGCCTGCTGGGATGCGGCTCGTTACCGGCCCATCAGTCGGCGTTGTGGACGTAGCGGCCGCCGCGCAACAATGACGCGAGCGCGGCGAGCCCGGCCAGGATAGCGGCCGCGGTGAACACCACCACGAGGCCGTGATGGAACGGACCGGAGATCAGATCCGGGAAGAATTCCCGTCCGGTCAGGGCGTGCTGGTTAGCGATAGGCAGCGTGGCCAACGAGCCACTAGGCGTAAGCAGATGCTCGATGGGGTTCACGCCGAGGATGGTGGCGAACAGCGACGACACCGGCGGCAGCGAACCGATCTGTTGCGCCACCGCGTGAGATACCCCTTGCCGTTGCAGGCCGTTCGTCAGAGTCGTGGGCAGCGTGCCCGCGAGTCCGATGATCATCAGCGAGAAGAACACACCGATGGACAATGACGTTCCCGAATTGAGGAAGGTGGACCGCATCCCGGAGGCCACCCCACGTTGCGAGGCCGGCACACTGCTCATGATCGCCGAGGAGTTGGGCGAACCGAACATGCCGGAACCGATCCCGTTGGCCGCGATGAGCAACGCAAAGGCCCAGTACGAGAAGTTGACCGGCAACAGCAAGAGGCCGATGAAGCTGCCGCCGAACACGACCATGCCGGCGCTGGCAAACCCGCGGGCACCGAACCGGTCAGACAAGAATCCTGAGACCGGCCCGGAGATCAGGAAGCCGGCGGTCAGCGGCAGCAGGAAGATGCCCGCCCATAGCGGGGTGTCGCTGTAGTCGTAGCCATGCAATGGGAGCCAGATGCCCTGCAACCAGATGATGAGCATGAATTGAAGGCCACCTCGGGCGATGGAGGCAGCGAGGCTGGCCAGATTGCCGGCGGTGAAGGCCCTGATCCGGAAGAGGCTGAGCTGGAACATCGGTTGAGCGACCTTGCTCTCGATGACGGCGAAGGCCACCAGTAGCAGGGCCCCGCCGATGAGCGCGCCGAACACGGACGGGTTCTGCCAACCCATGGTGTGGTTTCGATACGGCTGGATGCCGTACGTGATGGCGATCAGCATCGCGCTGAGGCCGACCGCGAACGTCACGTTGCCCCACCAGTCGATTCGGCCACGGTGTCGTTGGCCGTTGTCCCGCAGCTTGCGATATGCCCACAGGGTTCCGAAGACGCCCACCGGCACGTTGACCCAGAAGACGGCCCGCCAATCGATGGCGGCGAGGATCCCGCCCGCAGTGAGGCCGATGAACTGGCCGGCCAGGCCGGCGACCTGGTTGATGCCCAAGGCCAGTCCGCGCTGGTCCGACGGGAAGGCGTCGGTCAGGATTGCCGCGGAGTTGGCGGTGAGCATGGAGCCGCCGATGGCCTGCAGTACCCGCCAACCGATCAGCCACAGTGCACCGTGGCCGGCATCGAACGGGTCGAAAGACAGCAGCATGGACGCCACGGTGAATACCGCGAAGCCGGCGTTGTAGATCCGGACCCGGCCGAACATATCGCCCAGCCGGCCGAGCGTCACGACGAGTACCGACTGGACCAGTCGGTAGCCCATGATCATCCACAGCAGGTAGCTGACGTTGCCGGGCGCAAGCGGGTCGAGATGGATGCCGCGAAAAATTGCCGGCAACGAGATGAGGACGATCGAACCGTCCAACGCGGACATGAACACGGCAATCGTCGTATTCGACAGTGCCGTCCACTTGTAGCGCTCGGTTGCCGAGCCGTCCCCTGATCCACCGCCTGTGCCCGCGCTTGTCGCGGTAAGTCCGCCAACCATCTAGTCGCCTCTCGCTGCCCGGCTCTCGCTACTCGGCCTGTCGTTGTTGGGCCTGTCGTTATTGGGTGGCGGAAATTCCCGCCAAGGTCAGATGTGCTGAGCCAGTCGTTCGATCAGTGGCGCGGCCGCCATCAGGTGTTCGAGTTCGGATCGGGTGAATCCACTGGACAGGGCTCGGGCGACCCGTTCGGTCCGGGCGTTGCGCCGGTTGCCCAGCACTTGACGACCGGCATCGGTGACCGACATGACGACATGCCTGCCGTCCTCCGGGTCAGGGCGTCGTTCGATGAGACCGCGCGTCTCGAGCGCGCTGAGCGTGGCGCCCATCGACTGGGGGCTGATCTGCTCCTGCTTGGCCAGTGCGGTAGACGTTGCTGGGCCGCCACGATCCAGCCGGGCGAGGGCGGTGCTTTCGGGCAGCGTGAGATCGCCCTGGATTTGCGCCTGCCGCACCCGTCTCAGGAACAGGCTGATGCTGGCCTGCAGTGCGCCGGCGACCTGGCCGACGTCGAGGTCTTGACCCATCTCTTAAGCCTAACTTATAAGGTTGGCTTAATAAATGGCCCGCTCATCGGCGGCCGGGCCCTGACAACATCAATGAGTAATGAGTAATGCTCCTGATCAACATAATTGATGAGCCGTGTGCCAGAATCGCTGCGAGCTGGACCTTCCCGTCGCATTCCTCAATGCGCCGCCGACACAATCCGATTTGTTGAAGGGGTTCGCACACAATGAACACAGTCAAGGACGCGCTAAAGGCCGGCAAGGTCGTCGTCGGCACGGGCGCGGGGCCGGACGTCAGCACCGCGACGCTACTCGCGGGCGGCGGCTTCGACTTCCTGCTCTTCGACACCCAGCACTCGACGGCGATGCCGAAGGAGCTCGGCCCGGCGATCGCCGGGATGAAGGGCAAGAAAGCCTCGCCGGTGGTCCGCGTCGGCGACAACCGTCCGGACCTGATCGTCAACGCTATGGACGCCGGCGCGCGCGGCATCATCGTCCCGATGGTCAACACGGGCGAAGAGGCTGAGCGTGTCGTCCACGACGTGAAGTACTACCCGGACGGTGGCCGCAGCAACGCTGGCCAGGCTGGCGACTGGGGCAAGGAATTCGCCAACTACCGCGACTACATGGACACGGCCAACAACGAGATGCTGATCGTCGTGATGCTCGAGACCAACGTCTCCCTCGCGAACATCGACGAGATCTGCAGCGTGCCCGGCATTGACGTCCTGCTCATCGGCCCGTCCGACTTCTCGATCGAGCTCGACGTTCCCCTGGACTATTCGTCCAAGAAATACCAGGACGCCCTCGAAAAGGTCGTCGCCGGCGCCCAGCGCCACGGCGTGGCTCCCGGCATGTACTTCATCCCTCCGGGCCTGGACGCAAACCACTACGTCGACCTGGGGTTCAAATTCTTCACCGTGCCGTGGGCTCCGATGGCTACCGCAGGCATGGAGAACGCGCTCGCGGCCATCAAGCGTTAGCGCTGACGTCGGCGGACGTTACTCAGCCACGCGAGCAACGCGACTCGCCCTCAATGTGCGCCGCGTAGCCAGCTGACCCCATAGACCTAGCTCGGATGCTGCCGGTCGCGGCGTCCGAGGCTGACTCTGGTACGGCCGTCGAGGTCTTTTCATTAAGCAAACAGAATAAAACAAGCAATTAGAATAAACCTCTTCAGGATGCGCCGGCCGACGGAGGGGGCAAACTGGACGTATCCCTCTGATGGGCGGGGATATAGCCTGAGCCTGGATTCGATGGCGCCGCAGGCCACCGCGCAGGCCCCTGTTTTTGTATAGTCAGTCACAGCGGCCGGTTTCGGGTGGGCTTTCCGCCGAGAACTGTCGGAAACTCTTTATCCCGCCCGAGTCGATATGAAAGGAATGAGCGACGTGACTAGCACACTTGAGCTCCCCACTACCGCGACCGAGGCTAAGACGAAATTCGGGATCATCGATACCGATGTCCACCCGGGCTTCAACTTGCTGCTCCCTGAAGTTCTCAAACATGTGCCGAAGCGCTGGCACGACTACATGGCTGAGTACGGGTTGGTCCGTCCGCAGGGGCCCAGCGCCGGCGAGCGTCCGCGTCACCGCGAGTTCGCCCACCGGTGGGACTCCGTTCCGCCCGGGGGTGGCGAGCCGATGTCGAACCTTGACTTCGCGCGCGGGCAGCTCCTCGACAACTTCGACATGACGGCGGCTGTCCTCACCGACATCGTCTCCTACACGTTCAGCGGACGCCGGAACATGCCGCGCGAATTGGCCTACGACTTCTGCCGGGCGATCAACAACTACCGCGAAGAGGTCTGGTTCGAACACGACCCGCGTTGGTACGGCTCGATCAACATTCCGTACGAGGTTCCAAACCGGGCGGTCGACGAGATCCGTCGCCGGATGGAGGGCCCGAACGCGAAGCGTTGGGCGCAGATCACGATGACCCAGGACCTCGAGCACCCGATGGGGAACGAGAAGTACTGGCCGATCTACGAGGTTGCGCAGGAGTACAACCTCCCGGTCTCTGTGCATGTGCTTGGTGGGGATCGGCAGGTTCCGTCGGGTAACCCGTCTTATTACTTGGAAGAGCACATCATCTGGGCCGGGTGGAACTTCCCGACTGTTTCGAGTTTGGTGTTTGAGGGTGTGTTCGACCGGTTCCCCAACCTGAAGGTCGCATTCATCGAGTTCGGTTGGTCGTGGGCTGTTCCGCTGGCGTGGAGACTCGACAACAGTTACAACTTGTTCAAGTCCGAGGTGCCGGACTTGCAGCGTAAGCCTTCGGAATACATCCGCGACCACTTCTGGTACACGACCCAGCCGATGGAGGAGCCGGAGAACCCCAAGTGGACCGAAGACGTGTTCGGGTCGTTCGAGGCGTCAGGGATGGCAGACAAGATCATGTTCTCGTCTGATTACCCGCACTGGGACTTCGATGAGCCGCAGGCAATGCCGACGGGTTTGAGTGAGGAATTCAAGCGAGGGATCCTCGGCGAGAATGCCAGCAAGCTGTACGGGATTCCGCTGCTCCCGAACTCCGGCGTCATTCTGCCGTAATTCTGGTCGCGCTGCGTCCGGCTGAGAATGCCGGGCGCAGTTGCCTGTCAAAGCCAGCCCAGAGCCGGACCGATCGGAATCAACGACTTCCCAGCACCACGGCCGACACTTTGAAAGGGGCCCTACCGAGTGGCAACAACCACGGGACGACCTACGAGCACTGTCGTCGGGAGAGCGTCCGACCTGCGAGATGGTGACCGCCTCCTCGCCGACGTCGGCGGTCGTGAGGTAGTGATCTTCCGCCAGAATGGTCAGTTCTATGCGCTGGCTAACCAATGCCCGCACCGCGGCGCGGATCTGGTCAAGGGTCACTTCCAGCCGCAGCTGACCTGCGACAGGATTGGCGAAATCGTGATCCACGAAAATGGCAAGTACATTGCCTGCCCGTGGCACGGTTGGGAATTCGACATCGCGACTGGTCAGTCCTATTTCGACCCGAAGGGGACTCGGGTTCGCCCGTACCCGGTAAGCGTCGAGGACGGCGAGCAGATCAAGGTGGCGCTTGACAGCGGCGCGCTAGCCGTCACCGAGCACGCTGAATACACGCCAGCCGAATGGGCCGCGACGGGTTCGTCCGCCCCCGACGGCCGTCAGCCTGGGCCCTACCAGGCCGAGGCTTTCGATGTTGCGGTCGAGGGCGAATTCATCGTCGTGTCCAGCCGTCC
Source organism: Frankiales bacterium (assembly GCA_025966315.1). Lineage (GTDB taxonomy): Bacteria > Actinomycetota > Actinomycetes > Mycobacteriales > Jatrophihabitantaceae > Jatrophihabitans_A. The sequence continues at coordinate 32,335 of JAOPUZ010000036.1, read as the reverse complement.
CATGCGCCCTGCTCGCGCAGAAGCAGCGTCAACGAAGGGAACAGAATGACCACCGCACTGCTGGAACAGACAACCCGCGATGCGGTGTGGTCGGGGTCAATCATCGACGCCGACGTGCATGCCAATGTGCCCAACATCCAGGCTCTGTTTCCCCACCTCAGTGAACTCTGGATCAACTGGATCCAGGAGCGCAACTGGCGCGGCCCGGGCATTGCCGCCTCCCACTACCCACCGAACTCTGAGCGCGCCGCGCGCCGTGAGTGGCGCCCGGCTGACCAAGTTCCCGCCTCGTCAGTGGAGTTACTGCAAACGCACATCCTGGACCCGTGGCGCGTGGATGCGGCGATTGTCAACTGCTACTACGGCGTCGACGGACTGCGACACCCTGACTGGGCAGCGGCACTAGCCGCGGCGGTGAACGACTACGTGATCGAGAACTACCTCTCGAAGGATTCGCGTCTGCGCGCGTCCATCACGATCCCAGCCCGCGACCCGCAAGCCATGATCAACGAAATCCGTCGCGTCGGGGAACACCCCGGCTTTGTCCAGGTTTTGTTCCCGGTCCGTAATGACTCCCCGTGGGGCTACCGCGTCTGGACGAAGGTGTTCGAAGAGGTTGCCAAGCTTGACCTCGTTGTCGGCCTTCACTATGGCGGCTCGACGGAGGGTCCGCCATCGTCGACGGGCTACGCCGCATACCAGGCTGAAATGTACGGTGGCGAGTGGCAATCGTTCGCAACTCAGGTCACCAGCATGATCATTGAGGGTCTGTTCAAGGCCTACCCCGACCTCCGCGTCTCAGTTCTTGAAGGCGGGTTTACCTGGCTGCCGGTCTGGTCCTGGCGAATGAACAAGGAGTGGAAGGGCTTGCGCCGCGAAACTCCCTGGGTGGACCGCCTCCCTTCGGAGATCATCCGCGATCACTTCCGATTTTCGACGGCTCCATCCGAACTCGGACCGAACGCGATCTCGGAACACGTTATTGAGTGGCTCAACACCGACAAGCTGTTGATGTTCGCCACCGACTACCCGCATCGGCATGACGACGACATCAATCAGCTGCTGAGCCTGCTATCACCGGAGGCACAGCGCAACCTGATGTCCGAGACAGCACGGGAGTGGTACCGCCTGTAGCAGTCCAGCGCGCAACGAAATCGACCCCGGAAGTCGCCGCACAATCGGCGACTTCCGGGTCTGTCGTGCAAGCGCGTCGATGTGGGTCTTGGACGGCAGGTAGGCCCTAACGACGGATCATGGCACCATACCGGCGCATAACTCCGTCAGCGCCCTCCGCGGTTCAGCCGATCCGCTCGGCTAGCGAGACAACGATTCCCTCGGGCCCGCGGACGTAGGCCATGAGCCAGCTGTTCTCATGCTGCCCGATGCCGCCGACCAGTCCGTAACCGGCCGCAGCTAAGCCAGCTACCGTAGCGCGCAGGTCGGTGATTTCGAAACAAACGTTGCGTAGACCCAGCTCGTTCGCCATGGCGGTGGGTGAGCCGACCACGTGGTCGGGCCTGATGAACCGGGCGAGCTCCAGTCCCGTGCCTCCGCCGGGTGGCCGCAGCATGACAATCTCGGTACGCGAGTCCGGTATCCCGCTGACCGTGTCGAGGAAGTCACCCTCCACGAACGTGCGGCCCTCGACCTCCAGGCCCAGCCTGACGAAGAACGCGGTCACCGAGTTGAGATCGTCCACCGTGATCCCGACATGATCGAAAGTCTTGATGTTTGCCACGCCTTCAATCTTCCATAGGGGTCTGACCACGCTGCGGCCCGTCAGCGACCGGGTCGCAGTGAGCGGAAAGCCCTCGAAAGCGGCATGATGTCGGTCATGCCTCGCACCGCCCGTCGCCTGTTCGAGCTCTTCGAACCGATCTGCCTGGTCACCTACCTTGCCGACGAGTGCAACGAAGAGCTGGCCGCGCTGGGCCACCGCACTTACTGGGATGGCTACTTCGCCAGCCGCGCCGCGCCGCTGGGGCGGGTACCGTCGCAAGTCGTGCACGCGGCCTTTTACAGCTTCGCCGACGGGGAGGCCGCAAGGCACATCCCAAGCGCGTGGGAGACGATCCCGCCCGAGGCGTCCGTCGCCGCCCGGGAGCGGGGCAGCGCGGCCTCCCTGCGGCGGATCCTCGGCGACCAGCTGGCCGACTCCCAGGGTCTAGTGCGCGCCGCTGACCTGATGACCAAAGCCGCGACGAGCGCGCCCACAGAAGGTCGGGTGATGTACGCCGGGATGCGCACCCTTGCGGTGCCGAACGATCCGGTCGCCCGGCTATGGCATTCCGCGACCATGTTGCGAGAGCACCGCGGCGACGGGCACGTCGCCGCTCTCGTTGGCGAGAGGATCGGCGGCACGGAGGCTCATGTACTGAGCGCGTTGGCGAGCGGAATCTACCCGCCGGAGTCGTTCGGGCGCATCCATCACCTGCCGAAAGAGCGGCTGGCCGAGGTCATGTATGGCTTGCGCAAGCGCGGGCTCGTCGACACCGACGGCCGGTTCACCGACGCAGGCCACGAGACCAAACAACGCATCGAAGCCCTCACCGACGAGCTCGCCGCCGCCCCGTACGACGCCCTCTCTACCGCCGAGCTCGATGAGCTCGTCGCCGAACTCGAACCCATCACCGCGACGTTGGTGGCCGCAGGGTCGCAGTGACGCGCACGGCCGGCGTCGTCGCGGTTTCTCGGTAGTTCCGGTGCAATCTATCGTGTCAGCTGAGAGCGGCACGCACTATGCGGTCTTACGGTCGCGTGCCGCGCGACCCCCTTCAACTCGCAATTTTCAGGAGGTTCGCGGTGTCGGACACCACCTGCCATATGTCGATCTCGTTGGACGGCTTCGTCGCCGGGCCGGATCAGAGCCGGGAGGACCCCCTGGGTAAGCGGGGCCGGGAGGTGCACGGCTGGCACATCGGCGACCCGCGGGCCAACGACGCTGACAAGATCGCGAACGACTGGCTCATGCGCCCCCGGGGTGCGTATGTGATGGGGCGGAATATGTTCGGCCCGATCCGCGGGGACTGGGACGAGGGCTGGTCGGGCTGGTGGGGCCCGGAACCGCCGTATCACGCGCCGGTATTCGTGCTGACCCATCACCGCCATGATCCGATCCAGATGGACGGGGGGACGACCTTCCACTTCGTCACCGAGGGCTTCGACGCGGCCTACTCCGCAGCGTGTGAGGCCGCCGGGGACAACGGAGTGGACATCGCCGGAGGGGCCTCGACCGTCCGGCAGGCACTGATCGCCGGGGTGATCGACGAGCTCATCCTCGACATCGCGCCCGTCCTGCTCGGTTCGGGCGAGCGCATCTTCGACGGGGTTGACTCCTTCGACTTCGAGCCCTCCGAAGTGCTTCACTCACCGCTGACCACGCACATCCGCTACCGCCGCGTCAGCTGACCTGGCCCTCGCCGCCGCCCGCTGCGAATCGGGGCCTAGCGCGTGAAGCGTCACTGAGGACACGTCTATAAAGCCGAGGCAAGTGCCCGAATCTCGGCGACCGGGGCGGGTGGCGGCGCAGGCGGTATTAGGGTTTTCCCTTGTCGCGGTGAGGATCTTCTCCGATGTGTACCGTTCGCTCTGGCCTCAGGATCGATCCGCGAGGAAGCCTCGCAGTTTCGTTCAGGAGGATTCCCATGGTGTCACGCCGTATCACTTGGCTAGGCGCGCGACCGCATCGCTCGCCGGGCTCGCGGCTTGCGCCGCCGCTCTAGCCCTCGGGGGCGAGTGCTTGCTACTCGCAGCGCACTTCCGTACATTTGTACGGACAAGAGGAGAGGTCACCATGTCAGCCGCAACCGCTCGGATCGAGGTCAGGGTTTCCCCACAGGTGAAAGCACGCATCGAGAGCGCTGCATCACTGCAGGACACCACCCTCAGCAGCTTTGTCGTTGCCGCCGTCACCGAGCGGGCAGACGAGGTCATGCGTCAGCACGAGACCCACACAAGCGTTCCAGCTGAGTTCTTCGACGCGCTGATCGCTTCGCTTGACGAGCCTGCAGAGGTGAACCCGGCGCTGGTGAAGGCAGCCCGCCGCTCGCCCGCGCGAGCGGCCCAGTTCTGATCCGGCGTGCTCTCGTCGGTACCGCTCGACGACACCCGTCACACTCTGTCTGGGTTCGACTCAGGGGAGCCCAGTCTTGACGAGTGGCTGATCAACTCTGCGCTGGGCTCGGATGCCAGAGGCATCACTCGCACGTTTGTCTGGACCGAAGTCGACACCACCAACGCGATCGGCTACTACTCCTTGCTGGCCCACGTGCTGCAACGTGACGCCCTTCCGAAGTCGCTTGGCCGCGGCCGTCCGAGCGAGATTCCCGCCGTGATGCTGGCGCGGCTCGCGCTCGACAACGGCTCCCAGGGCGAAGGCCTAGGCGGAGCCTTGCTCGCAGATGCTTTGGAACGCGCTGCGCTTGCCGCACGCAATGTCGGCGCCCGCTTCACTGTCGTCGATGCGCTGCACGAGAACGCGTGCGCGTTCTACCAGCACTACGGCTTCAAGCGGATCCCAGACACACTGCGCCTGGTGCAGAAAATGTCCACGATCGAGGCGTCGCTAGCACTCGGCTGAGTACCCAGAATGGCGGCTCTTCCGACCATGTCGAGCCGGGTCTCCGCGTCGCAGTGATCGCAGCCCTGGAAGATCTTCGTGCAAGAAACGCCAGGAGAGTGTGGCGTCATCAGTGGTAAACATGCGGTCGCGGGCGCCGTCGAAGTAGAGCTGCCGTCGGGTCGCGGACGCGAAGTAGATAAGTGGGCGTTCGCGTGGGTTTTCAATCTGGTGCTAGTACCGGTCTCAGTGGCTAGAGTCGATTGGGACTCAACCACGAGCCGTCCGCTGCCTGACGCAGCCTGGGGTCGCACGAACCCCGAGAGGAGCTCATCGATGAGCACCGTAGCCGAAATGATCGTGAAGACCCTGGCCGCACAAGGCGTTCGGACCGTGTGGGGCGTCGTCGGTGATGCCCTAAATCCGGTCACCGACGCGATCCGTCGCCAGCCCGAGATCGAGTGGATCGGTGTTCGCCACGAGGAAGCCGGCGCTTTTGCCGCCGGCGCCCAGGCCCAGCTGACGGGCACGCTCGGCGTGTGCATGGGCACCGTCGGACCGGGCTCGATTCACCTGCTCAATGGGCTTTACGACGCGAAGAAATCGCACGCTCCGGTGCTGGCCATCTGCGGTCAGGTGCCGCTGGCGGAAGTGGGCACCGACTTCTTCCAAGAGGTCGACAACGACCTGCTATTCCGTGACGTCGCCCGTTTCACCAAGACGATCACGTCGCCCACCCAGGCCATCACGCTGGTCGAGCAAGCCATCCAGGCGGCATTGAACGGACCCGGCGTCGCGGTGCTGACGCTGCCGGGCGACGTCGGTGGCCTGGATCTTCCGGACGGCGCGGCGGAGCCGTATATCGCCGTCGCCCAGCCGTCCACTCTTCCCGACGTCAGTGCGCTGGATGAAGCGGCGGCCCTGATCAACCATGCGGGCACCGTCACCATGCTTGTCGGCATGGGTGCACGCGACGCGCGCGCCGAGGTGCTGGCGACCGCGGAGCGCCTGAACGCACCGATGGTGCTGACCCTGAAAGCGAAAGAGGGCCTGGAGCAGGACAATCCTTTTCAGGTCGGCCAGAGCGGTTTGATCGGTAACCCCGCGGCCACGGTCGCGTTCGAGGGCGGCGATGTACTGCTGATGGTCGGTACGGATTTCCCTTACCGCGAATGGTTTCCCGAGGGCAAGCAGGTGATCCAGCTCGACACCCGGCCGGAACACATCGGGCGGCGCACCAACGTCGATCTCGGACTGATCGGGAATTCTGCCCCGACCCTGCAAGCGCTGTTGACCCGGCTCGAGGCCAAGCCGGACAATGGGCATCTGCGAAAGAGCCGAGACAAGTACGAGTCGTGGGTCGGCCGGCAGCGCAAGCTGATCGATCCGCAGCACGACAAGGGTTTGCTGGGCCGCCTGCGGGAACGAATCGACAACACCGAAGACCGAATTCGTCCCGAACTCCTCGCCGCCGCGATTGATCGGCATGCGGCGCCGGACGCATTATTCACAATAGATACCGGTATGTCCGCGGTCTGGTTCTCACGATTCGTGACGATGTCCGGCCGACGGCAGATGCTGGGCTCGATGAACCTTGGCTCGATGGCCAACGCGATGCCGCAAGCACTCGGGGCCCAGGCACTTGACCGAGATCGCCAGGTCATCGCGTTCTGCGGCGACGGTGGCCTGTCGATGCTGCTCGGCGATGTCATCACCGCCGTGTCGCACAACCTTCCGGTCAAGCTCGTGGTGTTCGACAACAACCGGCTGGGCATGGTGAAACTCGAACAGGAGCAGGGCGGGCTGCCCGAGTTCGGCACCGTCCTGCAGAATCCAGACTTCGCCGCGGTGGCGGTTGCGATGGGTTTGCACGGCGTGCGGGTCACTGAGCCCGAAAATGTCGACGACGCCATCCGCGAGGCACTGGCCCACGATGGTCCGGTGCTGCTCGACGTGCTGACCAATCCCGAGGAGATCTCCGTCCCGGGCAAGGTGAAACCGAGTCAGGCTTGGGGGTTCGCCACGTCGAAACTGCGCGAGACCGTGCTGAGCGAGGGGGACGGCTGACCTCGTGTTGGAAAGTCCTAGCGTGGCGACGTCATAGCGCCGCCTGCCTAGGACAGTCGCGGGTGGTCAGGCTCCGGCGGCGCACGCGGCCGCACCCAGGAAGACCACGCCGATCACAATCACGGTGGCTGTCCACCCGCCGTGCAGGTACACCAGCCCGATGCCGGACCCCAGCGAACTCGAGCCCAGGTAGTAGGCCATCAGGTACAGAGCCGAACCCTGGGCTCGGTGTTGCTCGGCCAGCTGACCGATCCAGGCGCTGGCCACCGAGTGCGCGGCGAAGAACCCGGCCGTAAAGATCAACAGGCCGGCGGTGATGCACCCGAGCTGATCAGGAATGGTGAGTAGCAGGCCGGCCACCGCGACCGCGATGCCCCCGCTAGCCACGGCTCGCCGGCCGATCCGGTCGGCTAACCGGCCCGCAACGGTAGCGCTGACCGTACCGGCCAGGTAGGCCAGAAAGAGCAGCGAGGCGAGGGTGCTGCTGAGCTGTATTGGTGCCGCGATCAACCGGTAGCCGAGGTAGTTGTAACAGGCGACGAAGCCGCCCATCAGCAGGAACGCGACCGCGCACAGCCGCCTGATCCGGCCGTCGCGCAGCAAGTCTCGGATCGCGCCCAGATGGACCGCGAAGTCCAGGGGCTGCGGCTCGAATCGCCGCGCCGGTGGCAGCAGGACGAAGAAACCCGCGACGGCCAGGCCGGAGCAGGCGGTGAGGACAACGACGGCCCAGCGCCAGGACGCGGTGTCCTGGACCAGGCCCGGGATCAGCCGACCGAGGATGCCGCCCAGCGAGGTGCCCGATACGTACAGGCCGATCGCCGCCCCGATGCCGCTCGGGTGCACCTCGTCGCCCAGGTGTCCCATGGCCACCGCGACCACGGCAGCCAGGGCGACGCCGGCCAGCGCCCGCAGCACCAACAGGAGCCAGAAATCTGGCGCCACCGCGGCGGCGAGGGCCAACAGACAGGCCGCCGCCAAGCCGATCCGCATCACTCGAATCCGGCCGAGCGATTCGGCCAGACTGGACAGCGGCAAGATGGCCAGCGCCAGGGCGCCGGTCGCACACGAGATGGTCAGGCTGGACTCGGCCGGCCCGACCCCGAAGCTGGTGCCGATCGCCGGCAGCAACGCCTGAGTGAAATACAGCAGGCTGAACGCGGCCAGGCCGGCGGCCAGCATGGCCAGCTTGACGCGGCGCAGCTCCGGGCTATCGGTGCGCAGACCCTCGGGTCGAGACGTCAGCGCTCCAGTCACCCCGCCGACACTACGAGCCCGCAAACCCATACGTCCAATGTCAGTTAGAGCCTATTCTCATACGATGGCGTATGAGACGTTCGGCTTGGCGGCCGGCCTGGAAGAGCTAGTAGCCGTGGCCCGTTACGAGCACATCACCCGGGCCGCTCAGGATCTCGGCGTGCCGCAACCCACGTTGTCACGCTCGATCGCGCGGCTGTCCGAGGCAATCGGGGTACCGCTGCTCCAGCGTGAGGGCCGCGGCGTCCGGCTGACCCGGCACGGCGCCCTGCTTGCCGAGCACGCCGGGCGCGCACTGGACGAACTGCTCAACGGCCTCCGCGAGGTTCGGGCGGAAGCCGATCCGGACACCGGCACGGTTGTCCTGGGTTTCTTGCACAGCATGGGCCCTACCCTGATCCCCGGTTTGATCCGCGGATTCCGCATCACGCACCCCGGGGCTCACCATCCAGCTCGTACAGGACTCGGCCGAGCGCATCGTGCAGGGCGTGCTCGAGGGCCGGCTCGATCTGGGATTGGCGGCCCCCATACCGTCCAACGATCCGCGGATCGCTTCGCGCAAGCTGGCAGACCAGCCCTTGGCGTTGGTAATTCCGACCAGCCATCGGCTGGCCGCTCGTCGTCGGGTCCGGCTGACCGACGTTGCCGGCGAGCCGTTCATCACGATGACCGTGGGGTACGGCTTGCGCACCATCACTGACAATCTGTTGCGGGCCGCGCGCTTGCCAATCCGGTACGCGTTCGAAAGCCAGGAGATGACCACGGCCGCCGGCCTGGTGGCCGCGGGGCTGGGAGTCGCGGTGTTGCCCGGTGGGATCGGCGCGCAAGGCACCCACGAACTCGCGCTGGCCGATCGCGGGGCCAGCCGAACCATCTCGCTAGCCTGGTCCGCGGACCGAAGACTGTCCACCCCGGTCGCCGAGCTACGGCGCCACATCATCGGTGAGGCGCCGGCCCTGCTCCGATCCCCCGCGCCGACGGCCTGAGCGCGTGATCGACGACTGGCGGATTGGCCGGACAATCGAATCCGCATTTGATCTATCTTCCGGAGGAAGGCCGCAGTTGATGCTGGACGGCGTCGTTGGAGGATCTGATCGGGACCGACCAGATCGCGGCGAGGTTGGCAGCCGCCTACGCGACGGTGATCATTCGATGATCGCCTTGTTCGCCGGCCAGCCCGCTCCCCGGATCGGCTTTGACCTGGATCTCACGCTGATCGACACGCGCGAGGCGACCGCCTTCGCCCTCGAATCTGTGAACGCATCGCTTGGCACTGCCATCGACGTGGACGAGTTCGTGCGACGCCTCGGACCACCCATCCGGGCCGAACTCAGCCGCTGGGTTGCCGACGAGCTCCTTGACCAGGCGGCCGATCAGTTCAGATCTGCCTTTGTGGGGCCCGGGCTGCAGTTCCTTGAGCCGCTACCGGGGGCGGCAGCCGCGCTGGCCGAGGTCTCCGCTCGTGGCGGCAAATCGATCGTCATCACGTCACGGCGTCAGCATATTGCCGAGGTGGCGCTGCTCGCGTGTGGCCTATCTGCTGACGTCGTCGTAGGTGGCATGACTGGGACGGAGAAGGCACCGGCGATGCGACAGAATGCCGCGGGTTGCTACGTGGGCGACCACCCGCTGGACATGGCGGGCGCCGCTGCCGCCGGCGTCCCCGGGATCGGGGTACTCACTGGCTCGCACAGTGAGAAGGACCTTCACGATGCCGGTGCGGCGGTCGTTCTGGCGTCACTGCTGGACTTCAGACACCTCTTCGAGGGGCCCGTGGCGTGAGTCGGATCCCCGCCGCGCCTGCTGGTATGACCTGAGCCCGGTCGGGGGGAGCATCGCGTCCTCTCATCGGGTACGCAGCTGGCGCACATCCCGCGTTGATGGAATCCAATAATGCATACGTGGTGGCGCCGATCCGGACTGCCGCTGGCCGCCGCGTTGACCGTCCTCACCCTCGCGTTCGCGTCCGCCGCATCGGCATCGGCCGCGACCGGTTCGGCGCCGGCTGAATCCGTCGTCGCTGTACCGGACGCCGTGCACGCAGCGCTATTGACCGCCGAGGACGACGCGAACGCCGCCGTGGCGGTGCTCGACACCACGACCGGGGCGTACTACGGCTCCGCGCAGGCCGATACGCAATTCCCGACCGAGAGCGTGGTGAAGGTGCTGATCGCGGCGAAGCTGCTGGCGACCGGCCAGCTGACCGGCAATACCGAGCAGCTGGCGTACCAGATGATCACCCAGTCCGACGATGACGCCGCCGACGATCTGTGGGGCGTGGCGGACGGGCCGTCACTCATAGCGTGGGCAGAATCCCGTTACGGCATAACCGATCTGGGCGCCGCGCCGATCGAGTCCGGGCAGTGGGGCAACACGAAGATCACCGCGTCCGGCCTCGTCCGGTTGTATGCCGCGATCAAGGCGGATCCGGTGGTTGGGCCCTGGCTGATGAACGCGATGGACCACATGGAAGACACCGCGTCGGACGGGACAGATCAGGCCTTCGGGCTGGCCGCGCAGACCTCGGACGGTGGGTTCAAGCAGGGCTGGGGCGGCGACGACGACGCGTTCAACAGCGAGCAGCTCAACTCGACCGGCTTCCTCGAGGACGGCCGCTACGCGGTGGCGATCCTGGTGCAGCACATCCCGTACGAATCGATGGATCAATTGCTCCCGGTCATCAACGCGCTAGCCGCGGCGGTCGCACCGGGCGGTGTGGTCACGGTTCCCGCCAGCGCGGCGACCTCCGCTCCGGCGAGTTCCGCCCCGGCCGTGTCGGCGTCGCCGAGCACGCCCGCCACGCACGCGCCGCACCGGGTGTTGGCCGACGGGACGCAGCCGAGGCAGAACCTGGCCGGACGGCAAAGCCAATCCGAGAGCTGGTTCAGCGCGGACAGCCGGACGGTGACGGCGGCAATCCTGCTGGGCGCCGCGCTGTGCCTGCTGGCCGCCCTCGCGCTCCGGCAACGCCGGCACACCGCGCGCCGAGATACAGCGTGAAGCTGATGAAGGTGATGAACACGCTGGCCTTGATGGTGTCGTACTGCAGGCTGAGCAACAGCCCCCCGTCGGCGGCCACCAACGCGAACAGGACAGAAAGCCCTGTGACCTTCAGCGGGTTCGCGGACAACCGCCGGGCCGCCGCGGCCGGTGTTATGGCCAGACTCAGGACCAGCAGGGTGCCGACGATCTGGGCCGCCGCAGTCACCGTGAGGGCCAGCAGGTAAACGAAGACCAGTCCGACGAGACGGTTGCGGACGCCTCGAGCAGCGGCAACGTCCGGGTCGATCGAGGCGAACAGCAACGGGCGGTACAGCACGGCCAGCACGGCCACGACGAGTACGGCGATGCCACAGAGAACTTCGATGTCGTGGGTGCTGACGCCGAGGATATTGCCGAACAGGATGTTCGTCGCCTCGGCCGCAAAGCCGTGATAGTAGGACAGCAACAGCACGCCCAGCCCCAACCCGAAAGCCAGAATGACGCCGATCGCGGTGTTGCGTTCACTCTGCCGTTCGCCCAGCAGTCCGATTGCAGTGGCCACCACCAAGGAACCGATGAGGGCGCCGTTGACCGCGTCACCGGCGATGAGCAAGCCGGCCGCGGCGCTGGGGAATGCCAGCTCGGCAGCACCATGCACGGCGAAGGCCATATCGCGCGAGGCGACAAAGGGCCCGATCAAACCACTGATCAGCGCAATGACGGTAGCCGCGATCAGCGCGTGCTGGGCAAACGGAAGTTGTAGATAGGTAGTCACGTTCACGCCGCGGCACCGATGACCACAATGCGTTGCCGTACCCGCAGCACATCGATCTCGGTGCCGTACAGGTCCGAGAGGCAGGCGCTGGTCATCACCTCATCCGGGGTTCCGATGGCCCAGCGTCCGCTCGCCAGGTAGAGAATGCGATCGACCAGCGGCAGTACCGGATTGATCTCGTGCGTGACCATCAGTACGGCCGTGCCATGCCCTCGCCGGCGGTCGTCGATCAGATCCAGCACCGCCTGCTGATGGTTGAGATCCAGCGACAGCAGCGGCTCGTCACATAACAGCAGGCCCGGGTCACCGATCAACGCCTGCGCTATCCGCAACCGCTGCTGCTCACCACCGGACAACCGGCCGATCGGCGCGTCGGCATACCCGGCGGCGCCAACCGCATCGATCGCCGCGGTCACCCGTCGACGCGTTTCGCGGCTCGGCCAGGGCCGGCCCAGCCGGTGGCCGTCGACGCCGAGGGCGACCAGATCCCGGCCGCGGGCGCCGAGCTCGGCATCGAACCCCCTTTGCTGGGGCACGTATCCGACGAGGCTACTGCCCCGACGCGGGCTGATCCCCTCGATACGTACGGCCCCGGACGTCAAGGGCAACAGGCCGAGCAGCACCTTCAAGAACGAGGTCTTGCCCGCGCCGTTCGGGCCGAGGACGGCCAGGAACTCTCCGTGTTCGACGCTGAGTTCCAACTCGGACCAGAGCCGGCGCTCACCCAGTTCAAGAGTGGCCGCGTGCAGGGTCAGGACGGGGTGCGGCGCCATTGTCGGGATCAGCCCCCGAGCGCGGTGAGCAGCTGCTGGGCCTGGCGAAGCTGCCAGGCCTGGAAGTCCCGGTCCGTCGGCGGCAGCGTCTCGGTCACGCCAACGATCGGCACGCCGCTGGAGGTGGCCAGCTGTTTGATCTTGGTCGTCTCGTCGTCGGTGACTTGGCTGTTGTACAGCAGGACTTTGACCGTCTTGGACGTTAGCGCCGCGTTGAACGCGGCCGTGTCGGACGGGCTCGGATCGCTGCCGTCCTCGACCGACTGGGCGAAGCTGGCCGGTACGCCGAGGACGAGGCCGGCCGCGTCGACCAGATAACCCGGCACGCGTTCGGTGAAGGCGATCTTCGTCCCGTGATACTTATTCTTGATCGTCGCGATCACGCTCAGCAGCGGCTGCAAGCTCTGGTCGAAGGTCTGCGCATTCGCGGTGAAGGCGGCCTGATCGGTTGGATCGAGGTGGCCGAGTTCGCCGGCAATTGCGGCGGCCACCTTCGGTAACTCGGCCGCGTCGTACCAGATGTGCGGGTTGGGATTGTCGCCGGTGACGTTGAGAATCTTTTCCACCGACAGCACGTCGCGGCCGTCATGGGGCGAGGCGGCCAGCAGCTTGTCCATGAAAGCGTCGTAGCCCAGTCCGTTCTCGAGCACGAAATCGGCCGTGGCCAGCGAGGCCGCGTTCTGAGCACTCGACTCGTACTCGTGCGGGTCCGTGTTGGGATCGCTGATGATCGAGGTGACCTTGACGTGCGCGCCGCCGATCTGGCTGACGATGTCGCCCCAGAAGTTCTCGGCGGCCACCACGGTCACGGTTTTGCTGTTGGCCGACTCGTCTGCGCTGCTGCATGCCGTCAGCGCCAACGACAGCGTCGTCGCGCACACCACCACAAGCCATCCAGCACGGCGGTGAGTTCTCAAAGCGCTATCTCCCCAATGTCGGTACATGGCTACCGTTACGTATTGAGTACCGTACCGGTAATGGGAATCATTTACGTCTCTTGTCAAGCTAGCAGACAGGATGTTCGACGGGCTCCGCTGGGTGTACCGGCCCGGGGCCGGACGCATGATCATCGTTGGAACCGTCGCGACGATGCGCTCAGCCAACCGGGCCATGATCGTCATCGGAGCGCCCGCTAGCCCCAGCCACGGCGGGCCTCGGAATATCCGAGCCATGACCGTGATTGCCCTTAATTTGCTGGATCGATTCCAGAAGCATTCGCCTCGGTCGCGTAGGGCCCATGGGCACTACCTCGCCAACTTGGACTTCTGCAACATGTCTGAAACACGACGGACATCAGGAATTTGCGAAAGATGCAAATCGTGGCCGCAGATCGAGTGACGACGCATACCGGAGGCGTGATGAGACTCCAGCAGGATGCCGAAAAAACGGTCGGCGGCGTGCCAGCAAACCACCCGCTAGGACGTCGGCTGTTCCTCCGCCAACCGCTCACCCGCGCAGGCGCGAGTGATCAACAGATCACCCAAGACGTCCTCGATCTGCTTCGCATCGACGAGCGCTTCTCCCATGTCAACGTGATCACTGGATACACCGCTCACGAGGCTGGGACCTTCCGGGCGAACTTCGAACGTGCTACCGGCCAAGTCTTCACACCTACCGCGTTTCGCTCTTACCGGCTCGGTCTGCTCGCCACGGCCGACGCGCTGCTTGTCATCCGCACAGCACTCAGCGAATCCGGCGCGTTCGAGGTGGCCTACAACGCAGCTACTCGGAAGATTCCCATGCTGTTCGCGCTCCATCCGGCCGCGCCGCTGACCACCACCTTGCTGCAGGATCTGCAGGACCTGTGTCCGGCGACCTACCTGCCGTTCGTTCACGTGGATGAGCTCGCGCAACCGCTACATCGCTTTCTGACCCAACCACTACTACCCACCGGAGAAATGGGGCGCACGAGTCATGAGTACGTCTAGGAGCCACGATGCGGCGACGCTTGCCGCGGCGGCATGCGAGTTGCGCAACAAACACATCAGCGAGCACGACACGCACGACCCGCTGATTTCAGCGGCCGCGAGCGCGCTCGCGTGCGCGTGCGACCTCCTCCAGCTTTCGGCGGGTTCTCCTTGGGAGGCAGACGGGGCCACTCACGCCGGTTACGGACGTACCGACGTGCTGCACGCTCTCGGCGCCGCACGCGCTCTAGTAGGTGAACTCACCTTTGCCGCACGTGAGGATTATCAATTTGCGGCCGGCACGAATGCGCCAGACCTGATTGCGGTAGCACCGAGTACCGGCGGAGTCGTGTCGATCACGACCGGTCGGACCGTCCAGATCGAGGCCGACTCCGTACTGGCCGGCTAGCCCAACGCCGAGCGTTTTCCAGAACTTGAGCGAACACCAAAGCCAACCGGAGCCACATTTATGACTGAGCTGGTCGGACACACCCGTCCGCCCGCACTACTGGTGCTGGAGGACGGTCGTACCTTTCGTGGTGAAGCCTATGGCGCGGTAGGTACGACCTTCGGCGAGGCGGTATTCACCACAGGCATGACGGGATACCAGGAGACGCTGACTGACCCGTCCTACCATCGCCAGGTTGTGGTGATGACCGCGCCGCATATCGGCAATACCGGAGTCAATGATGAAGACCTCGAGTCCGAACGGATCTGGGCCGCCGGCTACGTCGTGCGCGACCCGTCCCGGGTGGCATCGAACTGGCGCGCGAAGCGCTCGCTCGCCGACGAGCTCGCTGCCTTCAACATCGTCGGCATCTCCGGCATCGATACTCGAGCACTCACCCGCCACCTTCGGGAACGAGGCGCAATGCGTGCCGGGGTGTCGAGCACAGAGACCGACCCGGACGCCTTACTTACCCAAGTACGGGCCACTCCGTCCATGGTCGGCGCCGATCTCGCGCGCGAAGTGAGTACCGCGACGCCGTACGTCGTTCCCGCCATCAACAAGAAGCGGTTCACAATCGCCGCGCTTGACCTTGGAATCAAGGCCATGACCCCGCACCGGATGGCCGAGCGGGGCATCGAAGTACACGTCTTTCCTGCGACCTCGACCGCGGACGATCTGCTCAGCGTCGACCCGGACGGCGTGTTCTTCTCCAACGGCCCGGGCGATCCCGGTGCCGCCGACTTCGCGGCGGCGACTGCGCGTGAGGTTCTTGATGCCGGCACTCCGTTTTTTGGCATCTGCTTCGGCCACCAGATCCTTGCTAGGGCTCTGGGCTTCCCTACCTACAAGCTCAAGTACGGCCATCGGGGCATGAACCAGCCGGTAAAGGATCTCAGCACCGGAAAGGTCGAGGTGACCGCGCACAACCATGGCTTTGCGGTAGACCTCCAGGTCGGCCGAATCGCGGACACCCCGTACGGACGGGTAGAGGCCAGCCACGTGTGCCTCAATGATGGAGTGGTCGAGGGAATGCGATGTCTGGATGTGTCCGCGTTCTCAGTCCAATACCACCCTGAGGCCGCGGCCGGACCGCACGATGCGTCGTATCTGTTTGATCGCTTCTGCGACGTGATGAATGGAAGTCCCCGGTAATGCCACGACGACAAGATCTCAACTCAATACTCGTCATCGGTTCCGGGCCGATCGTGATCGGCCAGGCGTGCGAGTTCGACTACTCGGGTACCCAGGCCTGCAGCGTGCTCCGCGCCGAAGGGCTACGGGTGGTGCTGATCAACTCGAATCCGGCGACGATCATGACCGACCCGGACCTCGCCGACGCCACCTACGTTGAGCCGATCACACCGGAGTTCGTAGGCATGGTTATTGAACGGGAGCGACCGGATGCGCTGCTCGCCACCCTTGGCGGGCAGACCGCGCTCAACACGGCGGTTGCGCTACACCAGTCGGGGGTGTTGAAGAAATACGGTGTCGAGCTGATCGGCGTAAAGGTGGACGCGATCGAGGCAGGGGAGAATCGCCAGCGATTCAAGGAGATTGTCGATTCGCTGTCAGACGAACTCGGTGCCGGGTCGGCCCGAAGCGTCATCTGCCACTCGATAGACGAGTGCTACCTCGCCGTGACCGAGCTCGGCTACCCAGCCGTCGTACGCCCATCGTTCACCATGGGAGGGGCCGGGTCCGGCATCGCCTTCGACGCGGCCGACCTGCGCCGGATCGCTGGTGCTGGCCTGGCAGCGAGCCCTACCACCGAGGTGCTGCTCGAGGAGTCGCTCTTGGGTTGGAAAGAATACGAACTCGAGGTGATGCGCGACCACAACGACAATGTGGTCATTGTCTGCTCCATCGAAAATCTTGACCCGATGGGGGTGCACACCGGCGACTCAATCACTGTTGCGCCTGCACTCACGCTCACCGACCGTGAGTACCAGCGACTGCGGGATGTAGCGATTGGTGTCATCCGTGCGGTGGGTGTGGACACTGGTGGCTGCAACATCCAGTTCGCCGTACATCCTGAGACCGGCCGCATCATCGTTATCGAGATGAACCCGAGGGTGTCGCGCTCTAGCGCCCTGGCGACGAAGGCCACCGGCTTCCCGATCGCGAAGATCGCAGCAAAGCTGGCGATCGGCTACACGCTCGACGAGATTCCGAACGACATTACCCAGGAGACTCCTGCCTGTTTCGAACCGGCTCTCGACTACATCGTGGTCAAGGTGCCGCGCTTTGCATTTGAGAAGTTCCCGCAGGCCGACGCGACGTTGACCACGCACATGAAGAGCGTGGGCGAGGCGATGGCGATCGGGCGCAACTTCCCCGAGGCGCTGCAGAAAGCTCTGCGGTCGCTGGAAAAGCGTGACGCACCGTTCTCCTGGGCCGGATTACCCGGCGACCCCGCCGAGTTGGTCGAGCGGCTCCGCACTCCGTACGCGGACCGGATCAAAGACGTTCAGCAGGCCATCCGTGCCGGTGTCACGGTCGCGGAACTGCACGCGGCTACTCAGATCGACCCGTGGTTCCTCGACCACATCCTGGCGATCGACGAGACGGCGAAGCAGATCGCCGCTGCGCGCGAACTCGACTTCGAGCTGCTGAGAAAGGCTAAGCGGTGCGGCTTCTCCGATCGCCAAATCGGAGAAATCCGTGGCGTGACAGAGGAGTCCGTTCGACGGGTGCGCCACGGGCACGGCATCCGGCCCGTGTACAAGACGGTCGACACCTGTGCCGCGGAGTTCGCCGCGCTCACGCCGTATTACTACTCCACCTACGACGATGAGACCGAAGTAGCCACGGGTGACAAGCCGAAGGTCATCATTCTCGGCTCAGGGCCGAACCGAATCGGGCAAGGGATCGAATTCGATTACTCATGCGTACACGCGTGTTTCGCCCTTGGCGAAGCCGGTTACGAGACCGTGATGGTCAACTGCAACCCGGAGACCGTGTCGACCGATTACGACACGGCCGACCGACTCTATTTCGAGCCGCTGACCCTGGAGGACATCCTCGAGGTGGTGCATGCCGAGCAACAGACTGGCGAGGTCGCCGGGATTATCGTGCAGTTGGGCGGCCAGACACCGCTCGGGTTGGCGCAGGGCCTCAAGGACGCAGGCGTGCCAATCGTTGGAACCTCGCCGGAGGCCATCCACAGCGCGGAGGACCGGGGTGCCTTCGGGCAGGTACTTCGCGCCGCGGGCCTGCTCGCTCCCCCGCACGGCACAGCCGTTTCCTACGAGGGCGCAAAGGCTATAGCCGACAAGATTGGCTACCCGGTGCTCGTGCGGCCCTCGTACGTCCTCGGCGGACGCGGCATGGAGATCGTGTACGACGACACGATGCTGTCCCGCTACATGATCCGCGCTGTCGATGTTTCGCCCGAACACCCGGTGCTGGTCGACCGATTTCTTGACGACGCGGTCGAGATCGACGTCGACGCGTTGTACGACGGTGAGGAACTCTATCTCGGCGGCGTGATGGAGCACATCGAGGAGGCAGGTGTTCACTCGGGTGACTCAGCGTGCGTGCTGCCCTCGATCACGCTCAGCGTGGCGCAGATCGAGCGGATTCGGCAATCGACCGAGGCCATCGCGCGAGGCGTAAACGTGCGCGGCCTGCTCAATGTGCAGTATGCCCTTGCTGGCGAGACCCTCTATGTCCTCGAGGCGAACCCGCGGGCTTCGCGTACCGTGCCATTCGTTTCCAAGGCCACCGGCGTGCCGCTGGCCAAGGCCGCCGCCCGGGTGATGCTCGGCGCGACCGTCTCCGATCTACGACGTGAGGGGATGCTGCCCGCAACCGGCGACGGAACGAACTCACAGCCGGATGGCCCGGTCTGCGTCAAAGCGGCGGTGTTGCCGTTCAACCGGTTCCGTACCGTCGAAGGTGAGCACGTCGACACCGTGCTCGGCCCGGAGATGCGTTCGACTGGCGAGGTCATGGGCATAGCGGCAACCTTCGGCACCGCGTTTGCCAAGTCGCAGGCAGGTGCAGGCGCGCCGCTGCCGACGTCGGGCAAGCTGTTCGTGTCGGTGGCAGATCGCGACAAGACCGCAATGGTCTTCCCGATGAAGCGAGCGGCCAGGCTCGGCTTCGAAATTCTTGCGACAGCAGGCACCGCCGAGATACTGCGTCGCGGCGGCGTGGCTTCGACGGTCGTGCGCAAACATTCCGACGGCCCCGGCCCGGATGGCGAGCCGTCAATCACACAACGCATTCTCGACGGCGAGGTCGCCCTGATCGTTAACACGCCAAGCGGTGTCGGCCCACACAAGGACGGCTCGGAGATTCGTACCGCCGCCGTGTCCATGAGCATCCCGTGCATCACGACAGTGCAAGGACTTATCGCCGGCATCCAGGGAATTGAGGCTTTGCTGCGCGGCGACGTGGGAGTTCGGTCTCTCCAGAACAATGTGATCCGGCAGCGAGGTGCAGCCATCCGACCGGCCACTCCGACCGGTGATCACGACGTTCGATCGTGACCCTCTCGAACGGCGCTTTGGGTGCTGGGGTGGCGTCATTGCGGCTACTCATCGAGGGCTTCACTTCGACGTACCAGCGCTGGCCTGTGATGGTCCGCTCAGAGCAACTTGCCGAGCAGCCCACCGACGGCTTCGGCCTCGATCAAGAATGCATCGTGCCCATAAGGCGAAATGATGACGTCAAGCGCTGCGCAGCCCGGCGTCGCGTCAGCGATTTCAGCCTGCTGGGCCAGCGGGTACAGTCGGTCCGACTCGATGCCGGCGACGATGACCGGGCAGCGGATCGACTCCAGCGCTGACCGCACGCCTCCGCGACCGCGGCCCACGTCGTGGGTGTTCATCGCCTGCGTGAGAGTGACGTAACTTCCGGCGTCGAACCTGCGGGCCAGCTTGCTGGCGTGGTGGTCGAGGTAGGACTGCACCGCAAAGACTTCAGCGCGATCGTCCTGCCGCTGGCGGCCGAATCGCTGTTCGAGTTCCTCGCCGGTGCGGTAGGTCAGGTGCGCGATGCGTCGAGCCAGCCCCAGCCCGGTGATCGGCCCGTCGCCGGCGTCGTAGTAGTCGCCGCCGTGCCACTCGGGATCGCCCGTGATGGCCGCGATTTGCGTGGTCTGGGTGCCGATCTGGTCGGCACTGGCCGCGGCGCCGGTGGCCAGAATGAAGCCGGACGCGACCCGGTCCGGTTGGCCGACCAGCCATTCGAGGGCGCGCATCCCGCCCATCGAACCACCGAGCACGCTGGCCCACTTGCGCACGCCGAGCCGGTCGGCCAGCCGCACCTCGACCGCGACCTGATCTCGGATGGTGATCTCGGGGAAACGTGATCCCCAGGCGTGCCCATCCGGAGCCAGGCTGGACGGCCCGGTCGTTCCCTGACAGCCGCCGAGCACATTGCTGGAAACCACGAACCAGCGGTCGGTGTCCACCGCTCGGCCTGGTCCGATCAGGGCGCGCCACCAACCGGCCGTAGGCTGCCCCGGCGCAGGATCGCCACTGATGTGGGCGTCCCCGGTCAGCGCGTGCAATACGAGCACGGCGTTGACGATCTCGCCGTGCTCGTACCGAGGCGTGCCCAGCGTCTCGTACGCGACTTTCACGTTGGGCAGGCTGCCGCCGAATTCGAGTGCCACCGAACCGACGTCGATGAACTGCCGCCAGGCGGGCGGGTCGCCCTCACGCCAGCCGCCGACGTTGCTCAGGCGCCGGGGATCAGGCACCTTTCGAGGCGCGGAAGCCGGATTCGAGATCGGCCAGGATGTCATCTATGTGCTCCAGGCCGACCGAAAGCCGAACCAGGCCTGGGGTGACGCCGGTAGCGAGCTGTTCCTCGGCCGACAATTGCGAGTGCGTTGTCGAGGCCGGGTGGATAACCAGGCTGCGAACGTCGCCAATGTTAGCCACGTGACTGTGCAGTTCGAGCGCTTCGACGAACCGGCGGCCGGCATCGATCCCGCCGGCGATCTCGAAGGCGAGCACGCCGCCGGTGCCAAGCGGGGCGTACTTGCGGCCTCGTTCGTACCAGGGGCTGCTAGGCAGGCCGGCGTAGTTGACGCTGAGCACCTCGTCGCGATCGAACAGCCATTGCGCTACGGCGGCGGCGTTCTGGACGTGCCGTTCGACGCGAAGGCTGAGAGTCTCCAGGCCTTGGGCGAGCAAGAACGCGTTAAACGGCGAGATCGCGGCGCCCATGTCGCGCAACAGCTGGACTCGGGCCTTGAGAATGAAAGCCATATTCGCGCCCAGCGGGGACCCGACGCCGAGATCGCGGGCGTAGATCAGCCCGTGATAGGACTCGTCGGCAGTGTTGTAATTCGGGAACTTCGCCGCATCCTGGCCGTAGTCGAACCGCCCGGAATCGACGATTGCACCAGCGATGGACGTCCCGTGGCCGCCGAGGTATTTCGTCGCCGAGTGCACCACAATGTCCGCGCCCCACTCGATCGGGCGGATCAGGTACGGCGTCGCGACGGTGTTGTCGACGACCAGCGGCGCCCCGGCCTCGTGCGCGACGCCCGCCACTCCCTCGATATCGAGTATGTCGATCTTCGGGTTCGAGATGGTTTCGGCAAAGAACGCTTTGGTATTCGGCCTGGTGGCAGCTCGCCACGCGTCCAGGTTGTCCGGGTCATCGACGAAAGTAACGTCGATGCCGAATTTGGCGAACGTGTAATGCAGCAGGTTGTAGGTGCCGCCGTACAACCTGGAACTGCTGACGATGTGGTCGCCGTTCTCGGCCAGGTTGAGAAACGCGAGGGTCTCGGCGGCCTGGCCGCTGGCCGTGAGCAGCGCACCGACGCCGCCTTCGAGCGAGGCGATCCGCTGCTCGACCGCGTCCTGCGTCGGGTTCATGATCCGGGTATAGATATTGCCGAATTCCTTGAGCGCAAACAGGTTCGCGGCGTGCTCACTGCTGTCGAAGGTGTATGCGGTGGTCTGATAAATCGGCAGCGCACGGGCGTGCGTAGCCGAATCGGGCGTCTGCCCAGCGTGAATCTGGCGGGTCTCGAAGGACCAGGCTTCGCTCATGGCTTGTCAATTCTCCTGAAAGTTGTCTCGGGCACTGCAGGAGCGGCCCAGGTCGATGGCGCGGCGGGACACCAAGACCATCGTCATGCCGGTCACGATAGCGCGGGCCGGGCAGCTTCGAAACCTTCGGACCGCAGCATCTGGACGTCGATGGGTTCGGCAGTCGCCACGTCAGGCCGCGCATTCTCCGCATCGCCGATTACCTGGCTGAGGTGCTGCAGACCAGGCGTACCGATCACAGCTGGGACGGCGGAGATGTCAACGCTCGCAGGCGATTCCGTCGTGGTCGCGGTCTAGGTCGTGGTTGTCGCGAATGTTGAGGTTATACAGGGTGGTCGAGAAGAACGGCGGTCCTTTCAGCGCGCGGTAGGAATTACCCACGTGGTCGCGCGTGACGCCGATCTTCGCGACGCCGTGTGGATAAGCCGCGGTCAACACCGTGCAATTCGGGTACGCCTGGCCGCCGACGATCGCAGTCGCGGCCGACGATCGGCTGGCGGTCACGTAGCCCGTACGTGTGGCGATGACCACGACGGTCAGCCGCCGATCCACGTCGGTGGGACGCACCCGATAGCGCGCACCGGTACCCACCACGCGACCGTTCGCCCGCCATTGGAAATGAAGCGTTGCGGCGGGTACGGTCTGAGCGGCCCGAACCGTCAGCACCGCTGTGGATCTGGCCACCCCGATTATCGTGGGCGCTGGTATGGACGCGAACCGCGCCGCGACCTCGCGCACCGCCAGACTGTTCCGGGTCAGCGAGACATACTGCGTCCGGCTGCCGGTGACAGCGACATGGACCAGTTGACCGACAGCCGAGGCCGGCGGCCGGTAGCTGCGAGCACGGCCGGTCACGCCGGGAATGCGCGTCGAGCCGACGTACCACTGATAGCTGATAGTCACACCAGCTGGTCCCCAAGCTCCGGGCGCGGCCGTGAGAACCCCGCCGAAGCGCGAGCTGCCGACGATTCTAGGAGCGCCTGGAGTCACGGGCGGCCGCGGCACGATCGGGGTGTAGGCGCTGTAGACAGTCGCCGACGTGTAAGCAGCACTGGTCGCGGTAACCGCGACTCGCAACCGGGTGCCACCATCTGCCAGGACAGCACGATAGCTCGAACCGGTCGCCCCGACGAGGGGCACAGTCCCGCGATACCACTGGTAACGGAACGCCGCCGGTGGCGTCCAGTGTCCTGGCGTTGCGGTCAGAATTTTGCCGACACCCAGGGACCCGCTGATCACTGGTACGACCGCGGCGAATACCCCGGCCGCGATGGGCTCGGTCGGCAAGCTGGTAACTACGACCGTGCCGTAGCCGACGGCGAAACCAGTCTCCCGTACCGAAACACGCTGCCCTAGATCGGCTACGCCCAGCAGGTAGCTGGTCGCGGTGGCGCCGTTGATCGCCGCCGAGCCCCGATACCACTGGTACGACACGTTCGTCGGGACCGGCGCCCAGGACGGGTTGCTCCCGGATAGGGCCGATCCAACCCGCTCGAGGCCGCTGATCTGCGGCAGTGCGACCACCGAGATCACGCCCGGCGCGACGGGGCTGGTGAGGTTGCTTGGAACGGTGATCGGGTCCGCCCCGCTCCGCATGGCTGTGATCTGCAGGCTCAGCTGCTGGGCCACGTCGGCGCCAGCCACGACGTAGGACGCTGCGGTCGCTCCGAGGATGGGCTGGATGCCGGCAAACCACTGATAGCTGAAGCTGTCGGGCACCGGGTACCAGGTTCCGATCGTGCTCGACAACGTCATGCCGACGGTCGCCGCTCCCGGAATGACCGGCGTCGGCGAACGAACGAGCAACAGGGTGCTGAGCGCGAGGGACACGGGCTGGCCGCCGGTCACGACTATCGGTTGAGCTCCCATCGTCGCGTTAGCACCGGAGGCGCCGTCCCACCACTGGTCGACGTATTCGCCGGCATGCGCGCCCCGCACCTGGAAGTGCACGATGTAGGAACCGTCCGCGAGACCGTCGAACTCGAACTGGCCGGTGCCGTCCGGCGCGACAGACAGATCGGGCGACGCGCTTGATGACAGCACGACGAGAATGTCGGCCACTGCGCTCGGATCGCCCTCCGTTGTCACCGTCCCGCTAATCGTCCCGATGTCGTCGGCGCTCGCCGTTGGTGCGCCCACCAACGTCACGCACAGCAACGCACACAGGATCACCAAGCAAACACTGACTATTCGCATCCTCGCCGAGTGCAGAGACCTTCCGCCGGATGCACCGCCTGCCGTGTGTTCGGATCCGACCCGCCGACAGCTACCGAACCGCATGCTCAATGAACTCGACCTCCGTGCGGAGGATAGGGCGGATCTGCCGGGCATGGGTGGAAATCACAGAAATTGGCGACCAAGGTCGCACGCTGCCGCCATCATGGCCGGCCCAGGTGGTCCTCGATCATCGCAGGCGGCGTTCAGCGAATTTGCCGGCTAGGGAACGAGGATCACGGTCTTGCCAGGCCCGGGCTTTGGCCGCGACCCGCTCTCGTAGGCCGCCTTGCCAGCAGATAGCGGAAACGTCTGAGCGATTGCCACCTCGACGTGACCCGCGGCGATCAACGCGGCCAGTTCGTCCAGCCTTTCCCGGCGGGCGTGGACGACGAAAAAGGCCGCGCTCACGCCGTACTTGTCGGCCAGCTCCTGGCTCGGGGGCTCTTGGAGAACGATGAGTTGACCGCCCGGACGGACCGCGGCATACATCCATTCCGGCACCTCATCGCCAACAGCGTCGATTGCGACGTCGAACGCTTGCAGATCGCGTGCCTCTGGGTGCGGAGTGCTCACGACCACATGGTCAGCACCGAGCTTTCTTGCGCGGGCCTCGGCCAACGCCGAGGTCACCGTCACGGTGACCTCGGCGCCTATCTGGTGCCCGAACTGGGTGAGGAATGCCCCGACCGCACCGGTTCCGCCCCTGATCAAGAGCCGCTGACCAGCAACCAAATGCGTCTGATCGCGCAGCGCCTCCCAGGCGGTCAGCGCGGGCAGGACCGCGGCGGCCGCGTCGACATCGGAGACCGTGGCCTCCTTGCGTGCGACACAGGCGGACGGGACGACCACAAACTCAGCCGCCGCCCCATCGCGGTCGAAGGGAACGAGCCCGAAGACCGAGTCACCTACCGTCAGATCGATTACATCCGGGCCAACCTCAGCGACCACGCCGGCGAACTCGTGCGACGGGATTACCGGCGTCCGATCGATGCCAGCGCTTTCCCACGTCTCTGGCCAGGTCAGTTCGGCGAACGTGATAGCGGCTGCCCGCACAGCAACACAGACCTCATCCGGGCCGGGAATCGGCCGCGGCGCCTCCTCGTAAACGAGTCGCTCGGGCCCACCGCGCTCATGCGCGCGCAGGGCCATCATCGCGGTGGCCGGCTCAACATCCATCTTCGATCCTCCAGGTGCCTCGGTCGACGCAAGCCTGCCGGGCTACCGTGGTCGAGGCAACGTCCATCCGGCCAGGAACCACCCGAATCCAGACAGCGGGCTCACGAGACCGTCTCGCTGCGGCGCGCGGTTCGAAAGCTGCGCTGGTAGGCAGCAGGCGACATTTCAAGTTCGCGGGCAAAGACCCGGCGCATGCTCTCGTAGCTGGGAAAGCCGGCTCGCTCGGCGGTCTGGGTGGCGGTGTAGCCCTGGTCGAGAAGCGCCTTGGCTATGTCGAAGCGGATCGATTCGACATACCGGGCCGGGGTCGTCGACAGCTCGTCGTGGAACAGGCGAGTGAGGTGACGAGGGCTCAGATTCAGATGATCTGCCAACTCCGTAAGAGAGTGCTTCGCCGACGGGTTGGCGGTAACGAGATCGACGATGCTGCGCAATGCCGGCGTGCGGGGCGGTGAACCCTGCAGCGGAGCCGAGAACTGCGACTGGCCGCCCGCCCGCTGCAGGTAGACGACGAGCATGCGGGCAACCTCGCGGGTGAGGTCCGGCCCGTAATCCTCCTCGACGAGAGCGAGCGCGAGGTCGATGCCGGCGCTCACTCCTGCCGACGTGTAGATGGTGCCGTCCCGCACATAGATCGCGTCGGGTTCGACCCGAGTCATGGGGTAACGCGAGGCGAGGGTGTCGGCAACCTTCCAATGCGTAGTGGCCCGTTTTCCGTCGAGAAGCCCGGTCGCGGCGAGGATGAACGCCCCGGTGCAGATCGAGGCGACTCGTCCCGCACCCGCCGAAACCGCCCGGGCGGCGTCGACCAGATCTCGTGGCACGGCCGTGCGCGGATAGCTGTCGCCGCCAGCAATGAGAAAGGTGTCTGGCGCCGGCTCGACATCAGGGCCGCCGTCGACCGCGAGCTTGATGCCGATCGAGGTGGTGACGTCCGCGCCGGTGGGCGAAACCAACACCACGCGATAGTCGGCACCGAGCCGGTTCGCCTCGGCGAAGACGTCGGCCGGGCCGGCCACATCGAGCAGCTTGACCCCGTCGTAGACCAGGATCGCGACCAGATGGGCGCCGACACGGGCCGCGCGGCCGGGCTCAGCGGTGTCCTGATGCGGGTGGTTCATGGCCCGACCGAGGCGGCGCCGACAGGTCGACCATGGGCACTGTGGAACTGCACCCAGTCGAGACCTGAAAGTGAGCATGGCATGTCTGAGATTATCGCCGGAGTCGAGATCCCCGAGACCTCCACCGTCGCCGAGGCGACCCGTTTCGTCCGGGAAACCACCAACCCACTGCTGTTCCATCACTCGCGCCGCGTGTTTCTCTTCGGCTCGATTCACGCGCGCACCTTGGGCATCGATCCAGACCCTGAGCTGCTCTACGTGGCCGCGCTGTTCCACGACACCGGGCTGCTGACCCCGTTCTCGGATGCCAAGCAGCGATTCGAGATCGACGGGGCCGACCATGCCCGAGCGTTCCTGCTCGACCGGGGCTTCTCGTCGCCAGCCATCGAGGTCGTCTGGAATGCGATCGCACTGCACACCACCCCGGGCATCCCCGGACGCATGGGCCCCGAGGTCGCGGCTACCAATCTCGGTGTACTGACCGACGCAATCGGTGTGGGACTCGACAAGCTCGATCCGGCCGTGATCGACGAGATCATCGCCGCGCACCCGCGCGGTGACTTCAAGAACGAGTTCCTCAAGACCCTCCACGAGGGACTCAAACACCGGCCCGATACGACCTACGGCACCATCAACGCCGACGTCCTCGAGCATTTCGTCCCCGATTTTCGTCGGGCCAGCATGGTCGAGCGCATCCTTGCCTCGTCCTGGTCGGCCTGAGCGGTCACCGATCTATGGCTCGCCCGCCCGCGACGACCGGTGAGCCCTTACTCGTCGCCACCCGTGCAATCGGCGGGGGCCCGGGCGATGTGGCACGGGGGTCGACTGATGAGAGTTTTACGCCGGTTCAGCTGTGCGCGGGGGTGGGCTCGAGCAGCGTCGCAGCGAGGACGAGATTGTTGGTGCTGGTATCGCCTTGTTCAAATTGGCAGGTGACGAGGACCAGGTCGACATGGGCGTGGTTTTTGCAGGCGGGGACGACGAGGTTGCCGGATTTGGGGGAGAGCCCCGTTGCACAGATCTGGTAGGTCAGCTGGCTCGAGGACGTCCTAACGACGACATTGTCGGCCGGGGTCGCGTCGTGGAGCCGGGTGAATGAGCACGCGTGGTAGTGGCAGGCGTGGCCGTAGATGTAGCTGGTGCCGCTGGGAGGTGCAGACGGATAGGCCGATTGCGCGATCCATGCCGCGGTCGCCCACCCGCGCGGGTTGCTGTGCGGCGGGTCGATCGGATCGGCGCTGCCGTCAGGGTGGACTGTCGCGGTGAACGGCGCGACCGGGACCGCGATGTCGCCTCGTCTGGTTTGAATGAGCAGGGAGAACCCGGCCTGGGCGGCCGGCGCCTTCGAGGCGCTCGGTGCCGACTTCGGTCCGGGCGACGACGAGCCGCCTGGGCTGCCGGTCGCCACGCCATCGCGCTCGGCGCCGGACGTTGTTGTTGTCGTTGCCGGTGTGCCCGGGTGACCGCCCGGACCGGTGGCTGACTGGCAGCCTGCGGCGCCAAGGACGGCGGCGGCGAGCGCGGCGGTGACCAGGCGGTTAGGCCGTTTCACCGTGCACGTTTGCCCAGCATCAGTAGGGCGCTTGCGCCGGTGAGGGCTACGCCGAGGCCGATCAGCAGCGTGTTGTGGCCGGTGGGCGGCCTCGTGTCCCCGGTCAATCCGGCCGGTGGGACGAACGCCGGTGTCGAGGTTCCGGGTGTCCCGTTTCCGGGTGTTGCGGGGGCCGGTGGTGTCGTGGTCCCGGCTGTCGCGGTCGCTGGCGCGGTGGTGGCCGGCGGTGTCGTGGTGACCGGCGTGGCGGCGATGACGTTGTTGACGAGCGAGGCGGTGCAGGTCACGGTAGCGCCGCCGCCGTTGCCGGAACCGTTGCACTGATCGATGCTCACCGGCAGCGCCGCGGTCTCGGTGGAGGGCAGCACGCCGCACTGCACGCGCAGGGTGGCGCCGCCGCCGTTGCCGGAGTTGTTGCATTGGGTGATGGTGGCGTTGGTGGTATTGCCCACGGGCGTGCAGGCCAGGGTCGGTTGGGTGCCCCCGCCGGCCCCTGATCCGTTGCACTGGTCGATGGTGGCTGGGCTGGCGGTGGCCGTGCCCGTGATGTTGTTGATGATGTGCACGGTGCAGGTCACGGTGCCGCCGCCGCCGCTGCCGGAGCCGTCGCACTGGGTGACCGAGGTGGTCAGCGCGGTGTACGGGGTGCTGGAGCTCGTGCAGGTCGGTGTGGTGTTCGCAGCGCCGTGGCACTCGGTGACGGTCGCGGTGGAGCTGGTCGTGCCGGTGGCCAGGTCGAGGTTGTTGGTGACGGTGACGTCGCAGGCCACCGCTTGGCCGCCGACGTTGTCGGTTCCGTTGCATTGGTTGACAGTCAGCGGGGCGGCTGCTTCGGCGGTCCCGCCGGTGAGGAAGGCCGCCACGAGCATCGCCAGACCGAGGATGGCCAGCCCGCTAGCCAGCAGCCGCCGGGTGCGGGCGGTGGCGGCGGGAGCGGACGCGGGACGGGGTGAGGGTGGAAGTTTTGTTTTGAGCATCGATATCAGCCTCCGGCTGTTCCTAAGAGCAGAGGTCCGCTAACGCCCGCTCAGGGATAACCTCGCGTCAGCCGGCGAGGGTCAGCCGTCCCTGCGGAAGATGGCAGGTCGGCCCTGCCAGCCAGCACTTATTGAGGTAACTCACGCCACCCTAACACCCATTACTCTGCGCAGTGACTTTGTAGCTTTCTGTCATATTGCCGGGGCTCGCGGATGCGAGCGCAGCTGCCGACGGTTGCATAGGCGAAACCATGAGTAGCAGCCAGTAGCTTCAGGACCGCATGACGCAGAGAGCCCATCAAACGAAAAGATCCCCAGCGGCGGATCACGTTCGGCGGAGTTTAGAAGAGACCACCCAAGTGCACCTGAGAGAACACCTTTCACACTTCCCGAAACACTTGCAAAGGGCATTGGCCGCAGTTGAAATGACCGGTCTGCCCATGAATCAGTCCCGCTTGACTCCGTCAAAGCGTGACGCAATAGGCGGCCGAGTGTTAGAAGGCAGCGCGCCCTCGACTACCTACCGGCCCAACACCAAGCTACAGCCGGCCCAGATTAGCGCCCTGATCGAGGGCTATGAGGAGGGCGTTTCAATGGAGCAGCTGGGCCGGTACTTCGGCGTTCACGCGCACACCGTCCGACATCACCTAGGCAGAGCCGAGGTAGTTCTGCGTCCTCGGCGAGCAGCCGACGAACGGCAAATCGAGGGCATCGTGCAGTTATACCGAACCGGGCTGTCGCTGCGACAGGTGTCAGCGCAGGCTGGGCTCTCCTACGGTTCGGTTCGCAACTACCTACTCCGAGCAGCGGTGGCCCTACGGCCGCCGGTCAGGCCCACCCAGCGGGACCCGGGTTAAGCACGCCGGCAAGCGAGGCGACGCTGCGCCGGTTCGAGTAAAGGGTATTCAGGTGGAGCTGCTGGGACGATACTCGAAAATCCCACCCCTGCCAAAACGGTACATACTCTCTTATGTTCGGGGAATCCTGGCGACCCCCGGCCCTCTCGGAAAGCCATTCCCCCACCTCGGATTCACAAGGCCGAGCGACGATTGACGTCTGAGCAGGTCGCTCAGCTGGTCGCTGAGTATGAAGCTGGCTTGCCGAGCACCCAGCCGATGGTCACCTACGGTCTTGCCAAACCCACGGTGCTGCGGCTGCTGCAGGACCACGGCGTCAAGCTCCGCAACCAGGGGGTGAAAAACATCGACATCGAGCAAGCGATCCAGCAGTACACAGACGGCTGGTCGTTGAAGCGGCTCGGCGAGCAGTACGACTGCGATGCTGAGACCGTCCGTAAGACGTTACGAGCGGCCGGCGTCGTCATGCGAAGGCCGCACGAGCATTGGTCCTCGTGTCGGTACCGATGTCGGTTGGCGTCACCCTCGTGGTCTACAACCATCGTGATGATGGCTCTGGCAAGAGCATGCAGGTCAGGTGGCTCCGTGAGGACAGCTCGAACCGTGATGTTACGAGGCTTGGTGCGGAAGCCAGGAGCTTGCTTTGTTTTACGTGGGCGGTAGTTCATAAAGCTGCACTTAGGTTCTCTCCCCCCAAGAGTCAGTGTGAATCGATTAGTAGTAATTAGGAAATTGGCCGTTGAACAACAAATTCCACTCGGCAAAGGCGGCCGCGATATCATCTCGCATGTAGGCCTCCTTAGCCCGAGACGCTCGCCCAACAGCTGTAGCTAGTCGGGATTTAGCAGCCAGGAGATTGGCATCGCTTGAACATGGATTGATCCTGCCTGTGCTTCCAGTCGGATCGTTCATCGGAGCAAGACCGGCGATTTCCAGACTACGCAGGAAGTAGTAGACGTCCAGCGCGTAATTAAGGGTACTCTGTTTCGCCATATAATTCGCGGCGCGCATCTCGAGGTAAAACGACGAGATCGGCACATCGCGGTAATACTTCCATGCTTTCGCCAGCCGCGCGAGGGACTTCGCCCCACCACTTGTAGGGATTGCGTTGCAGTCATTTACGTACTTCAGGTGAGCTCCCGGAGCCGATTCGACCCACTGAGTGACAACGCCAGGTATCTCGTAGCGTGACACGCCCGCAACGGAATCTTTAAAATAGGCAGGGATGATCTCCACACGTTCGTATCCGCCCCCAAACTCCAAGACCACCGCAGGGCTCGATGAGTGGATGTAGGTTGTCGGGTACCTTTCCTTCAGGGCATCTCGGACCGCGGACAAGATGCTGCTTGACCAGATGGGTTTCGCCGACTTAAGTGACACGAAGTAGTCGACATCACTCTTGCCACTGACGCCGGTACCATGACGAAACGAGCCACTCTCAAACATACCAAACAGACCGAACTTAGCCTCCAGCTTCGCTTCGCTTCGATGCCTATGCGATGTGTGGACGCATGCGAGCGCTCGGTAACGCTCGGCGTCAGCCAGTCCAAGAATTGACTGAAGCCCGTTGCCACAGACTTGCTCATGACGGAAAGCTCGATCCGAGGATGATGCGCCAGAGACGTTTCGCTTCGTCATGATCACCGCTAGCTTCAGCTTCGATGGCCCTAAGCGCACGGTTCGATGCTGCGACGAAGGACGTTTTTATTTCCTGCTCGTCTTGCCAGCTAAGATAATCATTGAGTTGACCAGATTGCTCGCCGGGATCTTTCACACTCAGATGAGTTCCACCCCACTCAAAAAACTTCTGGAGCCCAACACGACGATTCCCAGATACACTAGAGAACGTGTGCGCCGCTATGGTCTCGAGGTGAAATGATTGCAGCCGCTTAGAGTGAGCGAGATTCCACTTCTTAAGCATGCGGACCAACGGAGCAAGGTGGTAGTCGAGGTCACGATTCCGCCCCGCGAACCAGTCATTCGCGATGAACGGCGCAGTCAGAATCCAGCCACCGGTTCCTGACGGAAGGTGATACACACCGTCTCCCTTAATGAAGACCGGTGCCACGTCAACGTGACCGCCGCCGTCATAGAAGACGCGAACCGCCTGGCCACGCGCTCCTACCTGCGCGACGCTATACCCGTCGTAAGCTCTCTTGATTCGGTAGAGGAATGCCTGCGAATCATACTGATATTTGTCCCGCCATGCGTCTTTCACGTTAGAGAAAATCGCGACGACATCGACATCATCGATAGGTCTGATAATCGTGCCCTTTGCGGCTGATCCCATCAACCTTACTTCCACCAATGGTAGATCGGAGGATGCCGGAAATGCTTCGCCGAGGTCCCTGGCTATGCCAGCCTTACGGCCACCCACAATGCTCGTCTTCTGATATTCTGTGATCGTGATGGCTTCCATAAAGTCTGTGAATGCTTGAGCCGTAGTACCAGCCACTACGCTTCTCCTCCGCGTCCAGAATTGTTCTTGGCTACTGTGGCGAGCTCCGACGCTGCAGCGTTCATCGCAAGCTCGTTCTGAACCGCCCCGGCTAGTCCGGAGACTCGATCCTTTGAGGAGGATGGGGTCATGTCATCAGCGTCGTCGAAGAGGTACCCGCCGGAGTTGCGTGAGCGGGCGGTTCGGAT
>JAOPUZ010000077.1 GCA_025966315.1 Frankiales bacterium | reverse complement strand
ACAACAAGGGTGGCGACGCGCAGGCCTCGATCAGCGGCGTGCTGGAGCTGCTGTCCAAGAACACCCAGTTCATGATGAGCTCGATCGGCGCGTCACTCGGCTCCATCCTGCCCGGCGTCGCCGCCGGCGATGTCGTCTGCCTCAACACCGGCAGCGGCGGGGCGGTGCCGCCGTACAAGGGTGCGGCGCACTACTGGGAGACCGACGGCGATACCAACATCATCAACCCGTTCCTGGGCGAGTATCTGGCCGACCGCTACCCGGGCAAGACGAAAATTGCCTTGATCACCGCCGATGCGGGGGCTGCGGTCAATGCGATCGGTCTGTCCAATGTCAACGCCGCCCTCAAGAACGGGGCCAAGGTCAGCAACCCGCAGTACGTCCCCTTCGGGCAAACCTCGAGCTTCTCGGGTTCGGTCGCGCGCATTGCGTCGCAGAATCCAGACATCGTGATCGCACCGCTGGCGCCGTCCCTGGGCTTGTTCATGATCGCTTACCGGCAGGCCGGTCTGACCGCCCCGGTGATCCAGACCGGCTACCCGATCACGAACACCGACATCACCGCGGCCCCCAGCCAGCTCATCGGTGCAACGTTCATCTCGCAGTTCTTCGATCCCGGTAACCCCGACAACCCGTGGGGTCAGTTCTTCGCCGCCGAGTACAACAAGGCCTACGGCAAAGCGCCGCTGTATCCAGATCTGTACGCAACGAACTACTACATCAGCCAGTTCACCTTCTGGCAGCTGTTCATGAAGGCCTGGGCCGAGGGCAAGGAGCCCACCGCGGAACTGGTCAACGGCTACCTGGAAGCCGGCCCCACGTTGCTCACCATGTACGGCGGCAGCGCAACGACGCCGGGCAAGACGACCATCGACGGGTCAACCCACTTTGCCAATATGCTCTGTGGCGCCTACGAGATCGAGAAGGGCCCGGCGTTCAAGCAGGTGGCCACGACCAACGAAGACGGCACCGGCTACAAACGCGTCTAACCCGCTATCCAACCCACCCTTAGGCATAGTGCGGCCCGAAAACGTGTGCTCAGCCGAGCAAGTTCAACCGTTTTCGGGCCGCACTATGCAGCTTGAGACTGGGCAGCTTGGGGTTGGCGCGGGGTCAGGGCGTCGCGACCGCTACCGGGTGCCAGTTGATTGGGCCGGCGATGATCGAGTGGCTGGTCAGCTTGCGGCCCAGCACTGTCTGAGCGGCTCGCGCCGCATCGATGATCTTCGGCAGCGACAGCCCAGTCTCGACCCCCATCTCGTGAAACATGCTGACCAGGTCCTCGGTTGCGATGTTGCCGGTCGAGCCCGCCGGCACCGGGCAGCCCCCGAGTTCGCCGAAGCTGGACTCGAAGCTGGCGCAGCCCGCCTCGAGGGCGGCGTAGGCATTGGCCAGGCCCTGGCCACGCGTGTTGTGAAAGTGCGCGGTCAATTCGACACCGGGTAGCCGGTCGATCGCTGCGGTGAAGAAATCCGCCACGTATGCCGGGTTGGCCATTCCGGTGGTGTCCCCGAAGCCGATCTCGGTCACCCCGGTCTCGGCGAAGCGCTCAGCCAGCTCGAGCACCCGGTCCAGCGGTACTCGCCCTTCGAAGGGGCACCCAAAGGCGGTGGCGATCACGGCCACACAGCTCAGGTTCTCCGAAGTGATCCGGCGCGCCATCACGTCGTTGTCGGCCATGGTGTCGCTGACCCGGCGGTTGACGTTGCGCAGATTGTGGGTTTCTGAGGCGCTGACGAAAATCGTGGCCTCATGGAATTTGTCGCGATATTTCAAGGCGTTGTCCAGTCCGCGGCTGTTCGGGATCAACACCATCAGCGCGACGTCGGCGGGAACGTCGATCTGGCTCAGCACCTCGGCGCCGTCGGCCAACTGCGGAATGACATCGGGACGTACGAAGCTGGCCACCTCGATTCGCCGGTAACCGGCCTGGCCGAGGGCATTGATGAGCCGGACCTTGTCCGCGGTCGGGATCGTCTCGGGTTCGTTCTGAAAACCGTCCCGCGGACCGACCTCTCGGATACTTACGCGGTCGGGACGTCGTGTGCTCATCGTGACTACTCCTCTGACTATTCGGCTTTATCCCTACGGGCGAAATCACGTTGCAGGGCCTCACGGTGCTGCGGAGCCGCAATGGCGATCAAGCGTTGGGCACGTTGGCGCAACGTCGCACCCCGGAGTTCGGCGGCACCGAATTCCGTGACGACATAGTCGACGTCCGCGCGCCCGGTCGTGGCCGGGCCCCACCGCAACTGCGGCTGAATAGTGGATTCGGATCCGGCACAGGACCTGATGGCAATGATCGAACGCGCACCGGACACCGCAGCCGCGTGCGAGAAATCCAGCTGGCCGCCGACGGCACCGACGTAGACACCGCGCCGCAGCTCGGCACCCACCTGCCCGGTGAGATCAACCTCGATAGCCGAGTTGACGGCCACCAGGCGGCGAAGCCGGCCCAGCGTTGCCGGGGCGTGGGTGTAGCTGGCCGGCTTGAACAGCACGGGCAGCACGGGGAGGCGATCGTAGAACTCGCTTCGACCCAGCGCCGCGCCGGTAACCATCAGGCCGGCATCGATTTCTTTGTAAGCCCCGGTGATGACGCCCTTGTCCACGAGGTCGGCCACCCCGTCCGAGATCAGCCCGGAATGCAGGCCCAGGTCGCGATGGCCCGACAGCTTCTGCAGCACTGCGGTGGGCAGCGAACCAACACCCAACTGCAGGGTGTCGCGATCCGATACCAAGCCGGCCACCTGCGCGGCGATGCTCGTCTCTACCTCGTCGGCAGCGCGCTCGGGCAGTTCGGCCAGCGGACGATCGGTTTCGATGACGGCCGCGAACCGCTCGAGCGGTATCCGGGTCGAGCCTCGGGTGGCCGGCATCCGCTGGTTGATCTCACCGATCAGCCGGCCGGTGTGCGGCACCGCGTCGGCGGCGTAATCGACCCCGATGCCCAGTGAGCAAAGCCCATCGGCGTCCGGCGGGGATACCTGCACCAGCCCGACGTCGCACGGCAGCAACCCAGCCGCGAACAATCGCGGTAGCGCAGAATAGTTGGCGGGCACGACGTCCAAGCGGCCCGCTTTGCTCGCGCGGCGTAACTCCCCCAGCGCCCCGTAGGAACTCAGCGACAATGCCGGTGGCAGCTCGCGCACGATCCGGTCATCCATCAGCATCCCGCAGAATGCCCTTATCGCACCGATCGAATCGAGCTGATCAAGCAGCGCGTGCAGCAGCGGCGTCGGCTCACCGCCGGCCTGGGTCCACCAGATACCGTCACCGGAACGAAGGTGGCGCGAGAGCTCGATCATGGCCTGGTCAGTAACTTCGCGGCAATCCGAGCACGTGCGAACCGAGATAGTTCAGCACCATTTCTTGACTGAGTGGCGCGATTCGCAGCAGGCGTGCCTCGCGGAAATATCGGGAAACGTGATATTCCTCGGAATAGCCCATCCCACCGTGGGTCTGCAAGGCTCGATCGGCGGCCGTGAATCCCGCGTCGGCGCAGAGGTATTTCGCGGTATTGGCCTCCCGACCGCACGGTAGCCCGCGGTCATAGAGCCAGGTCGCCTTGCGCAGGACCAACTCGGCCGCGTCCAAGTGCGCCAACGAGTCGGCGAGCGGAAATTGCAGGCCTTGATTCATTCCGATAGGACGGCCGAAGACCTCGCGTTCGTTGCCGTAACGCACCGCGCGATCCAGTGCGACCCGACCCAGCCCGAGCGCCTCGGAGGCCACCAGCATCCGTTCAGGATTCAGCCCGTCCAGCAAATAGGTGAACCCCTTGCCCTCTTCACCGACCCGGTCAGCGACGGGGATACGCAGATCGTCGATGAACAATTCATTGGAGCTGACGGCGTTGCGCCCCATTTTCTTGATCGGCCGGATATCGATGTGCGCGCGGTCCAGATCGGTCATGAACAGCGTCATGCCGTCGGTTTTCTTCTTGACGTCCTCGATCTTGGTGGTCCGGGTAAGCAGCAGGATCTTCTCCGACTCCAGGGCCTTGGAGATCCACACTTTGCGCCCGTTGACCACGTAGTGATCACCATCGCGGCGAGCGAAGGTGGTAATCCGGGTGGTGTCCAGTCCGGCACCGGGCTCGGTGACCCCGAAGCACACGTGCAGGTCCCCGGAGACGATCCGTGGCAGTGTCCGTCGCTTCAGTTCCTCGGATCCGTGCACGATCACCGGATGCATCCCGAAGATGGACATGTGGATCGAGCTGGCCGCGTTCATCCCGCCTCCGGATGCGGAAACGCCCTCGAGCAGGAGTGACGCCTCGGTGATGCCGAGCCCGTGACCGCCGTATTCGGGCGGAATCACCAAGCCGAGCCAGCCGGCCTTGGCGAACGTGTCGTAGAACTCGGTCGGGAACTCGTGGGCCTCGTCCCGATCCATCCAGTACTTGTCGTCGAACTTTGCGGCAAGTTCGGCAACCGCGGCCCGGATGGTGGCCTGATCGTCGCTCAGCTCAAAATCCATCGTTCATCTCCCGACGAAAGCCGTTGGCTCTACCATAACAAAGGACAGACCAAAGCCACCTGGCCGCGACAGTCACCAGCCAACCCGGCCCGCACGAGGTCGGCGAAGGGAGCGATGGTGGACCGAAGCAATCCGGTGACCAGCCCATCAGCGACGCCCTCGGCTCCGCGGCGTTCGTTGCTCAAGCTGGCACCGATCGACGTTCCGCGCGCGCCGGACCTGCTGGCCGAGCAGCTGCGCGAACGCATTCTCAGCGGCGAACTCACCGAGGGCACCGCGTTGCCGCCGGAACGCGATCTGGTCACCCAGACCCGGATGAGCAGAACCACCGTGCGGGAAGCGCTGCGTATCCTGCAGGTGCAAGGCCTGGTACGGATCCGAGCCGGTCGCAACGGCGGCGCGTTCGTGCAGCGACCGGGCCAGGAATCGGTGGCCAGCTCGGTCGGCTTGTTGATTCGCGGTCATCGCATCGAGTTCGCCGCCCTGCTCGAGACCCGGGAGGCAATCGAGCCGGTGTGTGCCCAGCTGGCGGCCCGGCACCGCACGGATGAGGATCTTGCCGTGCTCGCCTCGGCCAATGCGGTGATCGCCGACCCGGGCAGCTCGCTGGCCGACTTCTTGCAAGCCAACGTCGACTGGCACGTCGCGGTCGCGACGGCAACCCACAACCAGCTCATCGCCGCCTTCATGATGGCCTTGTCGCGAGCCATCTACGCCTCCACCGAGAACGAGGCCTTCGTCGACGCCGACGTCCGCCGGGTCACCGCCCGGGCGCACCGCTCGATTGGCGAGGCCATCATCAAACGGGATCCGGCCGCGGCCGTCCGGCGTATGAACCGGCACATCCACAGTTACGCCAAGGCCGTCGTAGCCGTGGACAAGCGCACCGAGATCATCGTCCCGGGCCAGGACTGACCGCGTTGTCGCGTTCGGTTCGGCGGTTCGCGATCGGGGCCGGTCAGCGCGGACGGCCCAGCACGATGGCCCGCAATTCGTCTACCGCGGCTGGGTTTTCGGCCCCGGACAGATCGCCCGGGTCGCTGCCGATCACGGCCGCGCGGACCGCACGCCGCATGATCTTGGCCGACCGCGTCTTCGGTAACGCCTCGACCTGCACCACCACGCTCGGCGCAAACGGCTTGCCCAGTTCCTCGGCAACCAGACTGGTCAACTCCGTGCCCATGTCCCGACCGGCCCGAATCGACTCCGAACCGGCGAGCGGCACCCAGAACACCCAGATCGCCTCACCCTTCTTGGCGTCGGGCACCCCGACGGCCGCCACCTCGGCCACGGCGGCGTGGCTTGCCACCACCGACTCGATCTCAGCCGGGGCCAAGCGCTTACCGGCAATGTTCATCACGTCGTCCGAACGCCCGAGGATGAACCATTCGCCCTCGCCGTTCACCAGCGCAAAGTCGCCATGGCGCCACAGGCCCGGGAAGGTCGACCAGTAGGCGTCCAGATAACGCTGTTCGTCCTTCCAGACACCGCGAGTCATGGACGGCCACGGTTGACGGCAGACCAGCTCCCCCACCTCACCGCGGACGGAATTGCCGTGCGGATCAACGACGTCGACGTCCATGCCGAGCGAGCCGGCGCCGAGCGAACAGCTGCGAATCGTCTCCACTGGGTACGGCGCGAGGAATGACCCGCCGACCTCGGTGCCGCCGGAGAAATTGATGATCGGAACCCGGCCGCCGAAGACCCGCTCAGCCAGCCAGGCGTAAGCCTCCGGGTCCCACGGCTCGCCGGTGGAACCGACGACATGGACCGAACTCAGATCGACGTCCTCGGTGGCCACGTCGGCACTCGTGCGCAGCGTCCGGATCAAGGTCGGCGAGACACCCAGCATCCGGACCTGGTGACGTTGTACGAGGTCCCACAACCGGTTCAGATCGGGGACGTCCGGTGAACCCTCGTACAGCAGCAGGGCACCACCGTTGGCGTGCGTACCGACGATGGACAGCGGCCCCATGATCCAGCCGAGGTCGGTGACCCAGCAGAACACCTCACCCACCTTGAGGTCGAAAGAGTACGCAACCTCGCTGGCCGTTTTCACCAGGAACCCGGCGTGCGTATGCACAGCACCCTTCGGACGCCCGGTCGTCCCGGAGGTATAGCCGAGCAACAGCACCTCGCCCGACGTCATAGCCTGGGCGTCCCCGGTCTCGGCCGTTCGGTCGACCAGCTCGGCCCAACTGATGTCCCGGCCCGCGGTGGCCGGGTCTGCGGTGGCCGGGTCTGCGGTGGCCGGGTGTGCGGTGGCCGGGTGTGCGGTGGCCGGGTCTGCGGTGGCCGGGTAGGAGCCGGCGTCACCGGCCGGCTCGACATTGCTTACGACGACGACATGGGCGACCTGCGGACAGCTCACCAAGGCCTCGTCCAGCAGGCGCTTCAGATCGATCCGGCGACGACGACGGATCGTGGCGTCGGCGACGACGACCGCTTTGGCGTCGGCGTCCTGTAATCGCGCGGCGACGGCCGCCGGCGCGAAGCCGCTGAACAGGGGCACCGCGATCGCGCCGATCCGGGCGATCGCGTACCAGGCCACCACCGCCTCGGCGATCATCGGCAGGAACAGCGCGACGGAATCACCCCGCCCGAGCCCGAGCGCCCGCAGCCCCGCGCTGGCCCGGCGCACCTGCTGATCGAGTTCGGCGTACGTCAGCGTTCGGGTCCGGCCGTCCTCGGCTTCGTGGACCACCGCCGGCAATCCCGCCGTGGCGGGATCGGCGGCCCACCGGCCGATGCAGGCGTCGACGATGTTGCTGGTGGCGCCGACGAACCACTCGGGATGCTCGATGCCGCCGGACGGGTCCAGGACCGTCGAATAGGGCGTGCGGAACGGTAATCCAAGGTCCTGCACCACCGCATCCCAGTACCAGCTGATATCGGCGACCGACCGGGCCCGCAGCTCAGGCATGGTCTCGATGCCGTATCGCCGGGCCAGCCGGGTGACGTTGGCGTTCTCGACGTAATCCGACGTCGGCGTCCATACGTAGGCCGCCGGGTCCGGCATCGACGTGATCACGCTGGTTGGTTCCGTCATCGCATTCGCCATTCCGGGGCGCGCTTCTCACGAAAAGCGGTAACCCCTTCCACGAGATCCTCGGTGGTAAAGGCCAGCGCCAGCTGGGCCTGCATGACCTCCAGAGCTTGATTCAAAGCAAGGTCACGGGTGGAGTTGATCGCGTTCTTACCGAGCCTGATCAGCAGCGGTGACTTGGCCGCCAGCCGATGCGCCCAGTCGAGCACCGTCGCATCGAAGACCGCGGCGGCGACCACTGTGTTGACCAGACCCAGCTCGCACGCCTGCTCGGCCGAGACCAACTCTCCCAGCAACATCAGCTCATTCGCCTTGAGCCGGTTGATGTTGCGGTAGATGAGCGCGGAGATCATGAACGGGAACGCGCCGACATTGACCTCCGGGCACCCGAAGCGGGCAGCCTCCGTCGCGACCACCAGGTCACAGGCCAAGGCCAGACCCAACGCGCCGGCCAGCACGTCACCGTTGGCGGCGCAGATCACCGGCTTGCCCAGCGCGCCGATCAAGGTGAACAGTGCCGGGAAGCGCTGCAGGCCGGCGTACTTCTGGATCGGCGGCCGATCGTCGGCGAACGCCTTGAGATTCCCGCCGGCGGAGAACACCGTGTCGTGGGACGACGTCAACACCACGACGCGGACGGAATCGTCATGCTGGGCCACGACAAACGCTGCATGCAGCTCGTCGAGCAACTCATCGCTCAGGGCATTGCGGGTGCCGGGGTCGGCCATGGTCACGAACGCGACGCCGGCCTCATCGACCCGGTACTGCACGAGGACGGCCGGGCCCGGCTGAGACGCCATCAGATCACGCCCAGCTCGTGCAGCCTGCTCAGCTCGCCCGGCGTCAAACCGAGCTGCTCGACCAGCACCTCGTCGGTGTGCTCGCCGAGTTTGGGCGGCGCGCTCGGATCGGCCTCCTCCGTGGCGTTGCCCATCTTGATCGGGCTGCCGAGAATCCAGCGATCTGAGCCGTCGATGCTGATCGTGCGTAACACCTTGCGTTCGCGTACATGCGGATCGCTGAACAACTCGGCCACCCCGACGACCGGGGCGCACGGCACGTCGGCCTGCCTGATCTGCGCCAGCGCCTCGCTGGTGGTCTGGGTGCGCGTCCACCCGTTAATGTGCGCGTCTACCTCAGCCATCCGCTTCACCCGGCCGGAGTTGGTGGCCAGGTCGCTGTCCTGGGCGAGATCCTCGCGCTGCATCGTCGCGGTCATGGCGGCCCAATGCCGGTCGGTGATGCCCAGGATGGCGATCCAGCCGTCCGACGTGGGGTAAACGTTGTACGGGCACACGCCCAGCCCACCGTGCCGATTGCCGGTGCGTTCCGGCGCCTGGCCGGCGCTCTCCAGATACCCGGCGAAGTTGGACGAAAGCATCGGGATCAACGCGTCCTGCATGGCGACCTCGACGTGCTGGCCGCGCCCGGTGGTCCCCCGTTCGACCAAGGCGGCGAGGATGCCCGCCAACAGATGGATGCCGCCTCCGAAATCAGCCACCGCCGGCCCAGATTTGACGGGTGGATTCTCGGGAAAGCCGGTTGCGGCCAGGATGCCGGTCATGGCCTGCACCGTGAGGTCCATGGCCTTGTAGTCCCGATATGGCCCGTAGGTTCCATAGCCACTGCCCGAACCGACCACGATCTTGGGATTCACGGCGGCCAGGGCGTCGTAGCCGACCCCGAGGCGGTCCAGCGTCCCGGGCCCGAAATTCTCGATCACGACGTCGGCGCCCTGGACCAACTGCACGAACAGCGCGCGTCCATCGGGCTGTTTGAGATCGAGGGAGATCCCGCGCTTGCCGGCGTTCAACATGTCGAAGGCCACCGCCGGCTCGCCCTCGGCGCGCCGGAATCGCACGGCCTCGCCGCCTGGCGGCTCGATCTTGATGACGGTCGCGCCGAGGCGAGCCATCAACATCCCGCAGTACGGGCCGAGATAGATCTGCCCCAGGTCGAGCACCGTCAGGCCTGAGAGCGGGCCAGTGGGCATCGCGAACGCCACCTCCTGATTTGGTCTGACCATATCGAACCACAGCGCCGCCACGATCTGAACGACCAACGAGCTGGCCGACCAACGAGCTGACCGACCAATATCAGGCCTAGACCTGAGCGGGCAGCCGGGCGGAGTAGATCGAGTAGCCGTCGACGTAACGGACCACTGCCGTGGCTAGCGCGGTGGCCAACACCATCGGCACCATCAAGGCGAAGCCACTGTGGGTCAGCTCCAGGACCAGGACCAGCCCGGTGATCGGTGCTTGCATGGCACAGCCGATCATGGCCGCCGCTCCGATCATGGCGTACGCACCGAGCGCCGGGCCTGGCCAGAGCTCGGACCACAGCAGGCCCAGCGCGCCACCGAAGACCGCTCCGGTACTCAACATCGGCGTGAACAGCCCGCCCGACGCGCCGCTGGCCAGGCACAGCGCGGTAACGGCCGGCTTGAGCACGGCCAGCACCAGCAACAGCCCGAGGCCGCCGCCACCGAGGAACGCGTCGTGGGCCATGCCCTGCCCATTGCCCAGCAATTGCGGGTACGACGCGCCGGCCGCGGCCAGCAGACCGAACGCGATCAGCGGCCCGCCAAGACCGGCGGTTCCGGTGAGTCGGTGATGGGACAGCCAGCCGATCAGCCGGATGTAGGCCGCGCCCGCCACTCCGATCAGCGGGCCGGCGAGCAGCGCCCAGACGACCAACGCGACGCTGACCTGATACGCCGGCACGTCCAGGTAGGTCGGCTGATTGGGCAGATATACCCAGGCGGTTGCGGTCGCGATGCCCGCGCAGGCCAGGGCCGGCAGCATGGTGGCCACCGAGACGGAGCCGCAGAGGATCTCGGCGGTAAAGAACGCACCCCCGAGGGGCACGTTGTAGACCGCGGCCAGACCCGCCCCACCGCCGCAGGCGATGAGCAACCGCTGCTGGGCGCGGGTCAGTCCCAGCCAGCGTCCGGCCAGTCCACCCGACACACCGCCCATCGTTTTCGGAGCGGCCTCGCGGCCGAGCGAGGCACCCAGCCCGATCACGATCTCGGAGATGACGCTGGTACCCAGCGACCGCGGCATCGACAGTTCTTGCCGGTCCCGGTGCCGGTCCCGGTCACTCCACAACACATCGTCGATCTCGGATTTCTGGCCCGGCGTCGCGCGTCGCAGCGCATACCACGCGAGGCCGCCGAACAAGCCGGCGATCAGTAACACGATCACCCGATGCCCGACGGAGGAGGCCGCCACCGCCTGCTCGAAGTCGTCGCCGCTCGAGCCGAAGGCCAGCCGTTCGACCCGGAACAACAACGCCATCAGGGCCGCGCCGCTGAGTCCGGCCGCGATCCCGGTCAGCAGTAGGGCGAGCCAGAACCTTGCCGTCATGGCGGCCTCGCCGTCACCGGTGACGTTGGGCTGCTCCATGGCACCCCGGCCGGACGGCAGTCGCTTCTTCAACAGCGGCTGTGGCTGTCGCAAGCGCTCGCTGGACGACTCGGATCGATCGATGCCGCCCTGACGAGATAGTCTTGCCACAGAACTACTCTAACTCTGCGCTAATATCGCGGGATGGCCGCCCGCCGAACTGCTACCGCACCGCCTCCTGCTGCCTCGCCAACTTCTGCGGCCTCCGCCGGCGATGTGTGGGCGCTGGCCGAGGTGGTCACCCGGATGCGACGCGTCCTGCGGGCCAGCATCCGTAGTGACTATCCGTGGGAGCGGCTGCCCATGGCTCAGGTAGAGATCCTGCAGCGCCTGGCCGACGAACCGGGATTGCGGGTGACCGAACTCGCGGCCCGGCACAAGTTGGCGGTCAACACCGTCAGCAACGTCATCCAACAGATGGTGGTCGCCGGTCTGGTCGATCGTCAGGTCGACGCGCGGGACCGCCGCGCCGTCACCCTGCAGCTCACCGAACCGGGCCGCGAGCAATTGACGGGCTGGCTGAGCGCCAACGCACGACGATTGGATGCCGCGTTTCAGCAGCTGAGTGCGGCCGATCGCACGAGC
Source organism: Frankiales bacterium (assembly GCA_025966315.1). Taxonomy (GTDB): domain Bacteria; phylum Actinomycetota; class Actinomycetes; order Mycobacteriales; family Jatrophihabitantaceae; genus Jatrophihabitans_A. Next base: position 59,860 of record JAOPUZ010000077.1, on the reverse strand, counting down.
ATCCTGCACTCGCTGCCGTCGCTCACCCGCCTGGTGGAAACGATGGAAGCGGTCGAAACAACCGCGATCGAGGTCGTGGCCACCGCGCGTGGTTAGTCGGTCAAGCCTTCGGCGATCACGTTCAACGGGGTGTCCGCGTCGGTCAGCGCGGCCAGGTCGACGACCGCCCGGGAACGAATGATTGCCTTGATCGGATCAGTGACATCCCAGACGTTGACGTTCATCCCGGCGATCACCCGGCCGCGGGACAACCAGAACGCGATGAATTCCCGGCTGGCCGGCTCGCCGCGATAGGCCAGCTGGTCGTAACCGTCCGGCTCGACGTAACCGACGTACTCCATCCCGAGGTCGTACTGATCGGTATAGAAGTACGGCAGCTCGTCGTAGGCACCGTCACGCCCGAGCATCGACGCCGCCGCCACGGCCGGCTGGGTAAGCGCGTTGGCCCAGTGCTCGACCCGAATGCGCTTGTCGTAAAAGGGATGCCACGCATTGGCCAGGTCGCCCGCGGCGAACACATCCGGGTCGCTGCTGCGCAGCGCGGCGTCGACCAGCACACCGTTGTCGACCTGCAGACCAGCCGCCGAGGCCAGGTCGGCATTGGGTGCCACGCCGACGGCCACGACGACCGCGTCGGCATCGAGGACGGTGCCGTCAGCGAGCCGGACCCCCTTTGCATGCCCGTCAACGACGACGATCTCTTGCACCACGGCATTGAAATGGAATTCCACACCACGCTCGCGATGCAGCCCGACGAACACCTCAGCCAGCTCGGGGCCGAGCACCCGGAACAGTGGCAACGGGGCCGACTCGACGACGCTGACGGCGACACCCGCGATCCGGGCCGCGGCGGTGACCTCGAGACCGATCCAGCCCGCCCCGATGACCACCAGCCGGCCGGCCCCACTGAGTACCGCGCGCAGCTCGTCGGAATCATCGAGGCTTCGCAGGTAATGCACGCCCGCGCCGTCCGCGCCGGGAACGGTCAGCCGCCGCGGGCCGGCGCCGGTGCTTAGCAGTAACTTGTCGTAGCGGAACTCGGTGCCATCGACGGTGCGCACCAGCTGCCCGCTTCGATCGATGCCGGTCACCGGCTGCCCGAGGTGCACGTCCACCTCGTGTTCGCGATACCAGGATTCGGGATGAACGAAGGCCTCTTCGCGTTTGCTGCTGCCGTTCAGGTAACTCTTGGACAGCGGCGGGCGTTCGTATGGACGGTACTTTTCAGCACCTAGCAACACGATGTCACCGGCGTGGCCTTGCTCGCGCAGTGCCTCCGCGGCTTTTGCGCCGGCCAGTCCGGCTCCGACGATCACGAAAGTCTGTGACGAGGTCATGGGACGTCCTTCCGGTGAGTTGTCACAATCTTCCTCCTACGCCCCGGAGCCCGCAGACAAAATGCGACCATCCGTTACCGCCTTGTATGCGAGCGAGCCCAGTCACGCCAGGCGGCCGGCAACACCCCGGCCAGCGGACCGAGCGAGGCGAGTGTGGACAGTGCCCTCTGCTCGGACGCGGCCCGCGCCGGTTGGACCAGGACTGCCTGCAGGCGCCGGGCGGCATCGAGATGGTCACCGGTCCAGATCATCCGCACCGCGGTGGCGCTGGCCCGGCCGTCCGCTCCGCGCAGGTCATGACGTACCGCCTCGACCAACCGGCCGTCGGCCGGAATATCGTGCTCGAGCGGATCGCCGACCCGCTGTCCGTCAAGCAGGGTGACCGCCAGTTCCCGGTACCAGCCATAGACCCGGGCGCTGCTGGTGAGCAGTTCACCGCGCGCCGCGGTCCGGTCCCCGATCGCCTGCCCGTCGTCGCGCTGCCACAGGTCCAGGACCGCGTCGGCCGCCAGCCGCAGCCCGGCGACGCCGGTGACCAACCCGGTGATCTCAGCCAACGGAACGGGTTTGGCGCCCCGTTCGGCCAAGTAGGCCCGGAAGGTGTCGTCCAGCCGGCGGGACGCGGCAGCCGCACGCTGGGCGTCCTCGGTCGGTGGAATCGGCGGCGGCATGGCTGTCGGGCCAGCCGACTGCGCTGCCGAATCACAGCGCAACATGCCGAAGTTCACCGCTTTGGCCAGATAACTCGCGCTGTCGAGATAGGCCTCGGACAGCGCTTGACCTAGCGCGGCAGCGGCCCCCCGCGGCCAGAACAGCAGCCCGACGACGAGGCTGACCGCGCACCCGATCGCGATGTCCTCGACCCGCAGCAGGCCGACCCGCCAGCCGGCGGGCTGAATGATGTTGAACAGGATCACCAGCGTCAGGGTGAACGCGGCCTGGCCCGCCGCGAACGAGATCGCCGCCGGCGCGACGCCGGCCAGCAGAATGGCCAGCGGCAGCAGGAACCACAAGAGCGTGCTGTTGGTCCCGATCAAGGCCAGCAAGACCGCACCGACCACGAATCCGGCCACCGTGCCCAGGACGCCGCGCACGACGTTCTGCCCGGTGTTGAGCGCGTTGGACCGCAACACCGACAGGGTTCCCAGCACCACCCAAAACGAATGCTGGACGCCGGTGCGGTTGGCCACGAACACGGCCAAGCCGAGCCCGATCGCGCCGCGAACACTGTTGTGCAGCCACACCGAATGCCGTTCTACGTGGGCCGCGGCCCGCTCCTGCGCCGCCTGCCGTTGGGTGGGCACGCCCGCAGGTTCGCGGCCCAGCAGTCGCTCCAGCCAGCTGCGCCGCTCGGCCGCCGCGGTCAGGTCGATGTTGTTGCCGATCTGGGTCACCGCAAAGCTCAACTCCTGGGCGCGGAAACTCGGATCGAGCGCGGACAGGAACTCACTCACCGGTGGGTCCTCCTCCGGCGTAGCACCGGCGACGGTTACCCGGCGGACCGGCAGGTCGACGGTGGCGATCCGTTCCAGAGCATCCAGCCGGCCACCGAGGTCGGCCAGCGCGACGCGTAGCGGAGTGGGATCGCCGCCGACCACCTCGAGCAGCATGGCACCCTGCTCGAGCACGCCGGCCGCGGCCGCTTTCACCGCACACGCGGCGCGATTGACGGCGCTGGGCGCGGGATGCACACCGGCCTGCAGGGCGATCGCGTTCAGCCAGCCCAGCTCGTCCACCAGTCGTACCAGCGTCCGGGCGGCGGTGTTCAGGCCCGTCGGACGGTAGGGCGTGGCGAGGAAGCCTCGGTGCAGGGTGGCCACCGCCGCCGTGGCCCGGTCGACCGCTGCCGCGCGCTCGTCCGCCGAGACTGTGCCGTTGCCTTCGACGAACGCGACGTCGGCCCGCAACCGTGCGGCCAGCGCCCGGCAGGCCTCGATCGCCGGACGCCGCAACGGACTTCGAGCCGGCGCCGGCCACAACAGCCACACCGCCAGGAACGCGGCTCCGGCGGCAATCCCCCAGCCGGCCAGGCGGTCCGGGATGGACGAGGCCGGCCCGATGAGCGTGACCGGCAGGATGAAGGCGAGCAACAGCGAGGTGCTTGCCCCGGCCAGCACCGAACTCACCACGCCGGAGAACAGCACGCCGAAGCCGACCACAGCCATCGCACCGGCGGCGAGCCACGGATCGCGCGAGGCCAGCGTGCCGACGCAGACGAACACAGCCCCGACCACGGCCAGGCCGACCTGCGCCTGCAGGCGGTCGCGCATGGTGCCGCCGAAGTCGACCAGCAGCAACATGGCGAACGCGCCGAACGCGGCAAAGGTGGCGAGCGTGGCGTTGCCGATCACCTTGTCACCCAGGGCAAACGAGGCCGGCATCACGATCGCGGTGCGGCCCGCGCGGCGCAACGCGAACAGTCCTGGATCGTGGCGGCGCAGCCAAGCCAGCCAACGCGACGGGTTCATGTCCCGATCGTCTCACCCCGCGTATGACGTTACTGTTGCCACGCGCCCGCCCGAGTTGCGCGGCGAAGCGGGCCGCTCAGCCGATGCGCTCGATGCGCGCCTCGATACCGTCGAGCACGGTCTGCAGCCCGAACTGGAATTCTTCTTCGGCAAAGTCGCCCTCGTCCTGCAGCGATCCGGACATGAACGCGGCGTACACGTTCGGAAAGCCATCCGGGTCGATCAGTTGCCCCAGCCGCCTGGCCCACCGCTCGTCCGCCGACTGCTGGTCGAGCGCGACGGTGTCCCCCAGCTGGGTGCTCAGCAGGACCTGACCCCGGACGTAGACCTCAGCCAGCAGCAGCGAGGACAACTTCTGCTGTTCGGTCAGTTTGGTGCCGGCAAAGGCCCGCAACCCGCGCTCCATCCAGCGCAGCGGGTTAGGCGCCAGGGGCGGTTCGGTGACCGGTATCTGCACGATCCACGGATGCCGGAGCAACGCGGCCCGGTTAGCGACCGACCACGCCTCGAGCTGCCGGCGCCACCCGCCGGTAGCTCGGCGGCTCGGCGGTAGCCCGTAGGCGGCATCGATCATCGCGGTGTACAGCTCGTTCTTGGAATCCACATACCGGTAAAGGGCCATCGTCGTCAGTCCGACCGCCTTCGCGACCACACCCATCGAAACCGCTGACAATCCCTGCTCGTCCGCGATGCCGACGGCGGCGGCACCGATGTCGGAAATGCTGCGGCCTGGCTTGGGTCCGCGACGGCCCGGTTCCTGGTGGCCCCACAGCAATTGCAGGACTCGCGGCAGCTCGTCCGCAGTCAATTCGATTCCCTCCAGCACGTTGTGTCTCGGATCGTCTTCGAAAACTGTTTGCAGTATATGCAGTTGCCTGCTAGCTTCTGCGTACTACGTATACAGTCTATACGGAACACAGTTAAGAGGACGCTCATGCCCGTCGTCGGCACCGAAACAACCAACGAGCCCAAGGCCGGACGTAAAGAATGGATCGCCCTGGCCGTACTCGCCCTGCCGCTGTTGCTCGTTTCGATGGACGTATCGGTCCTGTATTTCGCCGTTCCGTTCATCAGCCGCGACCTATCGGCCACCGCGACCCAGCAGCTGTGGATCTTCGACATCTACGGATTCGTGCTGGCCGGCCTGCTGATCACCATGGGTGCGCTCGGTGACCGCATCGGACGTCGCCGCCTGCTCATGTTCGGTGCCGGCGCGTTCGGGGTGGCGTCGGTGGCCGCCGCGTACGCCACCAGCCCGGCCCAACTCATCGCCGCTCGCGCGCTGCTCGGCATCGGCGGAGCCACCTTGATGCCCTCGACTTTGGCCCTGATCCGCAACATGTTTCACGATTCGGGCCAGCGGGCCAAGGCGATCGCGGTCTGGAGCGCGGTCATGCTGGGCGGCGTGTCGCTCGGGCCGGTGCTGTCCGGGATTCTGCTCGAACACTTCTGGTGGGGCTCGGTGTTCCTGATGAACACGCCCGCGATGCTGTTGCTGCTGACGCTCGCGCCGACACTGTTGCCCGAATTCACGAACCCGTCCGGCCATCGGTTCGACCTGCTCAGTTCGGCCCTGTCCCTCGGCGGGGTGCTGCCGGTCATCTTCGGCATCAAGCGCGCGGCCGCCGATGGATTCGGAGTGCTTCCCGCGGCCAGCATCACCGGCGGCCTGCTCGTCGGATGGGCCTTCGTGGCCCGGCAACGGCGCGCCAGCGATCCCATGATCGACCTGGGCATATTCGCCAACCGTGGTTTTACCGGATCACTGATCGCCAACACCGTCGCCATGTTCGCCCTGGTTGGCAACGCGGTCTTCATGACGCAGTACCTGCAACTCGCGCTCGGCATGAGCCCGCTGCGGGCCGCGCTCTGGAGCCTGCTGCCATCGATTGCCGTGGCCGGGGCGGCGCCGCTGGCCACCGCCCTGGCGCAGCGCGGGCCCCGCGGCAACGTGATCGGTTCCGGACTTGTCGTCGGCACGCTCGGCTTCCTGATCCTGACTCGGCTGCACGCGGGGTCGCCGCTGATCGTGGTCATCCTGGGTGCTGGGGTGCTGGCATCCGGGATGGTGATGGTGATGACGCTGGTCGCGGACCTCGTCATTTCCACCGTGACCCCCGAACGGGCCGGCAGCGCCGCCGCGCTGATGGAGACCTGCAGCGAGTTCGGAGGCGCGCTCGGCATCGCCGTGCTCGGCAGTATCGGCACCGCCGTCTACGGCAGCCGGCTGCGCGCCAACCTGCCCGACGGCCTGCCGCTGTCGGCCGCACACAGCGCCGCTCAAGGCCTGGCCGGTGCGCAGAGCACCAGTGCGGGCCTACCCGGCTCAGCGGCGCAGGCGTTGCTGAGCGTGGCCCGGCACAGCTTCATCGACGGACTGAACGTCGTCTCCTGGGTCGGCGCCGGCACGCTCGCGCTCGCCGCGGTGGTCTCGATCGTCCTGCTGCGCGATACCTGCACGGAACGCACCGATGCCGGGAATTGAACCGTCGCAGCAACGTCATCGGGCTCCCAGAATCGCGGCCGAGGGTTGACCGGAGTTGGCTAGGCAGGGACAGTGGATTGCGGCGGCCGTCCGGCACAACAACGTGTCCGAGTACCGGCTCACCATCGCGGCATTCAAGGAACGTTGCCATGCAGATCGGATACAAACTCTTCCTCGAAGGGTTCGGCCCCAAGGACCTCATCGAGCAGGCAATCCTCGCTGAGGACGCGGGCTTCGACTTCATCGAGATCAGTGACCACTTCCACCCGTGGCTGGACAACCAGGGTCACTCGTCGTTCGCGTGGACGGTGCTCGGCGCGATTGCCGCCAAGACCGCACGGATCGGAATGGCCACTGGCGTGACCTGCCCGAGCATCCGCTACCACCCGGCGATCATCGCGCAGGCCGCCGCGACGCTACAGCTCGTCTCCGACGGCAGGTTCACCTTGGGAATCGGCGCCGGCGAGCGACTCAACGAGCACGTCGTCGGCCGGGGTTTCCCCAGCGTGCGCCAGCGCCACGAGATGCTCCGCGAGGCGCTGGAGATCATCCGGCTGCTGTGGTCCGGCGGTTACCAGTCCTATGACGGCAAGCATCTGCAGCTGGAAGACGCTCGGGTCTTCGACCTGCCCGAGACCCTGCCGGCCATTGCGGTCGCCTGCAGTGGCCCGGAGTCGGTTCGTATCGCGGCCGAGCTGGGCAGCGGGATGTTCGCCACCACGCCCGACGCGGAACTGGTGCGAAATTACCAGGACCTCGGCGGCACCGGCCCTCGATACTGCGAGATTCCGCTGGCTTGGGCCGAGGATGAGGATCAGGCAGCCCAGGCGGCGCTGGAGACCAGCCGATGGGCCGTGACCGGGTGGAAGGTGATGAGCGAACTGCCCAACCCGGTCAACTTCGCCGCCGCCACCACGACGGTGACTCATCAGGACATCAAGACCGCCTTCGCGTGCGGTCCGGACCCGCAACGGCACCTGCAGATGGCCCAACGGTACGTCGATGCCGGCTTCGATCGGCTGGTCTTGCTGAACGCCGGCCCGGACCCGGCTGGCTTCACCGAGTTCTTCCGTGACCAGCTGAGTAAACCCTTACGCGCTCAGACGGTCGAGTAGCCCGCCGGGAGACCGTCGCGGCCGGTGAGCACGCGGAGCAACAGCGCGGCCTCGCCGGCCCGGGACCCGACGACGGTCAGGATCTGCCGTCCGAGCCGTGCGCGCCGTCTGAGCCGTCCGAGCCGTCCGAGCCGTGCGCGCCGTCTGAGCCGTCTGAGCCGTGCGCAACCGCAGTGGACGGGACCGAGATGGTGGCGGCCCGGTCGTCAGCCACGGTGGTTGCCATTAGCCGGGCACCTTGTCCAGGAAGCCAAGCACCGTGGTGATCCGGCCGTCCTCGTCCAGCACGGCGACGTCGAAACCGACGATCAACGGTTCCGCGCCGTCCGGGCCCAAGCCCCACTGGAAGCGCGCCTGCTGGTGATGGGCGTCGACCTCACCGACCGGGGTGAACACCAGCCCGGGGAACTGACCCTGGACCGCGGCGATGGTGGCATCGATCTCCTCGACCCCATGGACCTGGGCCATCGGGTCGCGGTATTCGGCGGCCGCACTCCAGGTCTGCTCGATCAGGGCGCGCCGCGTGTCGGCGTCCGTCTCGTTCCAGCAGGCCAGGTAACGCTCGACGAGAGTGGTGTTGACGAGATTCGCGCTCATGGGATTTGCCTTTCGTGGTAGGTGTTTCGTCGATGTCGACGACACAATCCTGGCCACCGAGGCGGAGCCTGTCGATTACCCGGGAGGTAATGCGCGCGACCCGAAAATCGCGCAACATCTGGCATCGCTGGGATGCCAGATGTTGCGCGATCGGGTCGGGCGGGCGGTCGGGGCGGGCGGTCGGGGCGGACTACAAGATGTAGAGCATCTCCTGATAGGTCGGCAGCGGCCACAGGTCATCGGCGACGATGCCTTCTAGCTGGTCGGCGGCCGTGCGCACTCCGGTCATGGCCGGCAACAACGCATCCCGGGCGTGCTTGGCCTCGTCGAACGGATCCGCTGCGGGATCGGTTTCCAGTGCGGCCCGCAAGGTGCCCAGCGCGGCCCGCAACGCCGTGAGCGGCGTCGACACTTCCAGCAGGGACGAGGTGTCCGTCTCGATCCCGGCGGCCTTGAGCGCACCGACGTTGAGTGCTACCTCGGTCTGGTAGCGGACCGCGGCCGGCAACACGAGTGTCGTCCCGATCTCCAACGTGGAGCGGGCTTCCACCCCGATGCTGCGGGTGTACTGCTCGAGGCCGACCTCGTAGCGGCTATGCATCTCGCGGTGCGTGAAGACCCCGTACTTCTCGAAAACCTCCATGGCCGGTTCGGAGATCAACTCGGGCAACGCATCCAGCGTGGTTCGCAGGTTGGGCAGTCCGCGCGAGGCGGCTTCGACCTGCCAATCCTCGGAATAGCCGTTGCCACCAAAGACCGCGGCCCCATGGTTGCCGATGATCTCAGCCAGGACGTTCTGCACCGCGACGTTGAATTCGGTCCCGGCGGCGATCGAGGTGTCGAGCTCGGTGGCGATGTAGTCCAGGGCCTCGGCCATGATCGTGTTGATCGTGACCATCGGTCCCGCGATGGACTGCAGCGAACCCGGCGCGCGGAACTCGAAACGGTTACCGGTAAAGGCGAACGGGCTGGTGCGGTTACGGTCGCCCGGGTCGGTGGGCAGCACCGGCAGGGTGTCCACCCCGATCAGCAGCGTGCCCTTCTCTTTGGACGAAGTGGCTCCGCCCTTGGCGATCTGGTCGAAAACGTCAGCCAGCTGATCACCCAGGAAGATCGAGATGATGGCCGGCGGTGCCTCGTTGGCGCCGAGCCGGTGATCGTTGCTGGCCGAGGCCACCGACGCCCGCAACAGGCCGCCGTACTTGTGGACGGCGCGGATGATGGCCGCGCAGAACACCAGGAACTGGGCATTCTCGTGCGGGGTGTCACCCGGCAACAGCAGGTTGCCCTCGGTCGAGTTTCCGATGGAGAAATTGACGTGCTTGCCGGAGCCGTTGACGCCGTCGAACGGTTTCTCGTGAAAGAGGCATTCCATGCCGTGCTTGTTGGCCAGCCGCTTCAGCGTGGTCATCAACATCTGCTGGTGGTCGGCGGCGATGTTGGCCCGCTCGAACATCGGCGCCAGTTCGAATTGCCCCGGCGCGACCTCTTGGTGCCGCGTCTTGGCCGGGATACCGAGCTTGAACAACTCCCGTTCGCAATCCATCATGTAGCCCAGCACGCGCTCGGGGATGGCGCCGAAGTAATGGTCGTCGAATTCCTGTCCTTTCGGCGGTTTCGCACCGAACAGGGTGCGCCCGGAGTTGAGCAGGTCCGGCCGGGCCAGGAAGAAATGCCGGTCGAGCAAGAAATACTCCTGCTCGGCGCCGGCATAGGACACCACGTGATCCGGCTTCTCATGACCGAACAGCCGCAGCACCCGTTCGGCATGTTTGGCCATGGACTGCTGCGAGCGCAGCAGCGGGGTCTTGTGATCCAGCGCGTCGCCGAACATCGACACGAAAACCGTGGGAATGCACAGCGTTTTGCCGTTCGGGTTGTCGAGCACGTACGCCGGGCTGGTCGGGTCCCAACCGGTATAACCGCGTGCCTCGAAGGTGTTGCGCAGCCCGCCACTGGGAAAGCTGGATCCGTCGGATTCGCCTTGGGCCAGCGTCTTACCCGCGAATTCGGCCAGCGACAGGCCGCCGCCGGCCGGCTCGAAGAAGCTGTCGTGCTTCTCGGCGGTCAGCCCGGTCAACGGGTAGAAAACGTGCGAGTAGTGAGTCGCCCCCTTCTCCATCGCCCAGTCCTTCATGGCGGAGGCAACCGCGTCGGCGACCATCGGGTCGAGTGGCTTGGAATGTTCGATGGTGGCCACGATCGAGCGATAAACCAGCTTGGGCAGCCGTTTCTGCATGACCGCCAGGCTGAACACGTTCTCGCCGAAAATGGCACCCGGAGCTTCGTCCGTCACGAAGGTCGGCGCGGGTGGCACATAGGCCTCGACGTCCTTGATCGCCTGCAGCCGAACGTTGTTCCCACTCATATGGATACCCCTCGAAGCGCAGCGTCCCGCCGATCCGGCAGAATCCCGATCTGACGAATTTAGAAACGGTCCGAACCGGGAATGTTTCGGCGCGATAAACGACACAGTGCCGTCCTGGATCAAGGCGCGGAGCCGGTGGCACAAATGCCGGTAAACCCTACCTAGCCGAACCGCTCGGGCCCGGCTGGCGAGAATTCTGTGCGGACCGGTCGACATGACCTCACAGGTAATCGCACCGCGACACCCCGCCCGCTACGGTCGGCTGATGACCGCACCGACGACGTCCCGCCCGGTCGGCCAGCTGCTGCGTGAATGGCGCGAACGCCGACGGCTCAGCCAACTAGATCTGGCCATTCAGACCGACATTTCGACCCGCCATCTCAGCTTCGTCGAAACCGGGCGGTCCCGCCCCACGTCCGACATGATCTTGCGCCTCACCGAACAGCTGGATGTGCCGCTGCGGGAACGAAACACGCTGCTGCTGGCCGGCGGATACGCCCCGGCATACACCCAACACGGGCTGGACGAGCCGGAACTGGACAACATCAGAGCGGCGCTGCGCCAGGTGCTGACCGGCCACAATCCCTATCCGGCGGTAGTGGTGAATCGTTGGTGGGAACTGATCGACTCGAACTCGGCCATCAACGTGCTGCTGGCCGATTGCGCACCGGAGTTGCTGGCGCCGCCGGTGAACGTGCTGCGACTGAGTCTGCATCCGGACGGCATGGCGCCCAACATCCTGAATCTGGCCCAGTGGCGCGGGCACCTGCTCGTGCAGTTACAACGGCGCGCCGAACGGCTTGCTGATCAACGACTGCAGGAGCTGCACGACGAGCTGGCCGGATACCCAGGCGGGACGGCCGTCGAACCGTCCCATACCGACGTCGTGCTGCCGCTGCGCTTGCGGCATGGGCCGGACGAGCTGTCCTTCTTCAGCATCAGTGCCGTCGTCGGCACCGCGACCGACGTCACGGTCGAGGAACTGGCCATCGAGTCGTTTTATCCCGCCGACGCGGACACCGCACGACTGCTTCGCGCGCTGGCCTGATCGGTCGATCACGGCGCACATCGGAATAACCAACGACCGGGAAGCACCCAACATGGACTGACGAACGCACCGAACCTCGTGACCGGTGCCGGGAGAGCAAAAACGATCACTTCGTGGCACCTCCAAACCGCACCGTGTGCCGAGACCGCGAGGCCGCGATGAACTCCGCACTCGGATCGGGTCGTTAGAACGCTCGCAGTTGGAACGCAGACTCGCAGTTGGAACGCAGAGCGGGTGACGAGAATCGAACTCGCACTGTCAGCCTGGGAATTCGACTCGCGGCCTGACTCGGCCTGGTGTACTGGGCTCAGGGGACGGGTCCAGGGGCCCTTTGTGAAGTCTGTGCCGCGATGCAAGCTCATCCCCGTCGACGCGCGGGGCGTCTTGGCCGGTGAGCACTGATCGAGGTTGATGCGCTGTGACCATTTCGAGGCGACCCGTAGTGACAACGAGCTCTTCGACCACTCATGCCACGGCGAAGCTCAATGGGAGCACCTTTGGCCGATGGCCGACGTCACCGTATCCGCGTAGTTGGTACGACACCAACCACCGACCGGTGTTGCTCGACGCGAATAGCCCGCACCTCGGCGTCGTCCAATTCGGAGTGATTGGAAAATGAGGCCGTTCCGTCGTGAGCCGGCTTCCGACGCGACATCATCAGGCCTAGGACGGAGATCCAAGGCCCCGGCGATAGAGTGGGAATTTGGAGGACCAGTCGGCGTCCTGGGGGTCATGGTCGGGTCACATCTGTTGGTGTACTACCTGTGGATATCGGTCACGTTTTACAAAGGCAGTATCGCGCGTCCTACCTCGTGGTCGGATCTGCTCCCGTTTCTGGGGCGTATGTGGAGTCATGTCATTGGTGGCGCTCTCCCGAACGCGCCTGCTGTTCTGCTTTACGGCGGATTTCTTACGGTTGAGCTGTTCTTCGCGTGGGTGCTTCCCGGTCCGAGAGTGCTCGGGTTGCCCATCGATGAGGAGGGCGGACGCAAACGTGTTTATCACTGCAACGGTGCCGCGAGCTGGTACGCCACGCTGGCACTGGTCGCGTTGCTGCACTTCACCGGCCTTGTGCCGATTACCGAATACGCCAAAAACTTGGGACCCATGCTGACGACCGCCGTCCTGATCGCCGACACGGTTGCTGTCAGCGCCTACGTAACAGCCGTGCGCGCGGGCATGCAGGTGCGCATGACTGGCAGCGTCGTATACGACTTCTTCATGGGTGCCGTGCTGAACCCAACCATCGGCCGAATCGAACTTAAATTCTTCACCGTTGCACGCATCTCATTTTTCCTGTTGTTTGTTCTGACGTGTTCAGCTGCCGTACAATACTACGATCTTTATGGGCATGTTTCGTGGCCACTTCTATTCATGGTTGCCGCGCACGGCCTGTACGCAAACGCCTGCGCCAAGGGCGAGGAATGCATACCTTCTTCGTGGGATATCTTTCACGAGAAGTGGGGTTGGATGCTGATCTTCTGGAATCTGGCCGGTGTTCCTTGGGTTTACAGCTTCAACTCCTATTTTCTGCTTGTCAATCCTTCCGTGACGCACTCCGTGGGCTTCCTGGGATTCCTGTTCGTCGCACTCCTCGCCGCCTACTTCGTGTGGGATACCTCCCAAAGTCAGAAGAATCGCTTTCGTATGCAGGAGCGCGGAACCGGAATTCGGCGCAGGACGTTCCCGCAGCTTCCTTGGGGGACGCTTCAGAATCCCCGATATCTGGTGACTGAAAGCGGTCACACGTTGCTTATCGACGGCTGGTGGCGCTACGCGCGAAAGATCCATTATACTGCGGACTTAGCCATGGCGGTGCTATGGGGTTTGGCCTGCGGATTTAGCGGAGCCCTCCCATATTTTTATCCTGCATTCTTCACGCTGATGATCATTCACCGCGGTCGAAGAGATGAGAAACGATGTAGCACCAAATACGGAGATTCATGGGAACAGTACAAGCGCGTAGTACCTAAGAAGTTCATTCCGTACATACTCTAACGATCGAGGAAGAAGGCTCCGAAGCCACGGCGGCGAGTACTACGCCAACGACGGCACGCGCTGGTCTTACGATGCGCGACGGTCGCGCCGTCGAGCCAACGACATCGCAGCTGACACAAGTGCCGAGGACAAGTTCTGGCGTCTTGCTGCTCACCAGCGACGCCCGCGCCGACCTGCTCGCCTTCACTGCGTTCCTGAACGAACTCTGGCGACAAGTGTGGTCGAACAACCCCAACGTTATCTGGAGTGTCTGCGTTCCTGTGCTGCTTAGGGTGGCGATTCAGGTTGACTCGCACGGCGGCCCGAGCCCGATTGGTTCACGAATCCGTCAGATCGGGCTACCTCTGTGGGTGGGGCGAGCAATTGTCCACCGCGAGGTGAGCCGGCCGAACGTCGAGCTGGGCGGGCTGCCACTTGTCGATCATCAAGTCTTGGATCTCGCGTACCGCCGGATTGAGGTCCGGCACGGGCTTGGCGTAGTGCTGCTCGTAGGCCGACTGCTCCAGCGCCACGGCGCGAACGTCCTGCTCGAGCACACGCCGAATACCCGCCACGTTACCAATCCTGGTCAGCCCATCAGCAAGTCGTGACGGCATCTTGATCGGCAGGAGTGGAAAACGAAAGGTGTTGGGAGCGAACGCGAAGATGAAGAAGGCAAGAGTGGTGGTGTCATTCACAGGAACCGGAAAGCACCACTCCAAGATCTTTCCGCCGGTATCGGTCCGTTGATAGGGATACTCGTAGGCCATCTCGATGGCTTGGGTGTCGACCTCAGGGCCGTTGAGGAAGAGGCTGGACACTCGTCCGCCCGCCACTTTCGTTTGATAGGCGAGCAGCACACGGTCCGTTTCACGCTCCAGCCGCGTGAGCTTGGCGTCTGGTCCGAAGGGTGCGAACTTGCGATGCAGGTAGGCATGAGAAAAGTCGCAGACGTTCTCCATGAGCACCGAGTGATGACAATCGAAGACAAAGGAATTGACGACGTGCGTCCAGCCGTTGCCCGGTTCGAGTTCGACCAGGTCCGGCACCGAGCGTTCGAGGGCCAATTCGGGTGCGCCGGGGAAGATCCAGACGAGACCGTAACGCTCAGTCGCGGGAAATGAGCCGATCTTGGTACGAGGAATGGCGCGGCCGAAAAGATCGTGCGGGACGTCTGAGATATGGCCTGACCCATCATGTGCCCATCCGTGGTACATGCAACGCAGCGCACAGCCGTCGACTTTTCCGTCAGACAGTTTCAGTTGCCGGTGCGCGCATCTGTTCTCCAGGACCCGCACCTTGTCGTCCGACCCGCGGTACACCGCCAGCGAGCTCCCCTGGAACTGAACCTCCCGCACTTTGCCCGCACGCAGGTCGCGGGAGCGCAACACGGGATACCAGTAGTCCGGGCTCAGCCCAACCGCTCGGGCCCGTTGATGACGTGTACGCGCGTCATCAAGCGACGGAGCGGATCGTGTCGCTCGTGACTTCTCGATAGTCATCTGTCTCCTGTAAGTGTTGTGAGTCGCATCGTCTGCGTGCCGCCGATCCCTCGCTTAGCGCTCGTTGGCGCTTAGCTTTCGCCGGCGGCCGCAGCCGTTCGGGGCTCCTCGCGGACGGGTTGACGTCGACGCCGGTACGTCACGAAGCAGGGCGACGTCAGATGATGTGGTCCCAGACCGGACGTGCCCTTGGCGCCGGCGGTCACCATCTCGAAGTCGTATTCCCGCAGCAGCAATCCCAGCACCACTTTGATTTCCAGCTCGGCGAATCTGGCACCGAGGCAGCGATGGTTGCCGCCACCGAAGTTGATCAACCCGTTCAAGCTGGCCGGGAACTCGGTGTAGCGCGCCGGCCAGTATCGAGCCGGCTCCTCGAACACCTCCGGCATTCGGTGAGCGCCGTAGGGGGTGACCATCACCATCGTGCCGCGCGGGATCAGGTAACCGGCGTGCTCGATATCGGCCACGGCTACCCGAGCCAGGACGGTGGTTGGCGGGTGCAGACGCTGAGTTTCTCGCAGTGCGTTGTCGAAGACCTTGAGCTTCATGAACTGCGCTAGCGTCGGGGACAGATCGTCTCCGAGGACGGCGTCCAGCTCGGCCCTCACGAGCTCCAATTCACCGGGGTTCCGAAGTAGGTCGACGAGCATCCAGCCGATCGGTCCGATCGTCGTCTCGTGGCCGCCGAGCAAGACTCCGAGGACGAGGTTGACGACCACTCGCTGCGGCAGCGCCGATCCATCCGCATAGGTGGCCGACGTCAGCACATCCAGGAAATCCATGTCTTCGGCGGTACGCTCCGGCACATTGCGCCGCCGCTCCTCGAGTTCGTCTGCCACGATCGCTCGCAGCGCGAGTCGGGCCCTGTCGGCCCGTCGGCGCCTGGACGAGGGTAGCCAGCGCGGAAGAAAGGTCAGGCCGCCGGCAAAATCGTCCATGAGCTCGCCGAACTCAGGCGTCAGAATCGCCCCGAACGCCTCCCCCAGGAAGCAACCGGCAGCAATCCGCAGCAATACCGTGTTCAGTGTGCTGGAGATCTCGAACCGACCGTCGGCGCCCAGGCTCGAGATGAATTCCTGCGCGTCGTGCAACATCAGATCGCGGTAACCCGCAACCTGTCGATTCCCGAAACGCGGCAACATCACTTCTCGCTGCCGCAGGTATTCCTCTGGTTCGGCCACCACGTACCAGTCCGGGTCGTACATGCGCGCCAGGAACCCGTAGGCAGCCGAGATACTGAGGTTTTTGTCCGTCTCCGCGAATACGAACCGATGGTGTTGCTCACCCATCAGCACAATCGCTTTTCTGGTCCCTAAACGGAGAGTGAATGCTGTCTTACCTTCAGCTACTGCCCTATCTAATAAGGTCCTTGGGCGCATCATGAACTCGGCGACGTGCCCAGCGAGTGGAACAGCCCCGGACAGCACGGGTGGCAGCAAGGCCTGGACTCGTCGGTCCCCTAGGCTCGTATGCTTGACCACAATTTCCCCCGAAGTGGCTACCCGTAGTCGCCGCGCAACCGCTAACAGCGAACGCCCCCCGATCGACTTTCCGGGGGCGGATTCATAACGGTAGGCGTCATCGGCGGCGAACTCGCAGGGCCCATGGGCCCCATTTAGCCTGCGGCACCGGGTTCATAGGACCGCGGTGCTTTAAATGCTGTAAAACCTTTTGGTGCTGTCACGACACGAGCGGACTCTGCCTCGAGCAGTGATCGACCGCCATCGTCGCGGCGGCGTGGGTCGCTGGACCCTTGTCGTTCTTTATCGAGGCTATGACGATTCGACTTGGGACGACACGGGAGGCGAATATGAATGAGCAGCGTCTTGACACAGTGGCTCCGGGTTACAGCGGCGAATTGGTGCCCAAATCTGCTGGTCCGGCAGCGACTTACGCGAAAACCATAACCGATTATTACGATATAGTCACAGATTTGTACCGAATGGGGTGGGATGAGTCCCACCACTTCCCGATGTATACGTCCGGCGACCAGCCGCTGGCCGAGGCTCTTTCCTATACCGAGAGATTCTTCGCAGACCGCGGCGGCTTCCGGCCTGGAATGCGGGTATTGGATGTCGGTTCGGGAGTCGGCGGCCCAGCCCTGAACATCGCCAGACACAGCGGCGCACATGTCACCGGCGTGGACCTGACGGCAAAACGCATCGACATTGCGCGCGTGCGGACCGAAGACGCAGAGCTGTCACACCGGGTCGACTTCGTGCTCGGCAACATGATGGAACTGCCGTTTCCCGACAACTCCTTTGACGGCGCCTATTCCTTCGAAGCCTTGTGCTACGCGTCCGACAAGCGGCTCGCCTACTCAGAGATCGGCCGAGTGCTCAAGCCGGGCAGCCCGTTCGTGGGCACGGATTGGTTGCAGGCACCGTCGCTCAGCCCGGCGCAGCGGGCATTGGTGGATCCGGTGTGCCGGTGCCACGCAATAGCGGAGATGACGTCGCTTGATCGGCTCCGCGATAACCTGCAGGCGGCTGGCTTCGCCAACGCGGAGGTCGGCAACCTCGACGAGTTGGGCGATGTCGACACGAACTGGCGACTCCTCGAGACCCTTACCGCTGCCGTCACACCTGACATGGACCTTCCCGACGCCCTGAAAATCATGACCGAGGGTGGCCAGGCTCTCTATCGCGCCGCGGATGCCGGCGCGTTCTTGATCGGTTACTGGCAGGCCAGAAAGTCCTAGGGCAACCCGCGTCAGGAGCAACTCACACCACTAGGAGATGACGAATATGACCACGTCACCCGCCGCACCACTGTCGGAATTCGAGTCGAGCCAGTTGGTGAGCATCGAGGCGTGCCTGCGTGCGTTGTCCGCGGCCGATCTGAACCGATTCGCGAGATTGCTGGCCGTTGGCATCATCTTCGCGGTTTGCCTATGCCTGCTGTGGGCGTTGGGATTTGGTCCGCTTGACTCCAACCTGGGTCGGTTGGTTGAACGCGATCTATACGGCCCGCTGGTCGCGATGAACACCCTGCCGTAGCCGTGACAGCAACGGCCGGTAAGACCGTCCGACGAGCCGAGCCGATCGCTTTGGTCCTCGCGTGGTTGGCGTTGCCGGCGCTGGTTTACTACGTCTGGATCTGTCAGACGTATCACCACGGCCAATTGGTGCTGCCGTCCCCGGGCATGCTGCACCAGCTTCCGCGGCCGACACTTAAATCGATGGTGGTGATCATTGGGTGGGTTGGGTACCAGGCGATCCTGCAGGTATTACTGCCCGGTCGGCGCGCCCTGGGATTGCCGCTTCCCGATGGCGGTCGGCTCGAATACAGGTTGAACGGTCTACTGAGCCTCCTGGTCACTATTGTCTTGCTGACAGTGCTGCTCATTGGCACCAACACACCGGCATGGGTTGTCGGCAATCTTGGACCACTGCTCAGCACGACCAACATTGTCGCGCTCGGGGTAACAGTCTTTCTCCTACTGCGCGGCCGACACGAACCAGGCGATTCGCCCGGCCCCATCAGGCGATTCTGGTACGGCAGCGAGCTCAACCCCAGGATCGGCCGATTCGACCTGAAGCTGTTCTTCGAGGCTCGCCCGGGATTGGTCGGCTGGGTCGCCATCGATGTGTGTCTGGCGGCTCGACAACAACAAGAGCATGTCCTATCTGCGTCGATGATCTTGGTCTGCGCATTCCAGCTCGCCTACGTGTTGGACTACTTCGTCCACGAGGAGGCGGTGCTCAGCACCTACGACATCAGGCACGAGAAGTTCGGGTGGATGCTGTGCTGGGGCGATCTCGTCTGGGTGCCGTTCCTGTATACCGTCCAGGCTCGGTACCTGGCGGACCACGATCCCGGCCTGGGTGCCTCCGCGTTGACGGCCATCACCGTTTTGAACGCAGCCGGATACGTCGTCTTCCGGCGCTCCAACCTGCAGAAGCACACGTTCAGAAACAACCCCCAGACTCCTGTCTGGGGCGAAGCGCCGCACTTCATCACGACCGCCAACGGCTCGCTGCTCCTGGTGTCGGGATGGTGGCGGCTGGCGCGCCACATCAACTACCTCGGCGACATTGCGATGAGTGCGGCCTGGTGCCTGCTCTGCGGGTTCGACAGCCCGCTGCCCTACCTTTACATCGCCTACTTCGTGGTACTGCTCGTTCATCGTGAGCGGCGTGACAATCGGATCTGCCAGGCCAAGTACGGTGCGGATTGGACCGAATATCGCGCGCGTGTTCCGTACCGGATCATCCCCGGCGTGTACTGACCGGGCACCGACGATGAACCGACTCGTGAGCGACGCGCTTGGCGATGGCCTACGTCACCTCAGATCCTTGCAGCAGCCGGACGGTCGCTGGGAGGGCGAGGTGACGTGGAATTCGATGCTGCTGTCGCAATGGGTACTCGTACGTCGTGCCGTCGGCGTATGGCCTCTGCCTAGCAGCGAGGTCGCTGCCATCACCACACATTATGAATCCTGGCAGGCCGCGGACGGATCGTTCGCGGCGTCGCGCGACGGTGAAGGATCCGTGGTGGTCAGCGCGCTCGCCTACGTGGCACTGCGGGTGCTCGAGGTCGACGTCGCCAGTCAACTTGTTGCGGGCACGCGGCGCTGGTTGGACGGTCGGCGCAGCCACGTCGAAGCCATGCCCTCGTGGGGACGCGTATGGCTGGCCGCCTTCGGCATCTACGACTACGACGGGCTGAATCTGATTCCGCCGGAACTCGTGCTCCTTCCCCGCTGGTCGCCGTTTCGGATGTCCTCGCTTTACTGCCACACGAGGCACATTTACCTCGCCATGGCCTACCTCTGTGGTGCTCGGGCCTGCTTCGATCTTGGCCCGCTCGCTCGGGACCTGCGAATGGAACTCCTGGGCTGCCAGCGCCCAGATTTCGCCTCCTTTCGCCACCGGCTGTCGGGACCTGACGTCGTGGTCCGGCCGAGTTCAGTTCTGCGCTGGCTGTTCCGCGCCGCCAACGCCTACGGTCAGCGTCCGAATCGTTGGCTTCGTGAGCGTGCGCTAAGCCGATGCGTCGACGTACTCGCTCGCGAACGCGATGCCTCTGCCGGGTATGGACTCTCCCCCGTCAGCGGCCTGCTCTCCGGCCTCGTGCGGGCACATCACGACGGCAATCCGATCGCGGCGGGGGCGGAGTTGACCCGGCTGGACTATTGGCGCTGGCAGGACGCCGACGGGATCCGGTACGCCGGTGCCCGCTCCTCGAGTTGGGACACCGCTTTCGCGCTGCGCGCGCAGCTTGCGGCGCTGGACCAGGCGGACGCAGCCCCGACGGACGTAACGATCCAGCGATCGTTGGCCTCGGGCTACGCCTGGCTGGCCGACCAGCAGCTCCACCACGATGACGGAAGTCCGGACGGCGGCAACCAGGACGGCAGAGCTGGCGGATGGTGCTTCGGTGACCGGCGGCCCGGCTGGCCCGTTTCGGACTGCACGGCCGAGGTGACGACGACGATCCTCTTGCTGCACGAGCATGCGGAGGTCATGGCTCAGGTCGCCTCGCCCGTGTCGGCGGCACGGCTGGAGAGCGCGATTGAGTTCATCCTGCGGCGGCAGAACCGCGGCGGCGGATTCTCCACCTACGAACGACAGCGCACGTCAGCTTTGTTGGAGAAGCTGAATCCCGCAGAGATGTTCACCCAGTGCATGGCGGACTATGCCTGGGTCGAATGCACTGCCTCGTGCCTGCTGGCACTGAACAAGTTTCGCTGCGCCCGCCCCGATTACCGGCCAGCCCGCCTCGATCGGGCTCTTCGTCTCGGAATTCGCTATCTTCGATCAAGGCAGCTCCGCGACGGCAGCTACCCGGCCGGCTGGGGCATCAATTTTAGCTACTCAATCTACTTCGCGATCGAGGCATTGCGCACCAACGACGTGGCCGCCAGCGACCCGGCCGTGGCCGGCGCCGCCGCGTGGCTAGTCGAACACCAACGTTCGGACGGCGGCTGGGGCGAGCACCATTCGAGCCTGAAACTGGGGCGTTACGTCGAACATCCTGAGAGCCAAGCCGCAATGACGGCCTGGGCCGTATTGGGCCTCGTGCGTTCAGTCGGCAGCGGGCATCCCGCGGTACAGAACGGTCAGGCTTTTCTGGCCCGCCTGCAATCCCCCGCCGGAGACTGGCCGCGGCAGGCTCCGAGCGGGGTGTTCTTCGGCGGCGGCGTGATCGACTACGACCTGTACCGGAATATCTTCCCGGTCTGGGCACTGTCGCAGAGCAACGTCGAACGCCAGCTCACCTACCCTCCCAGCGGCCATACGAAGTCTGCGTATTCCTGAGTTGACACAGACCATCAGCGAACGCGGAGCCAATCGGTTCCTACAATGGGCTGCCCGGCTTAAGAACTCGGCTGTTTGCCATCACGTCCACGCCGGTGACGTGGCGCCGCTGTGCCTGACCATCATTGCTGTGCACGGGGCCGCACCCGCAGTACGGCTCGGCTTTGATACGTCGTTCCCTCGTATCGCCTCCGTATTGTCCCGGGATGAAATGGGGTCACGGGGCTCATCAGGGGGGACAAGGCCTAGCAGCCATATCGCGCTACTCCGGCAACTCTGGCCACTCGCAACGAAATGTGCTTCCTGTGCGCGCGCAGCGCATATTGGTTTCGCCGGATAACACCGGCTATTAATCGGCAGCAGCCGAGGAGAATAGATAGGCCCGGAGGCCCTCCTAAGCCGCCACCGTCGACACCTACATTGGCGATCGGTAGGTGATCCCGTTTTTGCTCTGCAGTCGAGCGGGTGTTCGCGTTTTCGGCTCTGGCCAGCGAGGTGCCAACCACGAACGGGGGAAATTGTGATCCACCATGCAAATATTGTGTCCCAGTCTGCAAATCCGGGGACCGACGAGTTAAGACTTCGCTGCCCGCCGTGTTGTCCGGAGCTGTTCTGCTCCCTGAGCACGTCGCCGAGTTCATGTCGCGCCCGGACGCGCGTTGGATCGCGTCGCTGGAGCAGTTCGCATATGAGCCGCAGTACGCAGAGCCGCATGCGCACCTCAATCCGCCCGTGCGCGGGATGCAAGACCTGATGATCGAGAGCACGGCAGCAAGCCCCGCTCGTCTTCCGGCCAGGACGCGGCGGGCTGATGGAATCCACGGCCGCGCGAGCAGGGAGCCCGACATGACGAATCACGCACAGGCCAGCACGGCCGCACGTAACGAACGGCGTTGGCCCATGCCGGCCTATCCTCGCGGCTGGTATGTGGTGTCTTACAGCTCGGACTTGGGTCCCGAGCGGGTGATCCCGTTGCGATACTTCGGCCAGGATCTCGTGCTGTACCGGGCCAAGAACGGGGCTCCGGTCTTGCTGGACGCCTACTGCCCGCATATTGGTACGCACCTGGGTATCGGCGGCACGGTCGACGGTGACTGCATCCGCTGCCCCATGCACGGCTGGCTTTTCGACCGTACCGGTACGTGTACCAATGTGCCGTACCTAGACGAACTTCCTCGGAATCATCGCGTGCGGGCGTGGCCGGTTTATGAGCAGTCTGGTCTGGTGTGGACGTACTACGACGCCAATCAGAACAATGCGACCGCACCTACTTGGGATCCGCCGCTGATCGAGGCGTATGACGATCCTGACTGGACGGCGTTCGACGAGGGTCGGCGTTGGGTGATACGGACCCACGTCCAGATGTTTCACGAGAACGCGGTCGACGTGCATCACTTCCGCCAGCTGCATCGCTTAGGGACGTTCGCCGAACCAACCCAGTCATTCGACGGTGCAGTGATGATCAGTCGGTTCATGCATCTGTGCACCTATCCGGAACTGGGCATCGACGAGGGGATCGAGGTCGAAACGCGTACGTCGACGTACGGACTAGGTTTGACCATCGGGCACACGACGACTATGGGCGAGATCGAATCCCTGTCATTGGCCACCTCGACACCGATCGATGAGGAACACATAGACGCCCGGATGGCCACAGCCGTTCGCAGTCTTGGCGACGAGGCGGCCACGGCATCGCTGTTCGAGACGGTAGTCGAAGCGACTGCGCGTCACCGAAGACATCCCCATCTGGGAAAGCCGGAACTACAACATCGCGGCGTTCTACAAGAATGACGACTTCCTGACTGCGTTCCGGCGCTGGGTTAAACAATTCTACGGCGAAGCAGCGCCAACGAGAGAGCTTTCCAATACCGCGGAGAACGTGGGCTAAGGCTTGCGGCGTATTTGTGCTACTAACTGTTCAAACAGGGGTGAGGCAATGACCGGATCGCATGTCGAAAATGCCTTACGGCCACTCACGAGCTGCCTCTTGCCGACGGCAGGCCTAGCAGAACAGCTGGCCAGCATTGGGCTAACCGCGGACGCCCTGCTCGCGACCGTCGCCGGTGAGTTGGCCCGGCGTCACCTGCGGACGCAGCGAACCACATGACTGCCGTCGTCAGTGGCCTAGCGCCACATGCCAGAAGACGATCAGGCCCTCGCGGAAACCTCGTAACGGGGAGCCTCAAGCAGTACCGCACGGACTTGCTCGGTTTCCTTGAGCGGTGCGCGAAAGACTACGGCGATTTCGTGCCGGTCCGGGTGGCGTTCCGCCGGGGTTGCCTGATCGGCTCGTCCGACCTCATCGGTGACGTCCTGGTCAGGCAGCACCGCGACTTCCGGAAGGTGTTTCCCCTGCGGATGAACCGGTGTTTCCTGGGTGAGGGCATGTTGACCAGCGAAGGTGAGCAGTGGCGTCGCGATCGAAGACTGGCGCAGCCGGCGTTTCACGCGGAACGGATTGCGGGCTACGGCCAGGTCATCACCGACGAAGCGATGCGGACGGCGGCGGAGTGGCGCGCCGCGGGACCGGGCGCCGTCCGCGACGTTCAGCAGGAAATGATGCACCTCGCGTTGCGGGCGATCGTTCGCTGCATGTTCGACACCGCGGCCCCTCTCGATTCGGCGCGGATATCGCACAGCCTGGACGTCGTACAGCGCCGGATGGAGGACCGGTACCGGGCGTTGGTGCCGCTGCCGGATTCGGCCTGGACGCCGCGCAACGTCCCGCTGCGGCTGGCTTTGCGGGAACTCGATCAAACCGTCTACGGGATCATTGATGAACGTCGAGATTCTGGCGTCGACGGACCCGATCTGCTGTCGATGCTGATGCAGGCGCGCTACGAGGACGACACGGGGCTGACCGACGGCCAACTCCGGGACCAGATCACGACAATCCTCTTCGCTGGCCACGAGACGACTGCGCTCGCTCTCGCGTGGAGCTGGCACCTGCTGGCGCAGAATCCGCACGTGGACAGCTGGTTGCAGTCCGAGCTGGACATGGCGCTCGGCGGTCGCACCCCCACGGTGGCCGATGTTCCGCGACTCGGTGCTGTCACGCAAATCGTGAAAGAGGCGATGCGCCTCTACCCGCCGGTATACGCCTTCGGGCGAGACGCCATCCGCGACACGGAGATTGGTGGGCGTGCGGTGAACGCCGGGACTTCCATGATCATCTCTCCTTGGGTGATACATCGTGACCCACGAATATTTGCTGACCCGCTCGCGTTCCAGCCGGCTCGGTGGACCCCACAATTCGAACGTAGCCTGCCGAAGTTCGGTTACGTCCCGTTCGGCGGTGGCGCACGGATGTGTATGGGCAAGGGCTTCGCGATGATCGAGGCGGTGCTCATCTTGGCCACTCTGCGCCAAACTCATCGACTCGAGGCCATCCCCGGACACGCGGTTGAACTTTGGCCGACCTTCACACTGCGTTCGCGGAACGGGCTGCCAATGCGATTGCTCAGAGCAGACTAGCCACGGGTTGACTCCACGCGATCGCGAAGGCCCTCAGTCGCTACCGTGGCCGCCTTCTTCAAGATCTGGCGGAGTAGCACCTCGGGCACGCGGATGACCGGGTCAACAGTGATTTCGTAGGAGAGCAAGGTCCGCCCGGGGGCCAGGACCGCCAGCGAATAACTTCCGTTTTGGGCCTTCTGCTGCCCCGAACTGACCAGCGACCAATGCACCGCGTTCGCTGACCACCGATAGTCGAGAATCTGGTGATCGACCACGCCCATCGCCGTGGCTTCGATACTGACCCGCTCTGGCATGTGCTGGGCGTCGCGACTTTCGACGGACGCGGCGACGTGCATGGGCGACCAATCCGGATACCGCTCGAAGTCGGCGATCACGTCGAGGATAGCTTCGGGATCGGACTGCACTTCTACCTGCGCGCTGATCGAGGCCATGCCGCACGCTAAAACAATGGAACCGGCAACGCATGAGCCTGCGGACCCTAGCTCTCGGCGACTGAACCGGGTGTTCGGCAGTGCCGGCCACGACAGAAACGTCACGTTCGGATGACGCCACGCTCAACGAAGTGCTGGTAGGCGAGGGTGACCGCGTCCTCGACGGAACTGGACTCGAAACCGAGTTCGGCCGACGCCCGTCTGGTGTCGATCTCGCGATGGCTGGTCAGGTAGCGAACCGCGGCCGGGGTTATGAGCTGCTGGCGCTGTGGTCGCAGCTTGGCCAGCACCGGACTGGACACCCGGACGATACCCATCATCGCTGCCGGATTGATTCGCAACCTCGGTCGCAATCGTCCTGTCACCCGCTCGTACATAGCCATCATGTCGTCCATGCTCAATCGGCCGCTGGTGAAGATGTAGCGATTGCCGGACCGGCCTTTGTGCATCGCGAGCGCATGGCCGGCCGCGATATCTTTCGTGGTGCACACCAGATGATCACCGGGTATGAAGGCTCGCAGGTTATTGTGCGCGAAGTCGATCAGCGTCTTGCCAATCCTCGAGGGCATGAAGTCGTTCGGCCCCATGATGAGCGACGGCACAGCGATCACCACCTGCACCTCGCCGGCCGCCGCTGACCGCATCGCCTCGAGTTCCACTAGCACCTTGGTGTACGTGTACGGGGTGTGCGGCAAGAAGGGGTTGAACGGGGTCCGCTCGTCCGCGACCTCGCCTTCGATGTCGCCGACAACGCTGAGTGATGAGGTCACGACGACGCGCTCGACGTTCTCCGCCGCGGCGGCGTCAAGCAGGTTTCGCGTCCCGAGGACGTTCGTCTCGAACAACTCTTGCTGGTTCCCGGCAATGGTGGATACCTTGCCACCACAGTGATAGACCCACCGGCAGCCCTTGACCGCCGCACGAACGCTCGCCAGGTCTCTTAGGTCGCCCCGCACCTGTTCGATCGCCAGCCCGGCGAGTGCCTCGGCACTGTGATCGGTACGGACCATGGCTCGCACCTCGTAGCCGGCCGCGATCCGATCCCGGACCATGTTGGCCCCGAGATGGCCGGTGGCACCGGTGACCAGCACCCGTTCCGTGTCACTCATGCGGCACTCCCCCGATGGACAGAGCTTCCCCACGCGGCCGGTCCGCGCACTCAGGTCAGCATGACGAGGGAATGTAATCCTCGCCGGGGCCCAAGGGCCCTACTGTGATCCGGCGTCTCCCGGCAATCTGTCTGACAGCAAACTGTCGAGCGGCGGGGGGCCCGAAGATGAGATCCCGGGGCACCCTGCGCGCCCGCAAACGAGCCCGCGTACGAGCCTCACGACAGCAGCCACTCTGCCCGTCGGACCAAGTGGCGCTGGCATTGCTCGCCTTCTTCATCCTGCTGGCTTTCACCTTCGAGCTCTACTTCGTAACCTTCCACAGCGCGATCAAGTCTCGTACGGATGTGCTCGCTCGGCTCTACGCGTTCTACGGCCGCGGTGATCAGGCCTATGCCGGTGGAGCAAACCCGCAACTTCCGCTGGCTCTGGAGTGGATCAACATCGTCATCACCCAGCCGGTGAACGTGGTGCTCATCGTGGCCATCGTGCGTCGGCACTGGTATCGGCATCTGTTGCAGCTGGTTATGTCGAGTTACCTGGCCTACTCAGTCGTTCTCTACTTCACCGTCGGCTTGGTTGCTCAGCACGAGACCATGCCCCGGCACACGGCATCGGCCTACGCGATCTATTACTTGCCGAATCTGCCCTGGTTGCTGGGCCCGCTCTACTTGGGCGCATGTTCGGTCCGCGCGATCGCGCGTCACCTCCGGCCCCCTATATCCGCAGTCCTGCCAGCCATCGGTCCCGCGTCTTCACCGTGGACGTCCGACGTGCACAGCGCGGCGAAAACGTCACCGGCAGGCGAAGGGGTCAGCGCATGGACCGCGTCTGCGTGATAGGTGCCGGGGTAGCGGGTCTCGGCGCGGCCTGGGCGCTCAGCCAACATCCGGACCGTTTCGACCTTCGCGTCTTCGAGCGCGCCGACCGGCTCGGTGGCAACGCCGTGACGGTCGAGGTTCCGCAGGCCGATGGCTCGAAAATACCCGTCGACATCTCGGTGACGGCGTTCATCCCGTCGGTCTACCCGAACTACGTTGCCCTATTGCGGGCATTGGGGATCCGGGAGTTGTCCACCCGCTTCAGCTACTCCGTCGACTACGACGGCCAGCTGTACGCACACGACTTCGACTCGAGGTTGCACGACGAGTTCAGCGGTCAGATTGCCCGGTTCCGACGCCTGCAACGCCGACTCGATCACTTCAACGTGCTCAACGCCCGTCCGTCACTGCTCCTGGCCGCCCTCAATCCGTACAACTACATCAGCATGGGCCGAATGCTCGAACGGTACGGAATCGGCGACGAGTTCCGGTACAAAATCCTGAAGCCGTTGTTCGTGAACTTAGTGCTGGCCAGCAACATTTTCGACATGCCGGCGTCAATGTTTTCTCGTTACCTCGAGTTCTTCGACGTCGAGCACGCCTCGCCTATGACCACCTGGGAGGGCGGTACCCGCGAGATCTACGCTCGACTGAGCGCCGGGTTTGCGGATCGAATCGAGCTCGGGCGTGAGGTGAGCGCGGTCTTCCGCGATCGGGACGGCGTGATCGTCCAGGACGCGCAGGGCCACGAAGAACGCTTCGATCACGTCGTGCTGGCCTGCAACGCCAATCACGCGCTGGCGGCACTAGCAAGGCCATCGCTGCGTGAACGGATAGTGCTCGGGTCGGTGCGGTATGAGAGCAGTGCGCACGGCGACGCCATCGTCCACACCGACGGCTCGGTGCTGCCGGACAACGCCACTCGGCCGATGACCACCCGCAGCACGTACGTGCGGCACGTCGGGGAACGGCCAGACGACTATGAGATCACGTACATAATGCACAATCAGCAACCGTGGGCGAAGCGCTCCGACCGTCCCTGCCTGGTCACCTATAACTCGCACCGGCAAATAGACGAGTCGAAGGTGTTGGCGCGGTTCAGGTTCCAGCACGTGGTGCACGACATTTTTCATACGGTGGTGTTGCTCAACTTGTTCCAATTTCTCCAGGGCCGGAGGCGCACCTACTACTGCGGAGCGCACACTGCGGTGAACAGCCAAGAGCACGCGTTCATCTCCGGCGTTGCCGTAGCCCGCCAACTGGGAGCCGACCACCCCGCCGCGCTGACGGACGACACCGCTCGGAAATGGTTCAACTTTTCCGGACGATTGGCGCACGGGCGTCGATTCCACCGCGTCGGCCGATAGTTGTTGTTCTCATGACGTTGGTGATGCAAACTCTGGTGGCTCGTTAGGTAGGGACGCGAAAGAATGGGCTCATCTCGAAGTTGGCTCAATTCCCGACTGGCTTACCAAGTCATTGTTGCTGGCCGGTCGCGGCCCGGACGTGGGCTCGCTCGCCCTGGCGTCCGAACAGGCTCAGCAATTCGACCGGCGACCGGTCCGCGCTGCCGAACCAATGCGGCACGCGAGTGTCGAACTCGGCCGCCTCGCCCGGCGATAACACCAGGTCCTGGTCGCCCAATACAAGTCGCAACGAACCGTTGAGCACGTAAAGCCATTCGTAGCCCTCGTGCGTCTTCGGGTTCGGTGTCACCGTCCGCCGGCTCGCCGCAATGATGTGTTTGTAGGCCTGCACACCACCGGCCCGCCGCGTGAGCGGAATCAAGGTCACCCCGTGTCGGCGGATCGGCCGTAGATGTACCCGCGGATCACCGGTCGGCGGCGCGCCGACCAGTTCGTCCAGGGGTACGCCGAACGCCTTGGCCAACGGCAGTAACAGTTCCAGGTTCGGACGGCGTTGACCCGATTCCAGCCGCGACAGGGTGCTGGCCGAGATCCCGGTCTCGGCGGAGAGCTCGGCCAGCGTGCATTCGCGTGCGCGTCGCAGTGACCGCAACCGCGGACCAACCGCGGTGAGGACAGTATCGAGATCGTCAGCCATCCCGTGAGTTTGCCAGAACAGCAAAACGCCTTGCCGCCATCGTGCTTCTGCTCAGTGCGGGCCGTTCGCAGCGCGTTCGAGCTCGGCGGCCGCATCGGTGACGGCCGTGACCAGGTCATCACTGCCGTCCAGAGCGGGATCAAGCGCCGCCAACACCCGCGGTACCGCCTCGGCCATCGGCCCGCCGGCCAACGCGCCGAACTCGTCGGCCCGCGGGTCGTTGACCGGCGCGGCGCGTGAATCGCCGCGCAGATGGCAGATCCAGCCAGCCAGTGCCTGAACCGCCCCGCCCGGCAGGCGGCCGGCGTCCAGTTCGGCGCGCAGGACCGGCAGGATCCGAACCGGCAGCTTCTGCGATCCGTCCGCGGCAATCTGGGCGAGCAGATGCTCGATGCGCGGATTCTCGAACCGGGATATCAGCGACGCCCGGTAGGCGGTGAGCTCGGACGCGGGCTGGTTGAGATGGGACGCGGCCGCCGTCCACCACTGCTCCAGCCAGCCCCGGCACAGGTCATCGGCGATCGCCTCGGCCACCGTGCGATGGCCGCGCACCGAGCCCGTGTAGGCGAGCAGCGAATGGGCACCGTTGAGCAGCCAGAGCTTGCGTTGCTCGAAGGGTTCGATGTCATCGGTGAACAAGGCGCCGGCGTCGTCCCACGCCGGGCGCCCGGCCGCGAAGGTGCCGCTGAGCACCCATTCGGTCAACGGCTCCGTGACCACCGGCGCGCGATCGACGAAACCGGTGCGGGCGATCACGAGCGCACCCTCGGCCGCTGTGGGGCGTGGCGTGATCCGGTCCACTACGGTGGTCACGTAGCTGACGGTTTCCGCGATCCAGGACGCGAGCGCGGGATCGTGGCGGGCCGCCTCGGCAATGGCCCGCTCAGTGACTGCGCCGTTGTCGGGCAGGTTGTCACACGACACGATCGTCAGGGGGCCACCGTCCGCGCGTCTGCGGGCGGCCAATCCGGCAACCAGCCGGGCCGGACCAGTCATCAACCGGGCCGGACCGGTCATCAACGGGGTTGGCGGGGTGACCTTCACGCGGCCCACCCCAGCGGAGCGGTAACCGGCCTCAGTGATGGTGAGCGTGACGACCTCGACGTCGGGCGAGGCCAGGTAACGCAGCCAGCTGGCCTCATCCGCGGCCGGATGGGCCGCCGCCACACTGCCGATCACCTCGAACCGGTCGTCCATCGCCGATCGAGTGATCAGGGTGTACAGACCGTCCTGCCCACGCAGAGTGTCGGCCAACGAGGCACTACGGCCGGTGAATGCCGCGATCCCCCACGGCTCGCCACCGGCGAACTCGGTGTACCAGGCTTGATGGGCCCGAAAGAAGTTTCCGAGACCGAGGTGCACCATCCGGATCGGCGCCGCCGCACCCCGGATGAGCGCCGCCGCGCCGCCGTCATCGCCGCCGCGCCGCGACAGACTTCGAGCGCCGGTCACAGCTTGAACGCCTTGCGCGGGTTGTCCAGAACCATCGCCCGAGCGGTGTCGACGGCCTCGTCCTCGTCCAGCCGATGATCGGCGACGAGTCCGGCCAGATATCCCGCGTCGACGCGCCGGGCCAGGTCGTGGCGGGCCGGGATGGAGCAGAATGCCCTGGTGTCATCGACGAATCCCGACGTCCGGCTAAATCCCGCGATCTCCGTCACGGCCGACCGATAGCGCCGTATCGCCTCCGGCGAATCGAGAAACCACCACGGCGCGCCGGCGTACACGGACGGATAGAAACCGGCCAGCGGGGCAATCTCACGTGAGAACACGGTCTCGTCCGTAGTGAACAGCACGAGTTGGAATCCCGCCGCCGTGCCGAACCGTTCGAGCAGTGGCTGCAGCGAGCGGGTGAACTCGGCTCGTATCGGGATGTCGTGACCGGTATCCGAACCGTAGACGGCCGCGGTCGGGCCGTGATGGTCGCGCCGGATCGCCGGATGCAGAGTCATCACGAGCCCGTCCTCCGTCGCCATCCGGGCCATTTCGAACAGCATGTGCCGCCGGAACGCGGTCGATTCGGCGAGCGACGCGGTGCCGGCCAAGGCCGCTCGATAGATGCGGTCGGCCTGCGCCGGCTCGAGCGGTTCGGTGCGGACGTCGAGGTGGCTGTGATCGCTGGAGGTCGCGCCGTTCGCTAGGAAGAACCGGCGCCGGCTCGCCAACGCCTGCAGGTAGCCGGCATAGCTACCGGTATCGATGTCCGCCGCGTTCGACAATGCCGCCAACGCGCTCGTCCAGTCGGGCCGCGCCGCTTCCAGATAACGGTCCGGGCGGAACGTGGGAATGACCCGGCCGGCCCAGGCCGGGTCGGCGCGAAGTGCGGCATGGGCCGCCAAATCGTCGGCCGGATCGTCCGTGGTGGCCAGCACATCGAGGTTGAACCGGCGATACAAGGCCCGCGGCCGGAACGACTGATCGCGCAGGCATTCGGCGATCTGGTCGTACAGGGCATCGGCATTCTCGGCACTGGGCCGTTCGGTCACGCCGAAGATCGCGGACAGTTCGGTGTCGAACCAGGAGCGCACCGGGGTGCCACGGAACACGGACCAGTTCGAGCACAGTGCTCGCCACGCGGTTCGCGCTTGACCCTCGCTCAGCCGGCCCTGCGCCACGCCGAGTTCGGCCAACGGCACCCCGCTGGCGTGCAGCAAGCGGGTGACGTAGTGATCGGGAGTGACCAGCAGTGAGGCCGGATCGGCGAACGGTTCGTCGTCCAGCAATATCCGGGCATCGACATGCCCGTGCGGTGACAGGATCGGCAGCGCTTCGATCTGGCCGTAGATCCGGCGCGCGATCGACCGGACGGCAGGGTCGGGCGGAAACAGCCGATCGGGATGCGGGTTCAACGGGACAGGCCGGGTCATCCACCCATCGTGACGGATCCGGTCAATGCCGGCCCACCTCGGGTAACCAGCCCAACGTCACCCGTCACGTGCAATCCGGCGTCGGCGGCGAAGGCAGAGTTCGGTTTCCAGGCGCGGACGCGGGAGCCGTTCGAGCCGCCGCCATCGGCACAGATCAGCAACCGATCAGCAGCCGGGTAACGCGATCTGCCGACGGCGTCCCGCCAGCTACGCAGGGTCGCGACCGCGAATACTGAGACGTCGTAGTCGAGCTTCACACTCGAAATCCTGGGTTGTTCTGACTCGAGTCCTAGCCACCGAAGCGGGCGTGACCGCGAGGAAGCCGTCCTCGTGCCGGGAGGTAGATCGAGTCATCGTCAGCGGGAGGCTGATGGTCTGGCCTGGTGGCGCTGTTCCCGCCCGCTGTTTGCCGCTGGTCGTCTGCTCGACGGCCAGGCGTACGGCGTGGCAGCTGCCGTAGCGCCTGGAGCAATCGTGCGGTCAGGACGGACATGTCACTCGCAGATAGTTTTGGGACTGGACGCCCTGGGAGTAGGCGCCGCTTTGAGCGTAGCCCCGGGTGACGATCCTGTAGAGCTGGTTGCCGGTGCCCTTGGCGCAGTTCCACCACACCCAGTGCTCCAGCCAAGCGCTGTAGCCCCAAGCGCTGTTGTAGGTGTACTTATCGGCCCAGATGCCCAGCCCGCGGTACTGCTGGACGGTGATCTGGAGCTTGGTGTTGTGATAGCCATAGCCGGTGCAGGATTGCCAGCCGTGGCCCTCGATGACCTGCTTACCGCCTTCGCTGCTTTTGTACGGGTCAGAGGCATACACCGAACACACCCACGGCACCGTGGCAGCCGTGACTACGGCAGAGCGCGTCTTCGACTGCTTCGTGGCCACGCTCCTAGCCTGTGCCCTCACCGTTGTGTGCCCGACCGGCAGATCCTTCGTGAACGACGGCACGAGCTGCACGGCGAGAGGCGGGCGACCTGGAGCAGCAGACACCGGACTAGCGTTCAGCATCGCCGCACCGAACACCGCTGCGCCCAGCACCACGGCGGCACGGAATCGCTTCATCGCCCGGGCCCCATCGTGGCGACGCCGACCGGTAAATCATCACTGAACGCGGGCGTGAGCTGACCCGAGTCCGTCGGACTACTCGTCTCGTTGTGCGAGCTGGCGGCAGCGATGCCCACCGGCACACACAAGACCAGAACGGCAATGATCAACGCAGGCAAATACCGTTTGCAGTGATGCACCTGTAAGTCCTTCCGACTAAATTGAGAACTCCCGACGAGCTTGACCGTAAGCAAACTACTTTCCTGCCGTCCTTCTCGACGCCGTTTGATGCAAATGTGGGGTTTGCGCCGCGGCCGAGGAGGTACGAGCATCCGTGGACCGCGCCGAACTCGCTGAATATTCTCGAGATCACCAACAGAACCGCGCATCTGGCGCCTAGGAAGCGCTGACCGTCAAGACACCGCACCCGCCTCCGCGGGCATACGGTCGCCTACATGGAGGTGTCCGGCGAGCACGACGCCAGGCGCGTCCATCCCCCAGCCCGCGAGCAGGGCGGCCCATGCGGGCCCGCTGGCTGCACCCGCTCGCGGATCTCGGTTACGAGCTTGGGGACGCCGAGCAGCTCGTCACCACGACCTGGCCCCGAAGCAGCCGACATGGGCCGGTCGGTGGTATCCCCAGCACCAGGGCGCATCGCCCGCGCTCGAGAGCACCCCGCCTTTAAGCACCAACTGCTCAGCGTGAGGGGAGCCCGCGAGCCGAGCGAGGAAGCCTTCGAGCGCGTAGAGCTGGTGCAGTTCATCCGTCGGACGATGCTGACGATGGGCCAGACTCCGCAAATCCCGGTAAGCCCGGCCTTCGACGGTGGCGCGGGTGGGTTGCCGGCTCGGGGTCAAAGGAGGATCTCCAGCGTCGATCGCAACGCAGGCTCGGCCTTCGGAAACGCCCGTGCCATGCTCAGCAGCGTCGCGGGTTGAGCGCCGCGGCGGCGTAGCCACCGGCGCAGGGCCTCGACGGCAGTCTCGGGGCCCTCAAGGTGCCGCAGCCGGAACGCGTCGATGATGCAACGCTCCGGGGTATACAGCCCGATGGCCGTGCCCGCCGTCAGCGCAAGCTCATCGCGCCCGATGTCGAACGTGTCCACGGCGAAGGCATGCCAGCTGATCGGTGCTTGAGTGCCCGCAGTTGGGATGCCCCCGGGGAGAACGGCCTAAGTACAGGGCTTCGCGGCTAGCCTTCGCAGCCAACGCCGTCATGGTCGGAGTCCAAGCGGTACGGGTCATCGCCGGAAACCCGAACCGGACCCTGCACATATCGCGGACCATTTCCCGTACCGCCCGCACAGTCCACATCCGAACCAGGGGCGATGCACGGGTCGTAACCGGGCGTGCAGTTGGAGCTGTTCGCCGCCGCGTTGGCGGCAGCCTGCGCGGCGGCGGCGGCTTGGGCAGCAGCCGCCCGGGCCGCGGCGGCCTGGGCGGCCTGGGCGGCGGCAACCCGAGCGGCGGCGGCCTTAACTGCCGCGGCCCGCACCGCAGCAGCCTTAGCAGCGACCTTTGCGGCAGCAGCCTTGGCGGCGACCTTTGCCGCGGCGGCCTTCGCCGCGGCGGCCTTCGCCGCGGCGGCGATCGATTTGGCCCGCGCCACGGAAGCCGCAGCCGACGCCGATTCCGAGGCAGCAGCGGAAGCGGAAGCGGCCGCCTCGGACTGAGCGAGCAGATTCTGCGCGGACTCGCTTGCGGCTGAACTCGAGAGACCGGCAACGGCGCTCCGCCCGGCCGAGCTCACGGCCTCGTTCGACCCGACTGACTGCAAGGACTTGTCGTTGCCCCCACCGGTCACGGCGGCGATCACGATCAGAACGACCGCAGCGCTCACGATCGACGACCAAACCTTGTGCCGCGCGACGAAGTGCGGCTGTCTCGGCCGCTGCTGTACGGGCTGCGGTTCATCACCGGGCAAGTGCGTCATCTGGTCCTCGACTACGGTCAAGTTTGCCTGAGTCACGCGAACGCGACACAGTCTGACTTAACAGCTAAATTACGTCAAGCCTCTGTTAAGCGATCTTTGGAGGACGCCCGGCTCCGCCGCGAAGCCACGCGCCGTGTCATCCCCCGATTGCGCCACCTGCCCGAATATCTTGAAGCCGAAAGCGGGTGAGGCATGTCGAACCGATCGGCGTACGCGAAGGTCTGGCACGCAACCATCGCCGTGCTGGTGGTGCTCTCGTTTCTGGTGCAACTCTGGATCGCCTACCGGGCAAGTGCCACGCCGCGTGGCCACGCCGCCGGCACATTGGCCGGTACCTCGCTAGGCGGCCGCATCCTTCGAGTGCTCAGTTTCTTCACCATTCAGAGCAATATTCTGAGCGCGGTCGTATCCGCCCAGTTGGCCCGCGATCCACAACGGGATGGCCCAGCGTGGCGCGCGCTTCGTAGCACCACGCTGCTCGGCATCACCGTCACTGGCGTCGTCTACGGCACCGTGTTGGCCAAGGTGCACGAGCCCAGCGGCTGGCAACAAGTGTTCACCAATACGGTCTTTCACTACATCGTGCCGATCATGATGGTGCTGGGCTGGCTGCTCTTCGGCCCTCGGCGGCGCATCTGCCCGGCGACGATCGGCTGGTCACTGCTCTGGCCACTGGCGTGGCTGGTCTACACCCTCATCCGCGGCGCCAGCACGGACTGGTACCCCTACCCCTTCCTGGACGTGATCACTCACGGCTACGCCCGGGTGAGCATCAATTCGGTCGGCGTGCTCGTGGTGTTCTTCCTGGTCACGACCGTGTTCTGGCTCGGTGATCGGGCGTTGCCGCCGACGGATCCGGTCTTGGCCGCCGCCGAAATCAGCTGACGCCGTCAACGCTGCGGCGGTCAATGACCTGCCGCGACGAACCGTCCAATCGTCGAGTCAGCTCGATCGAGTCAAGGTATTCGAGCAGCGGGACGACCACCCGGCGGGTGCTGTCGAGTGCGATCCGCGCCTGGCTCGTCGTGAAGGGCTGGGCAAGCGCGGCCAGCAGGTCGACGGCTCGTTGCGGTGCGTCCGGCAGCAGGATGATGTCGGCATCCAGCCGCAGGATTCGATTCGCCTTGGCCGCAGTTGCGAGTTGCCGTACACCGAGGCCTAGTTCGTGCAGCTCAGCTCGCTCCGGGGCGCGGAAAGGCTTGTCCCGCAAGCGTTCCTCGAGCCGGGCCATGGCCACCTCGGCCGGGCCGAGTGAGATCCGGTGACCCGGACGCGACACTCGGCCCTGCCCCGAAAGTAGCGAGCTGGCGGCCAATAAGGGCGGCAATAGCTCCCGTTCGGGCAACTCCAGAGCGTGCCGGACGGCCTCGGCCGGCATCCCCGGTTCCAGCGGATGGTCCTGCAGGTAGCCGTCGACGATACCGGGCAGCGCGGCGAGCCATCGGTGCCAGGCCGCTGAGTCGATCAGCCAACCGCCGACCTCGAGCACCGTACCGGACTGCTCGATATCGCGGTCCGTTACCGCCAGGCCCGACAGCAGTTCGAACTGAGCGCGGCGCATCACCCCACGGCGGCTGACCTGCTGGGCCAGCATCGAGCCCGCGACCTCGCCGCCGACATCCTGGTCAGCAAGGTCAGCGAGGTCCGCGAGGTCGGCGAGGTCCGCGGCCCGGGTTCGGGCCGCGCCACGCCGGGTCAGCGCTGGCGGGTCCACATCGAGCAGCGTCACGGCGGCGACCACCTGCTGCCGGCCCGGATCGCGCAGCACCGCCCGATCCCCCGCCCGCAACGGCAACGGCCGGGCCAGCTCCAGTCGAGCCACATCCTGATCGAGCACGCGCACCCGCACGCTCACCGCCGCCGAACCGATATGCAGGACGAGATCGCCGCGCCAGCTGCGAGTCCCCGAGGGCTCGGCCGGGGCGCTCAGGTGATGGATCCGCACGTCGGCGGTCGTGCTGCGATGCCAGGCGCCGGCGGTGAGCAACGGATCGCCACGCCGGACGTCGTCCCGGGCGACACCACGCAGGTTGAGTGCCACCCGGCTGACCGCGCGCACACTTTCCGCTTGCTGGCCCAGGCTTTGGATGCCGCGCACGGTCACCGTCCGACCCTCGAGTTCGAGCCGGTCACCGACCTGGATCGTGCCGGCGCCGAGCGTCGCGGTCACCACCGTGCCGCTGCCGGCGATGGTGAACGCGCGATCGACCCACAAGCGGACCGGGCCGTCGACCTCGGGCGGCGGCAGCCTGCGCACCGTCCGAGCCAACGCGGCCCGCAACTCCTCCACACCCTGCCCGGTGGCACCCGACACCGCAATCGTCTCGACCGCACCGAGGCGCGAGGCGGCCAGCCGGTGCCGTGCCTGGGCCATGGCCGGTTGCGGGTCGGCCAGGTCGGATCGGGTCACCGCCACCAGGCCGACCTCGATGCCGAGCGCGTCGATTGCGGCCAGGTGTTCCTCGCTCTGTTGCCGCCAGCCTTCATCGGCCGCGACCACCATCAGCACGGCCGGCGCCGGCCCCACACCGGCCAGCATGTTGGACAGGAACCGCTGATGACCGGGCACGTCGACGAACGCGATGGGCTCACCGCCGGCCAGGGTCGTCCAGGCGTAGCCGAGATCGATTGTCATGCCCCGCCGGCGCTCCTCGGCCCAGCGATCCGGTTCCATCCCCGTGAGGGCGCGGATCAACGTCGACTTACCGTGGTCGACGTGACCGGCGGTGGCGATCACCCGCACGCCGTCACCCGCGTCCGCTCGACATCATGCGAACCCGCCAGCATCGAGAATCGCCTGCAATACCAGGGCATCCTGCTCGCCATCGACGCAACGCAGGTCCAGCAGGCAGCGGCCAGCCTCGACGCGGCCCACCACCGGCGGCCGCCCGGCCCGCAGCCGTTCGGCGTAACCGGCCGGTAGCGACAAGGCCCAACCGGGCAGTTCGACGCCGGGGGCGCCACCGCCGCCGACCGCACCGCTCACCTCGACGACCAGCGCGCCCAGCTCGGACGGCAGGCCGCCGGCCAGCGCTGTTGCCCGCATCCGGAGGGTGTCCGGGTCGGCGCGCAGGTACCGGGCCGTCGGGGTCGGCGGGCCGGACACGCTCGCTTCGAGCGCGGCCAGCGTCAGCTTGTCCACCCGCAGGGCCCGAGCCAGCGGATCACGGCGCAGCCGCTCGATCAGCTCGGCTCGCCCGAACAACAACCCCGACTGCGGACCACCGAGCAGCTTGTCCCCGCTGCACAGCACGAGATCGGCTCCCGCGATCAGTGTCGAGGTCACATCCGGCTCAGCGGGGAAGAGCACGTCCGGGACGAGCAGCCCGCTGCCGATGTCGACCACCACGGGCACGTCACCGGACAACGCGGCTAGCTCCGCCACCGTGACCTCGGCCGTGAACCCCTCTATCCGGAAGTTGCTGGGATGGACCTTGACGATGCAGCCGGTGGATTCGGACAGCGCCCGCTGGTAGTCCGCCCGGTTGGTGCGGTTGGTTGTCCCTACTTCGACAATCCGCGCGCCGGCGGCACTGATCAGTTCCGGCAGCCGGAACCCGTCACCGATCTCGACGAGCTCACCCCGGCTCATGATCACCTCGTCCTGGGCGGAGCCAGCCGAACCTGCGGAGTCACCGACGCGCCCGGCCGCCGATCGGCCGCGAGCCAAGGTGGTCACCGCGAGCAACAGGGCCGCGGCACCGTTGTTGACGACCAGGACGTCCTCAGCGGCCGGGACGGCCGATCGAAGCGCGGCCAGTGTGCCGCGGCCGCGCTTGGCTCGCCGCCCGGTGGACAGGTCGTATTCGACGTCGACGTAGGCCGCCACTTCGCCGATCGCCTGGATTGCGGCGCTGGACAAGGGGGCCCGCCCGAGATTGGTGTGCAACACGATCCCGGTGGCGTTGATGACCTGGCGCATCGACCCGGGCGCGGAGCTGAGGGCCGCAAGCACGCTGTCCACCACCAGGCCCGCGGGCAGTTCCTGCCGCCGCACGGCCTCCTGAGCGCTTCGCACCGCGGCCTTCACCCGGGCCGTGCCGAGCTGCGTGATAGCCGGCTGCAGCCGCTGGTCGGCCAGTACGACGTCGGTACGCGGGACGGCGCGGCGCGGGTCCGGTACGGCCACGGAACGGACCACCTCTCTACGCGATCAGGACTATGCGGTAAGGGGAAACGTGGCGGAGACGGACGGGAATCGAACCCGCCAAGCCGAGATACTCGGCTTCACCGGTTTTGAAGACCGGGAGGGCCACCAGGCACCTGTACGCCTCCATCGGACACGCTAGCCTGTCCATCCGCGAGGCAGTCGCTACTGTCGAACCCGTGACCTCGACCGCGATACGGCTGACCCAATACGCGCACGGCGGCGGCTGCGCCTGCAAGATCCCGCCCGGCGAGCTCGAAGAGGTCGTGCGCGGCCTCGGGTTGTCGCCGACGGCGCCCGGTTCGGATCTGCTGGTCGGCCTGGACGACGGCGATGATGCCGCGGTGGTGCGCATCGACGAGCACACCGCCGTAGTCAGCACCGCGGACTTCTTCACCCCCGTCGTCGACGATGCGTATGACTTCGGCCGGATCGCCGCGGCGAACGCGCTGTCCGACATCTATGCCATGGGCGGCCGGCCCCTGGTCGCGTTGAACCTGGTCGGCTGGCCGCGGGACGTGTTGCCCAAGGAGTTGCTGACCGAGATCCTGCGCGGCGGCCTGGACATCACCCGCGAGGCCGGCTGTCATCTGGCCGGCGGGCACAGCATCGACGATCCGGAGCCCAAGTACGGCATGGCCGTCACCGGCCTGGCCGACCCGGATCACCTGCTGCGCAACGACGCCGGCCGGGCCGGTCTGCCCTTGACCCTCACCAAACCCCTCGGCGTGGGCGTCCTGAACAACCGGCACAAGTCGACCGGTGAAGTCTTCGACAACGCCATCGCCTCGATGGTGGCGTTGAACCGGGACGCCTGCGAGGCGGCGCTGGCCGCTGGCGTACTAGCGGGCACCGATGTGACCGGTTTCGGTCTGCTCGGGCATCTCTACAAGCTTGCCCGCGCGTCGCAGGTGACCGCGGTGATCGACGCCAACGCCGTCCCGTATCTGGACGGTGCGCGGGAGGCACTGCGTGACGGTTTCGTCAGCGGCGGCACCCAACGCAACCTGGATTGGGTCCGTCCGCACCTGAACTCAGCCGTCAGCGAGGACGAACTGGTGCTGCTCGCGGACGCGCAGACCAGCGGTGGCCTGTTGCTGGTCGGTGAGGTACCGGGGTACCCGGTGATCGGTGAACTGATCGACGCCGCCGGCGGCGGGGGCTTCTCGCTCCAGATCCGCTGACCTCGTCGGTCCGATTGTCGCCCGCCCGTCGGCTAGGACGGCAGCTCCGCCGGAACCTGAGCTCTGGCCGGGACATCAGCCGCTAGGGCCGCAGCTTCGCGGCGTCCGCTCGCCGGCGCGCTTCGACTCGCTCGCGCTGCGGCACGATCGTGTACTTCGGATCCCGGGCTGAGGCCTGGCCGGCTTCGAAGATGCCGAACCGGGTACAGGCCGAGCCCGCGAGCAGCGCCGCGCCTGACGCCGCCGAGGCCAGCCGGCTGCGCCGTGCGGCGAGCGCCAGCAGCGCCCCGCAGCCGGTGAGGATCTTGCTGGCGCGCATGAACTTGCCCGCGACGCCCTCGCGCAGCGGCTCGGCCGCAAGCCCCAGCGACTGCTCCATCCGATGCTCTGCCGCCAGTTCCACCAACGCGCCGGTAACGGCCAGCCGGCGGGCCGGGCCCGAGTCCGCCAGCGAGGCACCGAGCAACCCGAGGCCCCCGGATGCGGACGCCGCCGACCCGACGAAGACGAACGGCAGCTCCCGATGAGCTTCATGCCAGCTGGGCGTCGCGGTGTCGGAGAGCAACACGGCGGTGTACGAGGCAACCGCGGAACCCAATACAGCCGCGCCGATTCCGGCCGGTCGGGCGAGTGCGTCGAGCAGCCGAGCGAGCGGCCGGGTCCAGCGTGGCAACAGCCCGGTACCTCCGAGCAGCGTGGCAATTTCGGCGCCGCCGGCCAGGCCGGCGCCCGGTCCGTACGCGGTCAGGATCCAGGTGCCGGTCGACATCGGCGAGGTCAGCTTGGCCACCCGCAGCATGTTGACGAACCGCGACGGTTTGCCCAGGTCATGCACGAGCGCGCCGAAACTCAGCGTGATCCCGGTCAGCGCCCCGAGCCGAGCCACCCGGCGCAGCGACGGCCGGTTGGTCAGGTCGGCACCGGCCGCGAGCAGCGACGAACCGCCCGCGACACCGCCGAGGAACAGGTACGCGGGGATGTCGGTGCTCCAGGGGGCAGCCTTGAGCACAGGTCGTCCGTAGTAGGAAGTGAACTCGGCGTCCGGAACCATCTTGCGCTCGCCGCGGCCACCCCGCCCACCACGTCGACGTCCGGACCCGCCGCCGGGAAGCTCGCGGGCACCGACAGCGTCGTCGCGTCCGCCGCTCCGGCCCGGCACCGCAGTGGTCATCGGCGGCCGCCCGCGAAGGCGGCCGCCGCGGCCGCCAGCAATCCGAGCGCCGCCATGCCCGCGTTCTTCCACATCTGCGGCAGGTCCCGGGTCGTCGCTACGGGATCCGGCGGCAAGCCGTAAACCTCCGGCTCGTCCAACAGCAGGAACAGCGCACCACCACCGCCGATACCGTCGGCGGGGTCATCGAGGTAAAGCCGTGCCTGCGGCACCCCGGCCGCGTGCAGCTGCTCGACCCGCCCGTGCGCCCGGTCGCGTAGCTCGTCGAGGTCGCCGTACTGGATGGACTCGGTCGGGCACGCCTGCGCACAGGCGGGCGTCTGGCCGGCTCCGAGCCGGTCATAGCAGAGCGTGCACTTCTGTGCGATGCCGACGTTCTTGGTACCTTGTTCGCCGATCCGTCGATCGATGACGCCGAACGGGCAAGCAGGAACGCAATAGCCGCAGCCGTTGCAGATGTCCTCCTGCACGACGACGGTGCCGAACTCGGTCCGGAACAGCGACCCGGTCGGGCAGACGTCCAGGCAAGCGGCGCTCGTGCAGTGCTTGCACACGTCGGAGGACATCAGCCAGCGGAAGTCCGTCCGGGACTCGCCGTCCGAACCCGCGCCCGGCAGTACGGACGACGGCATGCCCAGTGACACCGGGCCGGCCGACGAGACTGCGGTGTTGGCCGGCTGCTCGATGAAGGCCACGTGGCGCCATGTACTCGCACCGAGCGCGCCGGTGTTGTCGTAGGAGGAACCCAACAGGTTGAGTCCGTCCTCCGGGACACCGTTCCATTCCTTGCAGGCCACTTCACAGGCCTTACAGCCGATGCAGATCGAGGTGTCGGTGAAAAACCCCTTACGCGGCTGGTTATCCGTCCAGCCGGCAGCCGACGCAGGATCGACCGGGCCGTGCCGCTGATCGCTCATCTACCTGCTCCTGGTTGCTCGCCGCGGTTGTCATGGTCATCATCGCCGACGGACGGTGGGGTGCGCTGTTCATTGCCGGTTTGGATGGTGATCCCAGCGCGGGCCCGATGAGCGGCGACGAACGCGATCAACGCCGGACCGGTCGGCCGCCGGCCGGGCTGGATGTCGCACGACGCGACCTTGGATTCCTGGATGTGCACATTGGGATCCAGCGTCACGCCGAAGAGATCGTTGGCCGAATCCCCTTTAGTCAAAGCACTTCCACCGACGCCCCAGTGATATGGCAGCCCGATCTGGTGGATGACGCGGCCACCGACTCGCAGCGGCACCACCCGGTCGGTGACCATCACTCGCGCTTCGATTGCCGTGCGAGCGGTGATGATGGTGGCCCAGCCCAGATGTTCGAGCTTTCGCTCGCGTGCGAGTTCCGGCGAGATCTCACAGAAGAATTCCGGTTGCAGCTCGGCCAGGTACGGCAACCAGCGACTCATCCCGCCGGCCGTGTGGTGCTCGGTGAGGCGATAGGTGGTGAAGACGTACGGGTAGAGCTCGACGCCCGGCTCGCCCCCCGATGGGTTGGAGAAGTTGTCCGGACGCCGGAAGACCTGCCGCGTCGGGTTGGCTTGTTGCCGATACAGCGGGTTGCTGACCGGCGATTCGTGCGGTTCGTAGTGGCTGGGCAGCGGGCCGTCCAGCAGTCCAGCGGGCGCAAACAGCCACGCCTTGCCGTCGGCCTGCATGATGAACGGATCGTCGCCGGCCAGACCCTCAGGCCCGGGCGTGCCGGGTTCGGGACGGTAGGACGGCGCCTTGTCCACGACGAAATCCGGGATGTCGTGGCCGGTCCACTTGTGCTGGTCCGCGTCCCACCAGACGTAGGCCTTGCGCTCACTCCACGGTTTGCCGTCCGGATCAGCCGAGGCCCGGTTGTAGAGCGTCCGCCGGTTTGCCGGCCACGCCCAGCCCCATTCGGGCGCCACCCAGTTCTGCTCGCGTCCGGGCTTACGCCTCGCGGATTGATTCACACCATCGGCGTACACACCGGTGTAGATCCAGCAGCCACCGCTGGTCGATCCGTCCGCCTTCATCTCGGTGTAGCTGCTCAGCGGCTGGTTCGCCTTCTCGCCGGTCAGGTGCTTGCCGTTGATCTCGGCCAGGACTGCCTCGGCCGACGGGTCGCCCATCTTGTCGACCGGGTAGTCCCAGGTCAGATCCTGCAACGGGCGATCGCGTTCGAGGGTGGACTCGGCGAGACGTTCCCGCAACTTGCGGCCCAGGTGGTAGAAGAAATGCAACTCACTGCGGCAGTCCCCCGGCGGCTCGACCGCCTTATGGTGCCATTGCAGCACGCGCTGGGTCTGGGTGAAGGTGCCGTCCTTTTCGACGTGCGAGGCGGCGGGGAAGAAGAACACCTCGGTGGCGATGTCCGTCGTCGCGAGCTCGCCGGTTTCGATCTCGGGGCTGTCCTTCCAGAACGTCGCCGACTCAATCATGTTCAGGTCCCGAACAACCAGCCACTTCAGATGAGCCATGCCCAGGCGTTGCATCTTGCCGTGCGCTGAACCTACCGCGGGGTTCTGCCCGAGCAGGAAATAACCTTCGACCTTGTCCTCCAACATGTCCATTACGGTCTGATAGGTGCCGTGATCACCGGTCAGTTTCGGCAGGTAATCAAAGGCGAAATCGTTTTCCTCGGTGGCGGCATCGCCCCAATAGGACTTCAGCAGGCTGACCATATACGTGTCGGCGGCCGTCCAGAATCCCTTCTGCTGCTTGCTGGACACGGTCTGCAAATAGTCATCGAGCGTGTCGTGCTGGTCGACCTTGGGCATCGGCAGATATCCGGGCAGCAGGTTGAACAGCGTGGGGATGTCGGTGGACCCTTGGATGCTGGCGTGCCCACGCAGGGCAAGGATGCCACCGCCCGGTCGACCAATATTTCCCAGCAGTAGCTGGATTATCGCCGAACCGCGGATGTACTGCACGCCCACCGTGTGATGAGTCCAGCCCACCGAATAGACCCAGGCGGTGGTGCGTTCGCGGCCGCTATTGGCGGTGACCGCCTCACAAACCTGCTCGAACAGTTCGGGCGGCACGCCACACACTTCTTGCACCAGCTCAGGCGTGTAGCGCGCATAGTGCCGCTTAAGCACCTGGAACACCGTGCGCGGATGCTGCAACGTGTCGTCCCGGATGACGTGGCTGTGATCCATCGCGGCTCCGTGGCCGCCCAATTCGTGTCCGGCACCTCGAGCGCCCTGGGATTCCTCGGATTCGCTCTGACTCTTCGGCGCATCTCGCTGGCCGGCCGCGGCAATATCGTCTTGGCCTTCATATCGCCAGGACTCGGTGTCATACGTGCCCGTCTGGGGGTCATAGCCGGAGAACACGCCGTCCAGCTCATCGACGTCAACGAAGTCCTCGCGCAACAGCGTC
Source organism: Frankiales bacterium (assembly GCA_025966315.1). GTDB lineage: Bacteria > Actinomycetota > Actinomycetes > Mycobacteriales > Jatrophihabitantaceae > Jatrophihabitans_A. The sequence goes on along the minus strand of JAOPUZ010000077.1, from coordinate 15,103 downwards.
GCCGCGTTGGTATAGGCGAGGACGTATTCCTTGAAGTATTTCTCGTTGGTCAGGATGTAGTTGACGATGCCGCCGAGGAAGGCAATATCACTACCCGCGCGCAACGGCACGTGGGTATCGGCCACCGCCGACGTCCGGGTGAACCGTGGGTCGATGTGAATGACCTTGGCGCCGCGGGCTTTCGCCTCCATGACCCACTGGAATCCAACGGGATGGCATTCGGCCATGTTCGAACCCTGGATCACGATGCAGTCAGAATTCTGCAAATCCTGCTGGAATGACGTAGCACCGCCACGTCCGAACGAGGCCCCCAAACTGGGGACGGTGGCACTGTGTCAAATACGGGCCTGGTTCTCGATCTGGATGGCGCCCATCGCCGTGAACAGCTTCTTGATCAGGTAGTTCTCTTCGTTGTCCAGCGTCGCGCCACCGAGCCCGGCGATGCCCAGAGTGCGGCGCAGCTTACGACCTTGGTCGTCGACGTCCTGCCACGTGGCGGCCCGGCTCGCGAGCACTCGGTCGGCGATCATGTCCGTCGCGGTCTCGAGATCGAGAGGTTCCCACTCGGTGCCGTACGGGCGCCGGTACAGCATCGCGGTCTGCCGTCCAGGGCTGTTGACCAGTTGCTCGCTGGCCGAACCCTTGGGGCACAGCCGTCCCCGGGATATCGGCGAATCCGGGTCGCCCTCGATCTGAACAACCTTCTCATCCTTGACGAAAACCCGCTGCCCACAGCCGACGGCGCAGTACGGGCAGATGCTCTTCACAACCCGGTCCGCGGTAACCGTGCGTGGCTGGAGCGCCTCGGTCCGAGCGGAGGTCACCGCGCTGCCTCGACCGAGCGGGTCGCCACCGGTCAGCTGGCGGACAACCGGCCAGGACAACACGCTCTGACGAACGTTCACCGCACGCATGCCTTTCGCCACGACTGCGCCTCGTTTTGGCTGGGCTCACCATACGCCCTGGCCGGTCCGGTAGCTCCACTCATTTCGCTGGTCCTGACCATGGTGGCCTGGCCCGGGCGCTGCATCCGAGCCGAAGGAACGGCTGGTCGGGCAGCACCGTCGAGGCAACGGCTGAACCTGTATCACGCCGACCGTCCGTCGCTCCCTGGCTTAGACGACGAATCGTTACGAGCGTCTTCAAATCCATGTCGATTATCAACCCATCTTAGGTTCGAGATGGCTATCCTCGGCGATGGTTCGGCCCGACATTGCTTGTACCGGAAATTAGCTGATATGGAGGTCCAGATGAAGAAATCGATCGTTCTCGCTACCGTTGCTGCTTTTGGTGTTGGCGCCTTTCTGTATGCCCCTGCCGCCGGTGCGGTCACGGGGAGTAACGGAAGGGGTCAGCCTATCGTCGGTGACGTCACGGGCGACGGGAGATCGGATACCACGACTCTGAGTACGACACCCACCGGATGCCTGGCAACCGTCGTCGTCGGCGCGAAGAGAGGCCCGTCCGTCAAGACAGTGCTGCATTACTACTCCATTCCTGGCCTGCCGGCTGGCCGCCCCTGCCCAGATATGGGCACCCGCCTCACGCGCAAGAGGCATGCGCCTGACTTGGCCGTCACCTGGTTCTCAGGTCCGCCCGCGTCGATCAATTCACTGTTCGTCTTGCGAAACTTTCACGTCGTCAGTTCGTATCAGCCGGACGTCGACCAGCCGAGCTATATCGGCAGCCAGGACTTCGATGGTGACGGCAACGGCGACGTTTGGCTGACGTCTGACCAAACGCAGCACTTTGAAACCCTGACCAAAGTGGGTACGGCATTGGCCGAGGGGCCGGCCAGCTTCCCGCTCTCGATCAGCGGAGCTAATCCGAACGTGATCTTCGCCGACGTCACCGGCAATCGTGGTATCGACCTGATCGCCAACTACAAGGTTTACTCACCGGACACGCGCGAAAGCGGAGTGTCCGTCATAAACGGCCGGTCGGGCAGCACGCAGGTTCTGGAAAGCGATGCGTCCGGAACGATGACGTATGGCATCTCGGTAGTAGACGCGAATGGTGACGGGAGTCCGGACATCAAGGTCAGCGGCGGCGCGAACCCGCCGCGCGTGTATCTCAAAAACGGGCACGGGCACTTCGCGCTCGTCTAGCAGCGACCTGTCGTACTCTCTCGCCGATGAGCTGGACGAGACAATGAAGATCGCCGTCAGCTACGCCCCGCCCGGCTCAAGACCGGCGACACGGCGACAGGTATGACGGCCAGCGAGCTGCCCACCAGCAGGACGGGGCAGGGCGCATAGTGCAGGACCGCCGCGCAGACCGGTCCCAAACGCGTCTGCCACCGCTGCTGCGCCTGGCGGCATCCCACAACGATTAGTTGCGCACCGCCGGCCGCGTCGAGCAGCACGTCAGCGGGCTCGCCCGGACGGGCGCGGTAATCGACCTCGACCCCCGGATGATCGCGCATCAGCTCGGCGAAGCCGCTGTCCGGTACAGCGATGTGTCCCCCGCCGTCCGTCGAGCGTCCCAGCACGGAAACGGCCACCAACGTCACCGAACGACGGTTGGCCTCGGCGAAGGCTTCGGCCAACGCGAGCCGGCCGGCGACCGAACCGGACATGCCGACGACGATCGGGGCGGTCGACGGCGAGCCGCTGGTCAGCGGCGGGATCACCGCGACCGGGCAGTGGGCGGCCACGGCCAATCGATGGGCGACCGATCCGAGCATGCTGCGCTCGAGATCGCGTCGACCTCGAGTGCCGATGACGATGAGATCAGCGATTAGGCTCAGCGTCACCAAGGCATCGACCACCGGGATATCACTGATCACCGTGGACACCTTGATCTCAGCGGCGTTCACGCCGGCTTGCCGCAGCTGATCCTGGACCAGCCGTTCGCCAGCTTGCCGGTTCGGCTCCGGCACGAGGTGAGCTCGGTCGTCCGCGGAGCTTCGTTCGCCTTCGACTGCCGCGTGTACGACCACCAACTCGGCGTTGCGGACCCGGCATTCCCGCGCCGCCCACAGCAGCGCCGCGGTCCCGGCCGTCGAGCCGTCCACGCCGACGCCGATCGTGGTACTCATCGCGCGACGTCGATGGCTGACAGGCGCCCGCTGCCGGCATAGCCGGACTGCCAGTTGTCGCGACGTCCAACGGCAAGCCCGGTTGGATCCACAACCAACACCGGGCATTCGAGGTTCCTGATGCACCAGTCGCCGAAAGAATCGTCGGAATCCTCGACGAAGTCCTGGCCCACCACCAACAGCAGCGCATCTCGGCAGCGGGAGCGGATCGCGTCGTAGAGGTCACCGGGTACGAACTCCGAGACCACCTCGAGGCCGGCGTTTGCTAATCGCGCCTGTTCGGTGGCCGCTCTGAGTATGGCGATCTCCGACGTCCGGTCCGCGGCGAACACATTCACCTCGTCCGAAGTCATAGACAGCAGCCGGTCGATATCGCGCCACACCCGTACCAGGTAGACGGGCAGCGACAGCCGGACGGCTTCAGCCGCCCCAACCCGCACCGCGGCACAGCTAGCCGAGGTGTCGGAAACACCGACAACGATCCGGGGAAGGTAGCTCTGGTCTCGAGTCATGGCGGCACTCCGTAGTCTCGGTTTCGGTAATACCGAGCTTCGCGTAGCCGGCGACCGATCGCTGCGGTAGAACGGCCCGTGCAGACAGGACTTTGGTCCTATGCGATCGGCGAGTGGTCCGTGCGCGCCTCAGAATCGCTTGAGTTGTCGCTTCAGTTCCGCTTGAGCTCGGCGCCGAATACCGCGGCCTGGGTCCGCCGTTGCATGCCCAGCTTGGCGAGCAGGCTGGAGACGTAGTTCTTGACCGTCTTCTCGGCCAGGAACAACCGTTCACCGATCTGCCGGTTGGTCAGCCCGTCCGCGATCAGATCCAGCACCTCACGCTCACGCTCGGTCAGTGGTGCAACCCGGTTGTCCGTCGCCGAGCCCTGCCGGATCCGGGCCATCACCTGTTCGACCAGGCCGGGGTCGATCAGCGAACGTCCCATGGCGACCTGACGAACAGCGTCGACGATGCCCGCCGCCCGAACCTCCTTGAGGATGTAACCCGACGCACCGGCCAACACCGCGGCCAGTACCGCATCCTGATCGTCATACGACGTCAGGATGAGGCAGTAAGTGTCCGGCAGGGCGGATCGAATGTCGCGGCAGACGTCGATCCCGCTGCCGTCGGGAAGCCGGGCGTCCAGGATGGCGACATCAGGACGGGTCGCGGGAATCCGGTTCAACGCCTCAGCGGCGGTGCCGGCCTCGCCGACGATCTCGAAACCCGGCTGGGAGGTGAGCAATTCCGCGATACCCCGACGCACCACCTCGTGGTCGTCGAGCAGGAAGATCCGGATGTTCTCGACTGGCTCGTTCATCAAATCAAGGCCTTCCACACCATTTGGGTGCCACCCTGCGGGCGCACCGACAATTCGAACGATCCGTGTCGCTGCTCGGCCCGAGCCCGGAGGTTGGCCACCCCGCTCGACCGGCCGCCGTCAGCAACGCCGACTCCGTTGTCCCACACGAGAACGGTCACCTCGTTGTCCGCGACGTCCAGGTCGACGCCGGCACTGCTCGCCTGCGCATGCTTGGCCACGTTGGTCAGTCCTTCCCTGACACAAGCGGCCACATCGTCGGCCAGCGCGCCCGTCACGGACAGGTCGATGGGACCTCCGAAGGCGACTCCGGGCGCGAATCCCAATACCCCGGTCATTTCTTCGGCGATCTCGAGCACCCGGGTCCGCAGTCCCGCTGAGCCTGCGCCGAGTGGTCCGCGAAGCTCGAAGATGCTGGTCCGGATCTGCCTGATGGTGCGGTCGATGTCGCCGACCCGCTCGCGCAGCCGCGACACGACCTGATCGTTGCCCCCGAGCGCCGAGGCGGTTCCTTCCAGGCTCAGGCCGATGGCGAACAGCTGCTGAATCACGTGATCGTGCAGGTCGCGGGCAATGCGATCGCGATCCTCGAGTAACACGACGCGCTGCTGATCGGCGCGGGCCGCAGTCAATTCGATCGCGATGCTGGCGTGATTGGCAAAGCCCGCCGCCATCTTCAGATCGCTGTCGCTGAAGCTCGGCCGTCCGGCGCGACGCGCGATGGTCAGCGCGCCGAGCACACTGGACGTGCCGACCAGCGGGATGACCATCACCGGACCGGGTTCGAATACCGATTCCAGGTCAGACCGCTCACCGGGCGACTCGGCTGCTGAACGGACGAGCAACGGTGCCCGTTCGGCAATAGCCTGCCCCGCCAAGGTCTCGCTGACCGGGAACCGCCGACCGAGCAATGCGTCCGCGTCTTGGCCGATGGCCACTTCAATCATCACGTCCGCGCCCTCGTCCGCCAGCAGTGCGACCGTGACCAGGTCGGCTTCGCCGATCTCACTGGCCCGCCGAGCGATCATCTTGAGCGGGTCCTCACCCGCCGAGGCGAGCAGCTGCGCGCTGATCTCAGCCGACGCGCCGAGCCAGCGTTGCTGCAACTGGGATTCGCTGTACAACCGGGCGTTGCTGATCGCCGTCCCCGCCGTCACCGCCAGTGAACGAACCAATTCTTCGTCCTCGGCGCTGAACTGCCCGGTCGCACTTTCGGTCAGGTAGAGGTTGCCGAACACCTCGCCCCTGATCCTGATCGGGACGCCGAGGAATGACGCCATCGGTGGATGCATCGGCGGGAATCCCGAGGATCGCGGGTCGTCAGCGATCCGGTTCAGACGAATCGGTTGCGGATCGTTGATCAGCGCACCGAGCAGCCCTTTGCCCTCCGGCAGATGCCCGATCTTCGGAACGAGCTCTGCGTCCATCCCGACATGGATGAACTGTTCGAGGGTTCCGTCGTGAGCGATGACGCCGAGCGCACCGTATCGGGCGCCCGCGAGTGCGCAAGCGGCCTGCACGATGTGCTTGAGCACTTCGTGCAGGCTGATGCCGCCGGTGACCATCTCGTTGGCCCGCAGCAAACTACGCAGGCGACCTTGGGCCCGTTGGACCTCGCGGGCGCGCTCGACCAGCTGATCGATCAGTTGGTCGAGTTCGAGCTTCGGACCGTCCGGAAATATCAGCGGCGTTCCCGCCTGCCCATCCATGACTGGACTGTAGTTGACCGATCCAATAGCACCTACGGCCGTTCGATCAACACGTCGACCAGCCGGCGGCGATGGGTCGCCGGGGTCGCCGCGGCCCGTCCGACCCGCAGCAGTACGTGCGGCATCATGGTCAGGCCGAGTTCGGTTTGCAAGGCCTCCCGGGTGACGGCGGCCTCAATGACCTGAGTCAGCGGGCTGGCGGTGAAGCCATGCCGAGTGATTTCCAGCAGGATCCGCTGCAACGCCTCACCGGCTCGCAGCCACGCGGCCGGATTGTCGCCCCGCGTTCCTAGCAACAACAGGCACTGCTGGCTGGAGGAACCGGTGTCACTGGGCAACAGACCCTGCCCACTGGTATCGAAATCGCGGATCGGCACCTCGTCGTGCGACTCGCCGGTCACCTGCGGCACCGCGGTCGCCGGCACGCCATCGAGCCGAGCCAGGTCGGTTGTCGTCCAGGCGCGCAGTTCGGCCCGGTACCCGGCGTCCGCGTTCTGCAGCGCGTCCGCCTGCTGACTCAGCCGGGCGACGGCCAGCCGCTGAGCGGGGTCACGGATCTGGACCAGGATGCTGTCCTCGGCCAGCGCGGCCTGCTCCAGCACCTCCAGCATTTCCGGCGGTACCGCGTCATCGGCGAAACGCCGACGATTTGTGTGGCGCAACTCCACGACGCTATCCAACGCCGCGATCGGGTCGCCCTGCGGTCCCGGGCTTTGTTGTACCGCGATGGTGGCCAACAGGTCCGAACGAGAGATGTCGGGGAACCGGGTGACCACGGCGGTCAGGTCCGCGGCGGCGAGCGACACGCGAGCGTTGAACAGCGCGCAGCCACAGCTGATCACCAGCTGCCGTCCGGTCGGGTCGAGCGCCTGGAGCTGCCGGGTGCGGTCGGTCAACAGCCCCAATTCGTCGTGGCCGAGCAGTATCCGCCAGGGCTGGGTATTGTGCACCGAGGGCGCAAACGTCGCTCGCACCGCCGCCCGTCGCAATGCGCCGGTGGCGGTACGTAGGTCCTGAGAAGTGGTCATCAGACAGCTCCGTTCTACTCGACATCAAGTCAACTTCCTCTTGTGTTCACCATCGGGCCAAAGTCGGGCCGTTGACAGGGGCGAACGTCCCGAGCAGTGCCCCAGGTTCGAGAATGTGCTTTCCGGACGAGGGCGAGCAGGGAATTGGCGTGCTGGCCACCAGGCGCCCACACTGACGGACATGAGCCTGCCGAACTACGCGGTCGAAACGTCGGTGTCCTATCCCGAGTCCGAACTCGCCCTGGACCTTCGCTGGTGGGCCGCGGCCAATTACCTGACCGTCGCGCAGATCTACCTGAAGTCGAACCCGCTGCTGCGTGAGCCGCTCACGGTCGACGACATCAAACCCAGGTTGCTCGGGCACTGGGGCACCAGTCCGGGCCTGTCGATGATCTACGTGCTGCTCAACCGGATGATCCGTGCCACCGACAGCGATTGCATCTACGTGACCGGGCCCGGTCATGGTGGGCCGGCGCTGGTCGCCAACACCTACCTGGAAGGCACCTACAGCGAGATCTATCCGGCCGTGTCAGCGGACGCCGCTGGTCTGGCCCGGCTGGTGCGGCAGTTCTCCACGCCCGGTGGCATTCCTAGTCACGTCAGTGTCCAGACGCCAGGCAGCATCCACGAGGGCGGCGAACTCGGCTACGCGCTGGCCCACGCCGCCGGCGCGGCCTTCGACCACCCGGAGCTAGTGGTGGCCTGTGTGGTCGGTGACGGCGAGGCCGAAACCGGGCCGCTGGCCGCGTCCTGGAAGATCCCGGCCTTCTTGAATGCCCGGCGCGACGGCGCGGTCCTGCCCATCCTGCATCTGAACGGCTACAAGATCTCCGGGCCGACGGTGTTGGGCCGGGCACCGGACTCGGACGTCATCGGACTGCTGGCCAGCCAGGGCTGGGATCCGGTCGTCGTCGCCGGTGACGATCCGGTCCAGGTGTTCACCGATCTGAACCAAGCCCTGTTCGCCGCGCACGCCCAGATCGGTGAGATCCAGCGGCAGGCGCGCGGAGCCGGGGCCGTTGCGCAGGCCCCATCGCGGTGGCCGGCGATCATCCTGCGCACCCCGAAAGGGTGGACCGGACCAGACGTCGTCGACGGCGTCCAGATCGAAGGGACCTTCCGGGCCCATCAAGTTCCGCTTTCCGCGGTAAGGGAAAACCCCGATCACCTGGCCCGGTTGGAGCAGTGGTTACGGTCCTACCGTCCGGACGAGCTCTTCGAGCAGGACGGCCGGTTGAACCCGGAGATCGCCGCGTTGGCCCCGCCCGGCGATCGGCGGATGTCGGCGTCGCCCTACGCCAACGGGGGCAGGCTGCTCGAACCACTGGCGATCCGGGCGCTGACCAATTACGCCCTGGACGTCGATGAGCGCGGGGTCGTCCACCACGAAAACACCGAGCCGCTGGGCAAATTGTTGCGCGACGTCTACGCCGACACCGCACGCGCCGAGGACGGCGGCGGCCACTTCCGCCTTTTCTGCCCGGATGAAACGGCCAGTAACCGGTTGGCCGCAGTCTTCCAGGAAACCGATCGCTGCCTGCAGGCACCGGTGCTGGTCACCGACGATCACCTGTCGCCCGAGGGTCGGGTGATGGAGGTGCTGTCCGAACACCTGTGCCAGGGCTGGTTGGAAGGGTATCTGTTGTCAGGCCGGCACGGAATGTTCGCCACCTACGAGGCTTTCGCAATGGTGTCGGCCTCAATGCTGGTCCAACACACGAAGTGGCTTCAGCATGCTGCCGATCTGCAGTGGCGAGCGCCGGTGGCCTCATTGAACGTGTTGCTGACCTCAACCTGCTGGCGAAACGACCACAACGGCTTCTCCCATCAGGGACCAGGATTGATCGATACCGCCATTCCGTTGTCGCCCGAGGTCGTCCGGATCTGGCTGCCACCGGACGCCAACTGCACGCTGTCCATCGCCAAGCACTGTCTGGACAGCCGGGACCACGTGAACCTGATCGTCGTGGACAAGCAGAAACACCTGCAATATCTGAGCGTGGACGAGGCTGAGGCGCATTGTGCCGCCGGGGCGTCGGTGTGGGATTGGGCCGGCACCGAAGGCGATACCCCGGGGCGCCCGGACGAGCCGGATATCGTACTGGCGGCCGCGGGAGATGTGCCCACGCTGGAGACGCTGGCGGCCGCCGAGCTGCTGCGCGAGTACGTTCCCTACTTGCGGGTACGGGTGGTGAATGTCGTTGATTTGATGGCGTTGTTGCCGCAGCACGATCACCCGCATGGGTTCAGCGAGGACCACTTCGACGAACTGTTCACGATCGATACCGACGTCATCTTCGCCTTTCACGGTTACCCCCGGGCCATCCATGAATTGCTGCACGGGCGCCGGAATCCAGGACGCTTCCACGTCCGCGGCTTCTCCGAACAGGGCACCACGACCACGCCGTTCGACATGGTGGTGCTCAACCGGATGAGTCGCTATCACCTGGTTCTGGAGGCGTTGCGACGCTCACGGCGTGCGCCCGAACGTGGTGAAGAACTGGCGCAGTACTGCGAGCAGATGCTGGACCGGCACCATCGCTACGTCCGCGAGCACCTTGAGGACCTGCCTGAGGTCGAAGGCTGGACCTGGGGACGATGACCAGCTCGGCGACGATTCTCGCGTTGAATCCAGGTTCGTCATCACTGAAGGCGTCGGTTCGTACGCCGGAATTGGTCCTCGAGATCGGCGTCGAGCGGATGGGCACCGGCGACGGCGTGCTGAGCGTCACCGGCGGCGCCAGCCCGGGCCAGCGGCCGTTCACCGACGGGGTCAGCGAGGCGGTGGACGCGATTGCGCGCGAACTCGTCATTGCGGGCCTGACCCCGACCGCGGTTGGGCATCGAGTCGTGCACGGCGGTCCGAAGCACTTTCGCCCGACGGTTATTGATGATCAGCTGGTGGCGGACTTGCAGGCTGCCGTCCCGCTGGCCCCGCTGCACCTACCGGGTGATCTTGCCGCGATCGGTCATGCCCGGCGGGCCTGGCCGCAGGCGCGACATGTCGCCTGCTTCGACACCGGGTTTCATCATGATCTGCCGGAACGATCGCGTCGGCTGCCGGTGTCCGAGGAGCTTCGCCAGTTGGGCGTCCGTCGCTACGGATTCCACGGGCTGTCCGTCCAGTCCGTGGTGGACCGTCACCCCGATCTGGGCCAGGCGGTGATCGCACACCTGGGTAGCGGCTGCAGCGTCACCGCCGTCGCTGACGGCCGGCCCAGGCACACGAGCATGTCATTGACCCCGACCAGCGGGATGCTGTCGGGCACCCGCAGCGGCGACCTGGATCCCGAGATCGCGCTTTACCTTATCCAGCAACACGGTTACACCGTTGATCGGCTGCGGACCGCGTTCGACCGCGACTCCGGGTTGGCCGGACTGGCGGGTGGTCGCCACGATGTCCGGGACCTGACCCAAGCGGTTGACGCCGATGCCGAGCTGGCCCTGGCCGTGTTTTCCGGCGGCGCGGCAATGGCCATCGCGGGCGGTGTCACCACCCTGGATCGGTGGGACAGCCTGGTCTTCACCGGCGGGGTAGGCGAACACGCCAGCGCGGTCCGAGAGGCGATCTGTCGCCAGTTGGTCCCGTTACGTGGCGGCCGCGACGTCGTCGATGCTGGCTCCCCGGGCGACGCGCAGCAGCGATTGCGTGAGACCGGGCTGCGGGTGCTGGTGGTGACGGCGGAGGAGGATCGCGTGATCGATCGGCTCACCAGGCAGGTCGTGCCCGACTGATTCGACCGGTTGCCGACGCGCGACCCCTCACAGCGCCGCCATCTGCTTCACCGCCTGGCGGCTCACTTCGAGCTCGCGGGCGATGTCTGACTGGGACACGCCGTCATCGACCAACAGCTTCACGAGCTGCCGACGTGCGGCGGACTCAACGTGGCGCCCCACTCGCGAGCGCGTTCCAGTTCGCCGGCCAGCAAGGCTGTGCTTTTACGGCCCACCAGGAAGCTCGCCGGGCTGGCGATCACGTCGTAGCCCCGAGCCCGCAAAGCGTGCACCAGCTTGACGCTGGCCCGCCCGGTCAGCAGCCGCGGCAGTTGCACCCGGGTGTCGAAGGCTGCCGACTTCGTTAAGGCGGTCGAGCGGACCGAGCCAATCGATCCGGCCGCACCAGGCGCCGATGCCTGCGACTTGAACCACTCACGCAGGCCCGGCGCAGTGGCGTGCGGTTCGAGGCTCAGCCTGCTGCCTGGCTTGTCCGCCTGGGCCGATGCGTTCAGGCGGGTATTCGGTCGGCTCATTCCCCACGCGTGGGTCGGACCGCCGACGACCAGCAGGTCCGCCGCTGCGAGTCGCCCGGCATCGAGTTCACTCATGCGGACCACGTCTACGGAGCACGTGGCCCTCAGCCCGACGCCGATGGCCTCGGCGACCATCCGAGTGTTACCGAACATCGACTCGTACGCTATGACTGCGTGCATCTCGGGACCTCCGCCAGGGCTGTGGTGGGCGTTCACTTGCAGCCAACCAAGCCCAGCCGTCGCCAGGCAGGGCCATTGGTCCCGACCGGGCGACCGAGGCGAAGCCGCACCGCGCTGGACGCGGAACTCGGGACCAGCAGAGGCAAATTAGCGCATCATTGATCCCATGCTTGCTTGGATAGTCGAACACTGCGCGCCGATCGACGAGGGACCGCTGCGCCGCATCGAACGCGAGACGCCGTCGCCGGGTCCCGGACAACTCCTCGTCAGAATCAGTTGCTGCGGGGTCTGTCGCACCGACCTTCACCTGGCCGAAGGCGACCTCGCGCCGCGGCATCCGGCCGTGACCCCGGGTCACGAGATCGTCGGCCGCGTCGAGGCCGTCGGAGCCGGCGCCGGACGGTTTGCCGTCGGTGACCGGGTCGGCGTCCCCTGGCTCGCCAGCACCGACGGCAGCTGCCGATTCTGCCGTCGCGGGGCGGAGAATCTCTGCGAGTCGCCGCAGTTCACCGGCTGGGACGTGCAGGGCGGTTATGCCGACGCGTGCCTGGCGGACGAGCGCTTCGTCTATGCGTTGCCGCCGGCCCTAACGGACGAACAGGCCGCTCCGCTGCTCTGCGCCGGCATCATCGGCTATCGCGCGCTGCGGGTCGCCGACGCGCCGCCCGGTGGTCGACTGGGCATCTACGGCTTCGGAGGCAGCGCACATCTCACCGCGCAGGTTGCCTTGCATGAGGGCTTGCGCGTGCACGTCATGACCCGCGGCGCGCATAACCAGCAGTTGGCGTCCGCGCTGGGCGTGGACTCGGTGGCCAACGCGTCCGACGCCCCGCCGGAGCCCCTCGATGCGGCCATCCTGTTCGCGCCGGCCGGCGAACTGGTGGTGCCCGCACTTCGCGCTCTCGACGCCGGCGGCACGCTCGCGGTGGCCGGCATCTGGCTGTCCGACATTCCAAGCCTGAACTACCAGTCGGAGCTGTTCCGCGAACGGAACCTGCGCAGCGTCACGGCCAACACGCGGCAGGACGGGGAAGAATTCTTGCGCCTGGCTGAACGATTCAAGATCCAGCCGACGACCGTCTCCTACGCTATGGCCGACGCGCCAACAGCGTTGTCCGATCTGGCCCATGGCCGGTTCGGTGGCGCGGCCGTACTGCACAACTAGTGTCGCCGATGGCCACGCTCAGGCAATCGCAATCGGGTGGATCAAGGTGCGCGCATACCTGATCGCGGCCGGCGTGTCGGCGAAGATCCGTGACTGCGCGCGCAGCTCGTCGGCCACGCCCAGTGCGGCCAGGATGCCGTCGTGCCCGGGACTGATGCCCGAGATCAGCACGGTGATTCCGCGGCGTTCCAGCCGGCTGATCGCGTCACCGAGGACCTGAGCTCCGGTGGCGTCGAGCGAGCTGACCCGCGACAGGCGCAGGATGACCACCCTGACGTAGGCCACTTCGGTCAGTTCCAACAGGAAGCGGTGCGCGGCGGCGAAGATCAGCGGGCCGTCGATGCGGTAGGCAACGATGTGGTCGGCCAGCAAGGAACGTTCGGCGTCGTCGGCACTTCCGGCCTCGTGCTCGGATACCGGCATCTGTTCGAGCCGACTGGCGCGCGAAACCGAACGCAGTGCCATCACTACCGCGATGGCGATTCCGACCGCGACGGCGGTGACGAGATCGGCGGCCACCGTGACCACCAGCGTCGTGAGCAGGATCAGGGCGTCGGGACGAGTCGCCCGAGCAATGGCCAGCAGCGAACCGACCTCGACCATCTGGATGCAGGTCGCCAGCAACACGCCGGCCAGTGCCGCAACCGGAATCTTGCCTACCAACGGCGCCGCCGCCAACACGATAATGGCGAGCGTGACGGCATGGGTCAACGCCGACAGCCGGGAAGTGGCGCCGACGCGGGCGTTCACGGCGGTGCGTGCGATGGCTCCGGTCGCCGGAACGCCGCCGAACAATGGGCTGATCAGGTTCGCGATGCCCTGACCGAACAATTCGCGGTCAGGGTCATGCCGCTCGTCGATGGTCAGCCCGTCGGCGACCGTCGCTGACAGCAGCGATTCCAGCGCACCCAGCGCCGCGACGGCCAGCGCGGAAGGCAGCAGACTGGTCAGCAACTGCGGGCCGAAGAACGCGAGGCTCGGTGTTGGCAGGCCGCTGGGCAGGGTGCCGAGGCGGGCAACGTGGACGCCAGTCACCTGGACGACGAGCGTGGCTGCGGCCACCACCGCCAGCGACACCGGAATGGCCGGCCGCCAGCGGGTGGCCAGCAGGATCAGGGCGGCCACCGTCAACGCCACCACCAGCGGCCAGGGCTGCGGATGCTGCACGTAGTGATGGGCAGAATCCCAGGCCGACCGCCACGCCTTGCTGCCGGTCCCGGGAGTTCCCAACATGGACGGGACCTGTTGCAACACGATGACCACTGCGATGCCGGCCGTGAAGCCTTCGATCACCGGGGCGGGCAAGTACCGCGCCGCGCGCCCCAGCCCGGCGAACGAGGCCAGGATCAGCAGGCCGCCGCCGAGCATGCCGACCATCAGAACGCCGTTGGTTCCGTAACGATGGAATACCGGGATCAGCACCACCGTCATGGCCCCGGTCGGTCCGGATACCTGCAGGTTCGAGCCACCGAAGATCGCCGCCAACGCACCGGCCACTACCGCGGTGATCAGCCCGGCGCGGGCACCAACACCGGAGGCGACCCCAAAGGCGAGGGCCAACGGCAGCGCCACCACGGCGACGGTAGCGCCGGCGAGCAGGTTGCTTCGCGGATTTCGTCGGGCCGTCGTCCAGTCCGCTGACGTCGGTAACATCGCGCGCAGCCGCGACACGAACGTCAGCGCCACGGTGCCCCTCCCATCCCAGCCGGAAGCAGCCTCGACTATTTCGCACTGCCCGAAGGCGAACGTATTCCTACTGGTGCAGCGGCTCAATCGTTCGTGAGATTGTCCTCGGACGCCGGCCACGGGACCTTTGGCACTACTCCATCAAGCGAATCTGTCATCGGTCCGTCGTCGCGGCCGAACTGGACCCGCGACCCACAGAACGGGTACCGGCGCGTGAGTTGCGTGCGGTAGCCACTTGCTGCCGGCTAGCGTCGCAGCCACACTGCGCGCATGGGCCTGCCGACTTGCCTCGGGATCCCACGTGCGCTTGGCGGGTCGCACCTGCGTTTCGGCGGATCGCACCTGCGTTCGGCGGATCGCACGTGCGTTTCGGCGGATCGCACGTGCGTTCGGCGCTCCTAGGGTTTCGTCATACCCTTCCGGTAATGTGTTTTGACTGTGCGGTTTGGCCATATCGGGAATGGTAAATCTCGACTGGGCCGTCCCCCTGAAACTGTCGTACCCCTGCTTTAGTGTTCTAGTCATGGAAGCACTGCATTCGGGGATCGATACCGCTCCTTCGTCGACTTGCCGAGGTCGGGCTGCGCCGAGCCCTGTGTCGGCGACTCGGGGCGGGTGTTCGCTTTCGGCTTATTTTGTTGATGATTCTCGACCGGTGGGCGTTTACGGCCCGGTTTCTGTCGGACCCTGCGTTTAGGTTTGTGGTTATGGAAGCACTGCATTCGGGGAC